>JAZUSM010000116.1:0-108553 GCA_045606725.1 Oscillospiraceae bacterium | reverse complement strand
GTCCCTATGAAATCAAACCTGAGGAGCGTTTTGATACACTTGATTTTGCCGACGTAAAGGGGCAGTATGCTGCTAAAAAGGCGCTGGAATATGCCGCAGCAGGCGGACATAATGTGCTGATGATTGGCAGCCCTGGTTCAGGTAAATCAATGCTTGCCAAGCGTCTTAATACAATCCTCCCAGCAATGACCTTCGAGGAATCAATTGAAACAACCAACGTCCATTCCGTTTCGGGCCTTGTAAATAAGGAACACCCTCTCGTGACAATCCGTCCCTTCAGAAGTCCGCATCATACTATTTCTTCAGCAGGACTTGCAGGCGGCGGAACAATTCCGCATCCCGGTGAAATATCCCTTGCACATAATGGTATGCTGTTTCTGGACGAGCTTGCTGAATTTCAGCGTCCTGCACTTGAAATCCTGCGTCAGCCGCTTGAAGACCAGCAGGTGACAATCTCCCGTGCGGCAGGTGCTATTACATATCCGTGCAGCTTTATGCTTGTTGCTGCAATGAACCCATGTCCCTGCGGATATTACGGACACCCCACGAGAAAATGTACCTGTTCTCAGAAGCAGGTTTCCGCATATCTGTCAAAAATAAGCGGGCCTCTCCTTGACAGGTTTGATATTCATGTTGAAGTTCCGCCTGTAGAGTTCGAACATATTTCTTCCACAACCAAAGAGGAAAGCTCTGCACAGATAAGAGAACGTGTTCAGACGGCAAGAGAAATACAGAATGCACGCTTCAGAGGTACAAAAGTTACCTGTAACGCAAGGATTACCTCTGATATGCTCGCAGATGTGTGTGTAATGACCGACAGGGCAAAGGAAACGCTGAAAAATGTGTTTGAGAAGATGGGACTTTCCGCCCGTGCCTATGACCGTATATTGAAGGTGGCAAGAACAATTGCCGATATGAGCGGCTCGGAAGTGATAGACAAGGCTCATATCGCGCAGGCTGTCCAGTTCAGAAGCCTTGACCGCAAATATTGGGGAGGATAATAAAACAAAACACAAAATATTGTGTTTTTGTATAAAATAAAAAATAACCGTATTCGTTTTTGCTTCGAATACGGTTATTTTTAATAAATCTAATAAATCGTGGAAAAATCCTTGACAATGCTTGAATATTGTTGTATAATAATATACTGTATCATAATGTAATCTTATGCCGTTTTGACGTTATATATAGTATAACACATTACTTTTAAGATTGCAATAACTCCGAAAAAATATTTTTCGGAAGATGTTCTATCCCCGCAAAAAAATAAGGAGGGACCCGCCTATGGTGAATGTCAAGCCGGTGCAGCTCGGTAAAACGACGAGAATGAGTTTCAGTAAGATTAATGAAGCTCTCGAAATGCCGAACCTTATCGAGGTGCAGAAAAATTCCTACAAATGGTTTCTGGAGGAGGGACTTAAAGAAGTATTCCGCGATGTTGCGGCAATTACAGATTACAACGGTAATCTCGTGCTTAACTTTGTGGACTATTCAATCGACGACACACCTAAGTATTCCGTTGCAGAGTGTAAGGAACGTGACGTTACTTATGCTGCTCCGCTGAGAGTAAAGGCTACTCTCTGGAACAAGGAAACAGGTGTAGTAAAAGAAAATGAAGTGTTTATGGGCGATTTCCCGCTTATGACAGACAGCGGTACGTTCGTAATCAACGGTGCTGAGCGTGTTATCGTATCACAGCTCGTTCGTTCTCCCGGTGTTTACTACTCATTTGAAAAGGATAAGACCGGTAAGGACCTTTTTAAAGCAACTGTTATCCCTAACAGAGGTGCATGGCTTGAGTACGAAATGGACTCAAACGATGTTGCCTATGTAAGAATTGATAAAAACAGAAAAATTCCTCTCACAACATTTATCCGTTCCCTCGGCTGCGGTACAGATGTTGAAATCGAAGAAATTTTCGGTACAGACGAGCGTCTTAACCAGACAATTCTTCAGAAGGATACAACAAAGAACAGAGAAGAAGCTCTTCTTGAAGCATATAAGAAGCTCCGTCCGGGTGAACCTCCAACGGTTGAAAGTGCTGAAAATCATCTCAACGGTCTTTTCTTTGACGCAAAGAGATATGACCTTGCACGCTTCGGACGTTACAAGTATAACAAGAAGCTTGGTGTAGCTTCCAGAATTACAGGTCATTACCTCGCCAGACCTGTTGCTAACCCTCTTACAGGTGAAATCATGGCTGACGAGGGTGACCTTATCACTTACGATAAGGCTATGGAAATCGAGCAGGCAGGTGTAGGTGAAGTATGGCTCCGTGTTGAGCATAAGGAAACCTTCACAACACCTACAGGTGAAACATCCCACAGCATTGAAGAACGTGAAGTAAAGGTTCTCGGTAACCGTATGGTTGATATGGCTCCTTACGTTGATTTTGACCCTGAAAAGTACGGTATCAACGAAAAGGTATACTTCAAGGTTCTCAAGGAAATCCTTGAAACTGCTTCCGATAAGGAAGAACTTGAGGAAATGGTCAAGTCACGTGCTGAAGAACTCGTTCCTAAGCATATTATCCTTGACGATATCTACGCTACAATCAGCTACTTCATTAACCTCTGTGAAGGTGTAGGCCTTGTTGACGATATCGACCACCTCGGCAACAGAAGAATCCGTTCTGTCGGCGAACTTCTTCAGAACCAGTTCAGAATCGGCTTCTCCCGTATGGAAAGAGTTATCCGTGAAAGAATGAATATCCAGACTCAGGATATGGATTCCATCACTCCGCAGGCTCTTATCAATATCAGACCAATTACTGCTGCAATCAAGGAATTCTTTGGTTCATCACCGCTTTCACAGTTTATGGATCAGACAAACCCTCTTGCAGAGCTCACACATAAAAGACGTCTTTCAGGCCTCGGTCCTGGCGGTCTTTCCCGTGACCGTGCCGGATTCGAAGTTCGTGACGTACACTATTCCCACTACGGAAGAATGTGTCCTATCGAAACCCCTGAAGGACCTAACATCGGTCTTATCTCTTACCTTGCTTCCTTTGCACGTATCAATGAATACGGCTTTATCGAAGCGCCATACAGAAAGGTTGATAAGGCAACAGGTGTTGTAACTGACGAAGTTGTTTATATGACAGCTGACGTTGAAGATAACTTCACAGTTGCTCAGGCGAATGAGCCTCTTACAGAAGACGGTAAGTTTGCACGTCCTATCGTTAACGCACGTTACCGTGACCAGATTCTTGAATGTGAACGTGAACGTATCGATTATATGGACGTTTCTCCTAAGATGGTAGTTTCCATCGCTACAGCGATGATTCCGTTCCTTGAAAACGACGACGCAAACCGTGCCCTCATGGGTGCGAACATGCAGCGTCAGGCTGTTCCGCTCCTCAAAACCGAATCACCTATCGTTGGTACAGGTATGGAGTACAAGTCTGCTGTTGACTCAGGCGTATGTGTTGTTTCAAAGCACGACGGTGTTGTTGAACGTGTTTCCGCTGACGAAGTTGTTGTCAAGGAAGGCACAGGCGCAACACACACTTATAAGCTTACAAAGTTCAAGCGTTCCAACCAGGGTACTTGTGTAAACCAGCGTCCTATCGTTGACAAGGGTGAAGAAATCCATGTCGGACAGGTTCTTGCCGACGGTCCTGCTACCTGCAACGGTGAAATTTCTATCGGTAAGAATGCTCTCATCGGCTTCATGACATGGGAAGGCTACAACTACGAGGACGCCGTTCTCCTTAATGAACGTGTTGTTCGTGAAGATATGTACACCTCTATCCATATTGAAGAATATGAGATTGAATCCCGTGATACAAAGCTCGGACCTGAGGAAATCACACGCGACATTCCTAATGTCGGTGAAGACGCTCTCAAGGACCTCGATGACCGCGGTATTATCCGTATCGGTGCTGAGGTTCGTGCAGGCGATATCCTCGTTGGTAAGGTTACACCTAAGGGTGAAACTGAGCTCACAGCTGAAGAAAGACTTCTCCGTGCAATTTTCGGTGAAAAGGCAAGAGAAGTTCGTGATAACTCCCTTAAGGTTCCTCACGGTGAGGCAGGCGTTATCGTTGACGTTAAGGTATTTACAAGAGAAAACTCCGAGGAGCTTGCTCCTGGTGTAAATATGCTCGTACGCTGCTATATCGCTCAGAAGCGTAAGATTTCTGTTGGCGATAAGATGGCTGGTCGTCACGGTAATAAGGGTGTCGTTTCACGTATCCTTAAATCCGAAGATATGCCATTCCTTCCTGACGGTACACCTCTTGATATCGTTCTTAACCCTCTTGGCGTACCTTCCCGTATGAACATCGGTCAGGTTCTCGAGGTTCACCTCGGTATGGCAGCCAAGAAGCTCGGCTGGAAGATCATGACTCCTGTATTCGATGGCGCACACGAAGATGATATTCGTGAGTGCTTCAAGGAAGCAGGCATGAGAGAAGACGGTAAGACAATCCTTTACGACGGACGTACAGGTGATAAGTTTGATAACCCTGTAACCGTTGGTTATATGTATTACCTCAAGCTCCACCACCTGGTTGACGATAAGATTCACGCACGTTCAGTTGGTCCTTACTCACTGGTTACACAGCAGCCACTCGGCGGTAAGGCTCAGTTCGGCGGTCAGCGTTTCGGTGAAATGGAAGTTTGGGCACTGGAAGCTTACGGTGCTGCTTATACCCTTCAGGAAATCCTTACAGTCAAGTCTGACGATACTGTAGGACGTGTAAAGACCTACGAGGCAATCGTTAAGGGTCAGAACGTTCCTAAGCCTGGTATCCCTGAGTCCTTCAAGGTACTCATCAAGGAACTCCAGTCCCTCTGTCTTGATGTTAAGGTTCTTGACGAAAACGAAGAGGAAATCGACCTCAAGCAGACATTTGAGGACGACGACGATATTATTCCACCTCCTGTTTCAGACGCAGATGATATGGACGCAATCGTTGAAGAAGGCGATTTTGACGACGGCTTCTCGCTGGAAGACAGCGACGATGACGATTACGGTGATTTCGACAGTGACGATGACGACGAGGATTATTCCTTCGACGATGATGACGATCTTGTCTGATTAATACACTCAGTTCTGTCCCGTGAAAAGCGGGACGGAACATCGCTTCGCATTGAAACAACAGTTTAAAGGAGTGTTATATTTGGAATTCAATACTTTTGAATCTATAAAAATCGGTCTTGCGTCCCCCGAGCAGATCAGAAAATGGTCTCACGGTGTGGTTGAAAGACCTGAAACAATAAACTACAGAACTCAGAAGCCAGAGCGTGACGGTCTTTTCTGTGAAAGAATTTTCGGACCTCAGAAGGACTGGGAGTGTCACTGTGGTAAGTATAAGAAAATCCGTTTCAAGGGTAAGGTCTGCGACCGTTGCGGCGTTGAAGTAACACGTGCAAAGGTTCGTCGTGAGCGTATGGGTCATATCGAGCTTGCTGCTCCTGTGTCCCACATCTGGTACTTCAAGGGTACACCTTCCAGAATTGGCCAGGTTATCGAAGTATCCCAGAAGCGCTTTGAAGAAGTTCTTTACTTCACAAAATATATCGTTATCGATTCCGGTAACACCGAACTCGTAAAGAAGCAGCTGCTTACCGAAAAGGAATATGCAGATATGCGTGAAAAGTACGAGGACGATTTTGTTGCTGAAATGGGTGCAGAAGCTATCAAGGAACTCCTTGATGAGTATAACCCTGACAGATACGACACTTATATCATGCAGCACCTTAACGAATTTGCTAAGGTTACAGGTATCGACGAGGAGCAGATCAAGGATTTCCTCGCTAAGCGTTACTATGTAATTTCTGACAATGCAGAGAATGAGAATTATAACATCGGTGACGTTGTTTCCAGAACAACCTATACCGAAGAAATTGTTCCGTTCAACAGAAGACAGGCAGAGGAGCAGGGTGCTCTCATTACAGTTGAAACAGGCTCTCAGTATATCGAAAAGATTTTCTTTGAGAACCTTGAAGCTGCAAATGCAAACGGCGAGTATAATGAAATCGCTGATAAGGAAAACTGGACAAATAATCTCGTGGCAGCTGCAAATGAGCTTAAATCCGAGCTTGCAGAGCTTCCTCCGGGACAGAAGAAAATCAAGCTCCTTAAGAGACTTGAAATCATCGAAGCTTTCCGTCTTTCCGGCAATAAGCCTGAGTGGATGGTTCTCGATGTAGTTCCTGTTATTCCTCCTGATATCCGTCCTATGGTTATGCTGGACGGCGGCAGATATGCTACTTCCGACCTTAACGACCTCTACAGACGTGTTATCAACAGAAATAACCGTCTTAAGAAAATGCTTGAACTTGAAGCTCCTGATATTATTATCAGAAACGAAAAGAGAATGCTCCAGGAAGCTGTTGACGCACTTATCGACAACGGCAGACACGGCAGACCTGTTACAGGTCCTAACAACCGTGCCCTCAAATCTCTTTCCGATATGCTCAAGGGTAAGCAGGGGCGTTTCCGTCAGAACCTTCTCGGTAAGCGTGTTGACTACTCCGGTCGTTCTGTTATCGTAGTTGGTCCTGAACTCAAGATGTTCCAGTGCGGTCTTCCTAAGGAAATGGCACTCGAACTCTTCAAGCCTTTTGTTATGAAGCGTCTTGTTGATACAGGCAAGGCTACAAATATCAAGTCTGCCCGTAAAAAGGTGGACAGAGCTGAGAATGATGTGTGGGATGCACTTGAAAATGTAATTAAGGATCACCCAGTATTCCTTAACCGTGCCCCTACGCTTCACAGACTCGGTATTCAGGCGTTTGAGCCAATCCTCGTAGAAGGCAGAGCTATCAAGCTTCACCCACTGGTATGTACAGCGTTCAACGCTGACTTCGACGGTGACCAGATGGCTGTTCACCTTCCTCTTTCCGCAGAAGCACAGGCTGAAGCACGCTTCCTTATGCTTGCTGCAAATAACCTCCTCAAGCCTTCTGACGGACGTCCTGTTGCAGTTCCTTCACAGGACATGGTTCTCGGTTCCTATTACCTCACAATGAAGAAGGAAGAAAAGGACGAGAACGGTCAGTACCTCGAAAAGGGCGGAGGAAAGGTATTCCGTGATGTAAACGAAGCACTCATGGCTTACAGCGAGGGCGTAGTTTCCATTCACGCTCCTATCAAGGTTCGTATTTCCAAGGATATCGGCGGAAGAACAGTTTCCAAGCTGATTGAGTGTACAGTCGGAAGAATTATCTTCAACGAAAAGATTCCTCAGAACCTTGGTTACGTTGACAGAACAAATTCCGATAAGCAGTTTGACCTTGAAATTGACTTCCTCGTTAAGAAGGGTCAGCTCTCTGATATCGTTGACCGTTGTATCCGTATCCACGGTACAGCTAAAACTGCTGAAGTTCTTGACGATATCAAGGCTCTCGGATATAAGTTCTCTACAAGAGCCGCAATTACCGTTGCTGTATGTGACGCAGAAATTCCTGAAGCTAAGAAGGATATTCTTGCAAACGCAGACGCAAAGGTTGAAAAGATTAATAAGCTTTACAAGCGCGGATTTATTTCCTCCGCTGAAAAGTCCAAGCGCTTCATCGATATCTGGAATAAGGCTACAGACGAGGTAACAGATGCCTTGAAGAATGGTCTTGACAAGTACAACCCAATCTTCATGATGGCTGACTCCGGTGCCCGTGGTAGTATCAACCAGATTCGTCAGCTAGCAGGTATGCGTGGTCTTATCGCCAATACTTCCGGTTCTACAATCGAGATGCCTATTCGTGCTAACTACCGTGAAGGTCTTAACATCCTCGAATACTTCATCTCCTCACGTGGTGCTCGTAAGGGTCTTGCCGATACAGCGCTTCGTACTGCCGACTCCGGTTACCTTACACGTCGTCTCGTAGACGTTTCTCAGGATGTTATCATCCGTGAGGAAGACTGCGGAACAAATGAGGGTATCGAAGTTTATACAATCAAGAACGGTAACGAAATGATTGAGCCTCTCAAGGAACGTCTTGTGGGCCGTTACCTTATGGAAGACCTCCGTGACCCGAATACAGGCGACCTTATCATGAGCCATAACAAGCTTATGAACGAGATTGACGCTCAGAAGGTTGTTGACAGCGGTGTCGAAAAGGTTAAAATCCGTTCCGTACTCAATTGTAAGGCTAAGCACGGTGTATGTGCTAAGTGTTACGGTGCAAACCTCGCAAACGGCAACCTCGTTGCTGTTGGTGAAGCTGTCGGTGTAATCGCTGCTCAGTCTATCGGTGAGCCTGGTACACAGCTTACAATGAGAACCTTCCATACAGGTGGTATCGCTTCCGCAGAAGATATCACACAGGGTCTTCCAAGAGTTGAAGAACTCTTTGAAAGCCGCCGTCCGAAGAATGCGTCCATTATCGCAAGAATCGGTGGTACAGTTCGTATGGAAGAAATCAAGAAGATCAGAAACGTTATCATCACAAATGATGAAACAGGTGCAGAAGAGTATTATCCTGTACCATACGGCTTCAAGATTAAGGTTCACGAGGGTGACGTGGTTGAAGCAGGCGCACCACTTACAGAAGGTGCTATCAACCCTGGCGATATCCTCGCAGTAAACGGTCAGCAGGCTGTTCAGAACTATATCATTACAGAAGTTCAGAAGACCTACCGTCAGCAGGGTGTTGATATCAACGACAGACACATCGAAGTTATCGTTCGTCAGATGCTCCGTAAGGTTAAGGTTGACGACAGCGGTTCAAGCTATCTGCTCCCTGGCGCACTGGTTGACAAGCGTGAAATCGAGCAGATCAACGCTGAGCTTCAGGCAAGAATTGACGCAGGCGAAACAAATGTAACTCTCGTTACAACAATTCCTGTACTCCAGGGTATTACAAAGGCTTCGTCCAACTCCGACAGCTTTATGTCCGCAGCTTCCTTCCAGGAAACAACAAGAGCACTTACCGACGCAGCAATCAAGGGTAAGAGCGACTATCTCCAGGGTCTTAAGGAAAATGTTATTATCGGTAAGCTCATTCCTGCAGGTACAGGTATGGATGTTTACAATAATACACAGGTTGTTAAGAACGAAACCGCAGAGCATACAGCACCTGCAACAGTTTAATCTATCAAACGGCTTCCAATCAAGGTTGGAAGCCGTTTTTATACTTTTGGAAAAAAATAAAACTTTTTTGCAAAAAAGGCTTGACAAATGTAAAAACATCTGATATAATAATTAAGTCGCTGAGAGATGCGATGGAAAATAAATGGAGAAGTCGCCTAGCCCGGTTTATGGCGTACGACTGGAACTCGTGTATGGGTTAATAGCTCATCGAGGGTTCGAATCCCTCCTTCTCCGCCAAAATAAAAGCATCGCATTTAATGCGATGCTTTTATTTTTGTGTAGTAATGAGAGTAAGCAGAAGGCTCCGAGTTGCGAAGCAACTCATAGCTTTGCTCGGCAAAGCTTAGGGTTACGAATCCCTCCTTCTCCGCCAAAAAGTCCGTTACAATTTAGTGACAGACTTTTTGTATATTTCAAAGGAGTTGTAATTATGAAGCTTCCGAAGTATATGCGTATTCAAGGCAGAGAAATTGCATGGAAAACGCAAAAGCCAGTTGGTGTGTTTATTTTAAATTGGCGAAGAATAAGAGATAATATCTATAGCGAAGAAGATAAGCAGATATATGAAACTACACATAAATGGTTTTTAGAGCATTTGCCCGAACCTCCATTTTACGGAAACGATAATGAAAATCCGCAGGGAGCAGTAACTTGGTTCAAAACTGAAAATACTGGAGAAATGCTTGAACATATCCAACCACTTCTTAATTTACTTGATAAATATAAAGTGCCTTATGATATTGTTTACAGCAATTATGTTGGTAAAATCATATATGAGGACGATTATCAAGTCGGAGTAATTGATGAATAACAGGAGGTCACCAAAATGAATATTCTCGTAATCGGCGGAACAAGATTTTTCGGCGTGCATATGGTCAACGCATTGCTGAATAACGGACATAATATTACCATTGCCACAAGAGGTACAACCGCAGATAATTTTGGTGACAAAGTAACACGTATAACGCTTGACAGAACAAATCCCGAAAGCATAAAAAATGCACTTGCAGGCAAGCATTACGACGTAGTAATTGATAAAATCGCATATTGTTCCAATGATGTAAAATATCTTATGGACGTTGTAGATTGTGATAAGCTTATTCATATGTCAAGTACCGCTGTGTATGAGCCAAAGCATATTGATACAAAGGAAAATGAGTTTGACGGAAACAATAAGAAGCTTGTTTGGTGCAACAGACCTGATTTCCCGTATGACGAGGTTAAAAGACAGGCTGAATGTGCTCTGTCCCAAGTGTTTAACGATACAAAATGGATTGCCGTTCGTTGTCCTTATGTTGTTGGTACAGATGATTACACAAACAGATTGTATTTTTATGTTGAGCACGTCGTAAAATCAATTCCTATGTACGTTGACAATCTCGATTGCCAGATGGGATATATCCCTTCAGATGAAGCAGGGGAGTTTATAGCTTTCCTTGCTGAACAGGATTTTTCAGGTGCAATAAACGGCTGTTCAAACGGTACAATTTCCCTCAGAGAAGTAATTGCCTATGTTGAAGAAAAGACAGGAGCAAAAGCAATTCTCACATCAGACGGAGAGTCTGCACCATACAACGGCGAAACCGAATACAGCATAAATACAGAAAAAGCAGAATCGCTTGGCTATAAATTCAGCAACGTGAAAGACTGGATATTTGATTTGCTGGATTTTTATATCGATAAGTTGAAATAAATTTTTTCCCTCTCCACCCGAGAGGGACATTTTTTGCCCGAAAATCTGCATAAACAGGCGATTTTTTCTAATTATATATTGCAGTTGCAATTCTTTTGTGGTATAATATTATGGGTATTTTGTAACCAAACTTAAGAAAGAGGAAAAATATGTTTGTAGATAAAGCGAAAATTAAGATAAAAGCAGGTGACGGCGGCGATGGTGCCGTTTCGTTCCACCGTGAAAAATACGTAGCAGCAGGCGGTCCCGACGGCGGTGACGGCGGCAAGGGCGGCGATATCGTTTTTCAGGTTGACGACAACTTCTCAACCCTCGAAGACTTCCGCTATAAAAGAAAATATATCGCACAGCGAGGCGAAAACGGTTCTTCAGGCAACCGTACAGGCAAAAACTCTCCAGACCTTGTAATCCGTGTTCCAAGGGGCACAATTATCCGTGATGCACAGACTGGCAGAATTATGGCTGATATGTCAGGTGACGAGCCGAAAATTCTTGCCAAGGGCGGTAAGGGTGGTAAAGGTAATGCCCGTTTTGCTACTCCAACAAGACAAATTCCAAAGTTCGCAAAGCCTGGCTTCCTCGGTGAAGAATACGAGGTAACCCTCGAATTGAAGCTTATCGCTGACGTCGGTCTTGTAGGTTTCCCGAATGTCGGTAAATCCACGCTTATCTCCGTTGTTTCGGCAGCAAAGCCGAAGATTGCCAATTACCACTTCACAACCCTGACACCTGTTCTCGGCGTTGTTCAGATTGAAGAGGGCAAGTCCTTTGTAATGGCAGATATCCCCGGTCTTATCGAGGGCGCAAGCGACGGCGTGGGACTGGGACACGAGTTCCTCCGCCACGTTGAACGTTGTAGACTTATCGTCCACGTTGTTGACGTTTCAGGAATAGAAGGCAGAGATCCTGTCGAAGATTTCGAGATCATCAACCGTGAGCTTGCTAATTTCAGCGAGGATTTGGCTGAACGTCCGCAGATTGTTGCCGCAAATAAATGTGATATGGCAACACCTGAACAGATTGAAGCATTCAAGCAGTATGTAACTGACCTCGGACTTGAATTCTTTGAAATTTCTGCCGCAACAACACAAGGTACAAAACAGCTTGTGAACGCAATTTCTGCCGAGCTTGACAAGCTTCCTCCAATCAGAGAGTACGAGGCTGAACCTCTTACTCAGCAGGAGCTGGACGAACGTGCAGGAATGGACGAAAAGTTCGAAATTACAAGAGGTGACGACGGTGTTTATTACGTCGAAGCAGCTTGGCTTGAAAATATCATGCGTACTGTGGATATGGAAGATTACTCCTCTCTCCAGTATTTCCAGCGTGTCCTCCGCAACAGCGGTATTATCGATGAGCTTGAGCGTATGGGCATTGACGAGGGAGATACAGTCAATATCTTCGGTTTTGAATTTGACTTTGTATTCTAAGCATTTTAACAAGGAGTGTTTACAACGGAAAAGAAAGACGCTAACCAGTACAGCCCTCTTACACTTGCATTTCTCGGAGATGCAGTGTATGAGCAGCTTGTCCGTGAAAAAATCGTGCTTACGGCAAATATGCCCGTGAAAAAGCTTCATAAGGAAGCGGTTGAAAGAGTCCGTGCAGCGTATCAGTCAAGGGCAGTTGACGTGATAATGACGCACCTCACTGAAGAAGAAGAAGCTGTTTTCAAGCGCGGACGCAATGCAACAGGCAATACCGTGCCGAAAAGCTCTAACCCAGTGGAGTACAGACGTGCAACTGCTCTGGAAACTCTTTTTGGGTATCTCCACCTTACGGGAAATTCAGAAAGAATAGTTGAATTGTTCGACATTATATGGTATAATGTTAATTTGGCAAACGAGGAAAGCTGATATGAATTTAGATAATGTTAATCTCATCAACTGTGATAACACCAACTGCTACATAATCAGGGGCACGGATGGCGATATCCTCGTTGATACGGGTATTCCGAAGTACCGTGATGAAATTGAAACCTGGCTTCTCAACTACAACGTGAAGCTTATCGTACTTACCCACGGTCATAACGACCATATTGGCAATGCCGCTTATTTCTCGGAATTGTACGGTGTACCAATCGCAATGAGCAAGTACGATGAATTACTTGCTGAGGATAATCTTTGCAGACCATTTTACTCGGTAGGTGCAGCAGGAAAAGTTGTCGCTGCACTTTCGAAAAAGATAATGAGCAACAAGTCTGAACTGTTTGAGGTAAATATTTACCTTGAGGACGGTATGGAGCTTGGCAAGGATTTCGGTGCAGACTGCAAAGCAATCAAGCTTGACGGACATACCAAAGGCTCATTCGGATTTATGAATGGTACGGATTTGTACCTCGGCGATGCGGCAATGAATTACATAGCACCCGCATTCCCCGCAATCTGCGAAAGCCCGAAAGCCGCAAGGGCATCCCTTGAGAAAATCAAGAAGCTGAAAACCGAAAGAATTTTCTTCGGTCACGGCGAACCAATAGAAACAAAGTCTGCGGCATACCGCAGAATGTTTTTAAAGTAAAATAAATTTTTTATATAATTTGAAGGAGAGTTTTATTATGTCAGGACATTCCAAATGGAACAATATCAAGAGAAAAAAGGAAGCTACAGACGGCGCAAAGGCTAAGATTTTTACTAAAATCGGACGTGAAATCACTGTTTGCGTAAAGGAAGGCGGCGCTGACCCTAACAACAACGCAAAGCTTCGTGACCTTATTGCAAAGGCTAAGGCAAATAACGTTCCTAACGATAACATTGACCGCGTAATCAAGAAGGCAGCAGGCGGTGCTGACAAGACAAACTACGAAGCTAACGTTTATGAGGGTTACGGTCCTAACGGCGTTGCCGTAATTGTTGAGACACTTACTGATAACAAGAACCGTACAGCAGGTGATGTACGTCACTACTTCGATAAGTTCGGCGGCAACCTCGGTACAACAGGCTGCGTATCCTTTATGTTCTCCAGCAAGGGTATCATCGTTGCTGAAGCTGACGGTAAGGACGAGGATACAGTTATGGAAGACGTGTTTGATGCAGGTGCTTCCGACTTTACAATGGAAGATGATATGATTGAAATTGAAACAGAGCCTGCTGATTTTGCAGCAGTAAGAGATGCCCTCACAGATAAGGGATACAAGCTCGTTTCCGCAGATATCGAAATGATTCCTGCAACATATACAGAGCTTACAGATGAGGACTCCATCAAGAAGATGAACCTCCTCCTTGAACACCTCGAGGACAACGACGACGTTCAGAAGGTATACCACAACTGGGATATGCCTGATGAGGAAGATGAAGACTAATAAACGTTTTACGTTTTTGAAAGGAAGTTTTGAAAATGAAATGGACAGGACTTAACGACCTGCGTGAAAGCTATCTTAAATTTTTCGAGAGCAAGGGACACCTCAGAATGGACTCTGCTCCTCTCGTACCACAGGGCGACAACTCTATCCTGCTTATCAATGCAGGTATGACACCGCTTAAAAAGTATTTTCAGGGCATCGAAGAACCACCTTGCCACAGAGTAACAACCTGTCAGAAGTGTATCCGTACACCTGATATTGAGAACGTTGGTAAAACAGCTCGTCACGGTACTTACTTTGAAATGCTCGGTAACTTCTCCTTCGGCGACTATTTCAAGCACGAAGCAATCGCTTGGGCTTGGGAGTACCTCACAAAGACACTTGAAATCCCTGAGGACAGACTCTGGGTTACAATTTATGAAGAGGACGACGAAGCTGGCGAAATCTGGGCAACAGAAGTCGGCGTGCCACGCGACAGAATTATCAAGCTTGGCAAGAAGGATAACTTCTGGGAACACGGCAGCGGTCCTTGCGGTCCTTGCTCCGAAATCCACTTCGACAGAGGCGAAAAGTACGGTCCATTCGAAAACTTTGAACAGGCTTCTGACTGCGACAGAATTATCGAAATCTGGAACAATGTTTTCACACAGTTCGATAATGACGGTCACGGCAACTACACACAGCTTGCTACAAAGAACATCGACACAGGTATGGGCCTTGAAAGACTTGCCTGCGTAATGCAGGACGTAGACAACCTCTTTGAAGTTGATACAGTTCAGAACATTATGAAGAAAATCTCTGAGCTTACAGGCAAAACATATAAGTCTGACGCTAAGGAAGATATCTCTATCCGTGTAATCACCGACCACATCAGAAGCACAACATTTATGGTTGGCGACGGCGTAATGCCTTCCAACGAGGGACGCGGCTACGTTCTCCGCAGACTCCTCAGAAGAGCAGCAAGACACGGCAGAATTCTCGGCACAAACAAGCCTTTCCTCTATGAAGTTGTTGATACAGTTATCAACGAAAATGTCTGCGCTTATCCTGAACTCGACGGTAAGCGTGACTACATCAAGACAGTAATCAAGAAGGAAGAAGAAGCTTTTGCAAAGACAGTTGACAAGGGCTCTCAGATTCTTGACCAGTATATCGCAGATATCGAAGCTAAGGGCGGCGAAATGATTCTCGGCGGCGAGGAAGCATTCAAGCTCCATGATACTTACGGCTTCCCACTTGACCTTACAAAGGAAATCTGCGGCGAAAAGGGTATCTCCGTTGATGAAGAAAAGTTCCAGGAATGTATGAAGATACAGAAGCAGACCGCTCGTGAAAACAGAAAGCTCGGCGGCGGCTGGGACGACGCTACAGCAAGCGTTCTCACACAGTATACAACAAAGTTTGTTGGCTATACAGACCTTACAGCTGAAACAAAGCTCCTCGCTATGATCAAGAACGGCGAAGCAGCAGATATGTGTGAAGAAGGCGACAGAGTAACAGTCCTCCTCGAAACAACACCTTTCTACGCTGAAAGCGGCGGACAGGTAGGTGATAAGGGTACAATCGAAAGCAACGGCAATGTTATGGAAGTTCTCGATACACAGAAGCTTACAGGCGGTCAGTTCGTATGCGATTGCGAAGTAACAAGCGGCGGCTTTACAACTGGTGCAGATGTTACTGCAAAGGTTAACCCTGAAACAAGAGCAGCTGTAATGCGTAACCATACCGCTGCACACCTTCTCCAGGCTGCACTCAGAACAGTTCTCGGTGACCACGTTCACCAGGCAGGTCAGCTTGTAAACGACGAAAGGGTACGTTTCGACTTCTTTCACTTCGAAGCTGTAACAGCTGATGAACTCAAGAAAATCGAAGCTATCATCAATAAGAATATCCTCGACGCAATCACAGTTACAATGACAGAAATGCCAATCGAAGAAGCAAGAAAGCTCGGCGCTATGGCTCTGTTCGGCGAAAAGTACGGCGACGTTGTCCGTGTTGTAAATGTTGACGGCGTGTCAATCGAATTCTGCGGCGGTACACATGTTGATAATACATCCAAGCTTGGTCTGTTCAAGATTCTTTCCGAGAACTCCGTAGCAGCAGGCGTAAGACGTATCGAAGCTGTAACAGGTGCAGGTGTCCTCGCTCTCATCGACGAGTACAAGACAACAATCACAAGCGCTGCTCAGGCTGTAAAGGCACCAAACGCAACAGAACTCGTTTCCAAGTGTAACGCTATGGCTGGCGAAGTAAAGGCTCTCGAAAAGGAAATCTCCGAGCTCAAGAGCAAGATTGCCGCTTCTCAGCTTGACTCGCTCTTTAATAATGCTGAAGCAGTTGGCTCCGTTAAGGTTATCACAGCTGTTCTTGAAAATACAAAGCCTGATGTCCTCAGAACAATGGGCGACCAGATTAAGGACAAGGCTTCCGACGCTGTTGCAGTAATTGCCGCAACAAACGAAAACGGAGGTTCTATTATCTGTGCTTGCGGTAAGGACGCAGTTGCAAACGGCGCACACGCTGGCAAAATCGTTCAGAAGGTTTCCGCACTCACAGGCGGTAAGGGCGGCGGACGTCCTGACAGTGCTATGGCTGGTATGGGTGATGCTTCCAAGGCAGCTGAAGCAATCGCAGCAGTAAGCGGAATTGTTGCTGAATTTGTAAAGTAATCGGGAGGAAATAAAAATGTCTGATTGTCTTTTCTGTAAAATCATTGCAGGGGAAATCCCAAGCACAAAGGTGTACGAGGACGAATTTGTGTACGCATTCAAGGACATAAATCCTCTTGCTCCCGTTCATATTCTCGTAGTGCCAAAGACTCACATTGCAAGCGCTGCTGAAATTACAGCTGAAAACTCTGCTTATGTTGCTCACATTTTTGAAGCAGCAGCAAAGATTGCCAAGGAGCAGGGAATTGCGGAGGACGGCTACCGTGTTGCAACAAACATCGGAGAAAACGGCTGTCAGAGCGTTAAGCATCTCCACTTCCACATTCTCGGAGGTAGAAAGCTCAATGAAACAATGGGCTAAGTAAATTAAAGGGGTTGACCTTTTATGGTGCGGAAAATGGCTTATATAGGTGCATCTTATCTTATAGGGCTGTTTTCCGCATCTTTTTTTACATATAGAACAAATTTGTGTCTGTCAGTGGCAATGATTATATCAGCGATTATTTCAGTGCTGTTTTTCAGAAGCAAATCCATAAAATTTACTGTGTGCACATTAAGTACCGCTGTTGCAATTCTGATTTATGGTATGTATGACCTGACCGTGTATCAGAATATTATCAAGTACGACGGCTATGACGTGGAAATCAAGGGCATAGTAACTGATATTGATAATTACGACGGTGATAAATCGTCTTATACAATCAAAGGCATAATCAACGGTGATATTGAAGCCTGTGTAACCTGCTTTACAGATTCGTATAATATTGAAATCGGTGATTCGGTAAGCGTACTCGGAAAAGCTGAGGAGCTTAAAGACAGCTATAAATTCCCGACAAAAAGCTACTATAAATCTAAAAATATTTTTTTGCGTTTAAGCAGAGTATATAAACTTAATTATACAGAAAGTAACGGGTTTTCTATCAAGAAAACTCTTTTGAAATACAGAGATTATATCCTTTCAGCAATCAACAGAAATATGAACAGCCAATACAGTGGAATAATGGCGGCAATGCTGTTCGGTGACAAAACAGGAATTGAAAACACCGAAAAAACTCTTATGTACCGTTCGGGAATAGGACATATCATGGCAGTTTCAGGAGTTCACCTGTCAGTCGTGTGTTCATTTATATGGTTGATAATTTCCCGTATTCCGGTGAATAAATATCTGAAATTCAGCTTGCTCCTTGTTCCTGTGCTTTGTTTTGTCGTACTGGCAGGAATGTCAAATTCGGTAATCCGTGCCGCAGTAATGATACTTCTTGTGTACGGTGCAGAACTTTTCAAACGTAAAGCAGATACCTTCAATTCTCTTGGAATTGCGGCAATACTTTTGACTGTTACATCTCCTTTTGCGGTAAGGGACGCTTCATTCCTGCTGTCTGTAACAGGAGTTTTCGGAATAGGAGTAATCGCCCCGAAAATTATAAAGGATATAAGAAAGGAATATCATACAGGAAAAATTATCGAATCAATCATCTCATCATTTTGTGTAATGATTGTAGTTTTTCCAGTCACAACCCTGTTTTTTGACGAAGTTTCGGTAGTGTCACCGATATCAAATCTGATATTGCTTCCTGTCTGCCAGATTATTCTTATAGGCGGACTAATTATAACAATAACAGGCGGACTGCCGATAATTGCTGTGCCGGTGCTGAAAATATGCGAAATATGCTGTATGCTTGTTTGGTCAATTTCAAAATATATCGGAAGTCTGCATTTCTCATACATTCCATTGGGTGACGACAATATTTCCGTGCTTATCGCTTCAGCACTTATAACAGGCATAACAGCCTCATTCCTATGCAAACGTACAAAAACAACAGCAGCGGTGATAATGACTGTGTTTGTTTTCGTGGTGGGATTTGTAAACGTAAGACGGTATATATCCGAAAATACAGTTACAGTTGCAATTATTAAGGATAGCAATTCTGTTTCCGCCGTAATTCACGATAACAACTCTGCCTGTGTAATTGACTTGAAAAAAGGCGGTCTGACAGCTGAATACATAGCAAAATATCTTAACCGAGAGGGAATACGCAGAATTGATGCGCTTGTCATGAATACAGATGTAACTTCCTCTCAGATTATATATGACAAGCAGTTTGATATCTTCAGGGTTGAAAAATATATGGTTCCCGAAAATGACAGAAATATTGTCAGCACGGTAACGGAAAATTTTATTTTTTATTCCGACGGAAGCACTCTTGACACAGATAAATTTACCGTTGGTTTTAATGATGATATCGTGATTGTAAATGCAGACGGAAATGAGTTTCTGTTGTGTACATCTGAAAGCGATATTACGGAATTTCCCGATTGTGAGGTTACTATCCTTTACAGCGGAAAAAAATTCACCTCCGTGCCTGTATCGGAAAATATTGTTGTTATGAATGATAAACCCGAAAAGGACGCTTTAACTGATGTTACTTACACTAAAGAAAGCATAAAGTTTGAAATTGATAAATACGGAGAAATACACCCCGAAATTATAAGATAGGAGAGAAAGCAATGGCTGTCGTAACTGAAAATGATATTAAAACTGCGGTGAAAAACAATAACTACAGCCGTGCATATTATTTCTACGGCAAGGACGCGGTTGCTGTTGAAAAATATACAAAGGCACTTTCCGCACGTCTTGTCAGCAAGGACGACGAAACCTATAACCTGCACAGCTTTGACGGAAAAAATCTTGATATCGAACTGCTTTCCGACTCCTGTGAAGCACTGCCGATGTTTGCGGATTACGTCTGTTGTGTTGTTTCCGACCTCAACGCCGAAACACTTACCGCAGACCAGCTTAACAGCGTTATTGATGTTGTGAAAAATCTTCCGGAAAGTACAGTCCTGATTTTTTATTATACTTCAGTAGATGTTACCGACGGAAAAAAATATCCAACAACAAAGAACAAGAAGCTTATGGATGCCGTAAGCAAAAACGGAAGCGTCTGCAATTTTGCATTGAAAACACCTGATATGCTTGCAAAGGAAATTATGGCAGCCGTGTCAAAAGCAGGCTGTGGAATTTCCCGCGATGCAGCACGTTTTCTCGCCGAACAGTGTTCCTGCAATACAATGCTTATTTCCAACGAGGTTTCTAAGCTTACAGCCTATGCGCAAGGTAACGAAATAACAATGGAAATAATCCGTCAGCTTTCACCAAGGCAAATAGAAACCACAACCTTTGACCTTGCAAAAGCAATAATGCGAATGGACAGAAAAACAGCAATGCGCCTGTTCAATGACCTTGTTGAAGAAAAAATCGAACCTATCGTAATCCTTTATACGATTACAGGAAATCTTCTCGATATGTACCGTGCAAGAACAGCAATGTCCGTGCGCAAAGGACCAGCCGACGTAAAGTCTGATTTCGGTTACGCAAAAAACGTGGAATTCAGAGTGGACAATGCATTCCGTGACGTGCAGAAAATATCAATGCCCCACCTGAGAATGTGCATACAGACTCTCGCAGATACAGACGCATTGATGAAATCCTCAAAAACTTCACCGCAGATTCTTCTGGAGGAAGCCCTCGTAAAAATGCTTACATTCAAAAGATAACTTTGGCAAGATGTCCTCCGCCTTTAAGACGGCGGATTTCATTTCACCATTCGGCAGAGGATTGTATCCCTTGCTGAATGGTAGGTTGGCAAAGCCAGCCCTTGCCGCGTTAAATGACGTGGCAAGACACTTATTGAACGAAAGGTACGCACTTATGCTTCATATAAAACAAGCTGTCATAGTCGAGGGAAAGTACGATAAAATAAAGCTTTCCTCAATTATTGACGCAGTAATAATTCCCACAAACGGCTTTAAGATTTTTAAAGATAAGGAAACTTTGAAAATTATCAGGTATTATGCCGCCGCAACGGGAATAATAATCCTGACCGACTCCGATACCGCAGGATTTAAAATCCGTTCATTCCTTAAAGGCGCAATAAAAAACGGAAACATAACCAATGTCTATATCCCCGATATTTTCGGCAAGGAGAAGCGCAAATCCGAGCCGTCAAAGGAAGGCAAGCTTGGTGTTGAGGGAATAGAAAAAAATCTTATCCTTGATGCTTTTGCAAAAGCAGGTATCGAGTCAGAGGAGCGCCCTCAGAATTCTGACCCGATTACAAGAATTGATTTCTATGAGTGCGGTTTCAGCGGTATGCCCAATTCCTCTGCACTCCGCAAAAAGCTTCTTGCAGAACTTGACCTGCCCGAATTAATGTCATCAACTGCAATAATCGACATACTCAATACGCTTATGACAAAGCAGGAGTTTTTCACTCTTGCCGAAAAAATACACAACGGAGAGGAGCAAACGGATAACCCGTAAATTATGGTATTTTCAAGCTTAACGTTTCTTTATTACTTTCTCCCTATAGTAATGATAATTTACATTCTTCTTCCCGATAAAATCAATGTGGGAAAGAAAAAGTCAGTTGTAATCCCTGCAAGAAACCTGCTTATTCTCTTTACAGGCTTTTTCTTCTATGCCTGGGGCGAGCCATTCTATATGATTCTGATGCTTTTCTCAACGGCAATCGACTACTTTGCAGGGCGCTTTATGGCAAAGTACGACGACAATCAGAAAAAACGCACAATCTGCTTGCTTGTGTCCGTAATAATGAATGTAGGACTGCTTGCAATCTTCAAGTACAGCGACTTCTTTATTGATACAATCAACTCAATCTTCAAGAGCGATATCACCAACCCGATTATCCTCGTCAACCGCTGGATTAACGAAAACATCTACGATTTTGGTCTTGCAGAGGACAAGGTAGCACTTCCAATCGGTATCTCTTTCTTTACCTTCCAGTCAATGTCCTACACAATCGACCTCTACCTTCGTAATATCAAGGTGCAGAAAAGCTTCATCGGTTTTACTTCCTATGTAACACTTTTCCCGCAGATTGTTGCAGGCCCGATTGTACGTTATGAGGACGTTGCCGCTGAAATTGAAGAACGTACCGTAAACATCAACAAAATCAGCGAGGGTATCGGAAAGTTCATTAAGGGACTTGCCAAAAAGGTACTTTTAGCAAACAATATCGGTATCATCTGGACTCAGATTAAAGCTATGGACTACAGTGAAATCAGTGTCGCAACCGCATGGATTGGTATCCTTGCGTTTACATTCCAGATTTATTTCGACTTCTCAGGCTATTCCGATATGGCAGTAGGTCTTGGAAAAATGCTTGGCTTCAACTTCCCGAAAAACTTCGACCACCCGTATATGTCCAGGAGTGTCAGCGAATTCTGGCGCAGATGGCATATTACCCTCGGTACATGGTTCCGTGAGTACGTCTATATTCCTCTCGGCGGTAACCGTAAGGGTAAGGGCAAAACCCTCCGCAATCTGCTTATTGTCTGGGGACTTACAGGTCTTTGGCACGGTGCAAGCTGGAACTTTATCCTGTGGGGACTCTATTTCGGTGTGCTGATAATCATTGAACGTCTTGGATGGGGTAAGGTGCTGGAAAAGCTTCCTGCCGCCGTAAGTACCTTATATACCTTCCTGCTTGCAGTGTTCGGCTGGGTGCTTTTCGATACAAACACACTTTCCGACGCA
The DNA here is from genome assembly GCA_045606725.1 of Oscillospiraceae bacterium. Classification (GTDB taxonomy): domain Bacteria; phylum Bacillota; class Clostridia; order Oscillospirales; family Ruminococcaceae; genus RGIG8773. The sequence goes on along the minus strand of JAZUSM010000116.1, from coordinate 86,293 downwards.
TTCCGTTATTTTGGTGCAATGTTCGGTGCAACAGGCATTCTTGCTGACAGTACAGCAACCTATATGTTTACAACAAATATCGTAATATTTGTACTTTGTATCTTTGCATCAACCGATTGGTTCATGAAGCTTGCAGAGTTTGCAAAGAAGAAAAAGGAAAAGCTTGTTACCTGCGCAACACCTGTGCTTATCATTGCAATGCTTATCCTCTGCACCTCTTATCTTGTGGACGCAACCTACAATCCGTTCCTGTATTTCAGATTCTAAAGAAAGGAGAAGCATATGAAGAAAAATAAAAAGCTTAATGTTGTTAACCTTGTTACTTGCATAGTTTTTTTCGGAATACTCATTGCTTTTCCGATTATTACAATTTTTTCACCCAAGGAAAGCTTCTCTGATATAGAGAACCGAACTCTCCAGTCAATGCCAAAGGCTTCAGCCAAAACAATCTATGACCGTAGTTATATGAATAAGCTGGAAACCTATATTTCCGACCATTTTGCAGGGAGAACAGACTGGATAAAAGTAAAAACTGCCGTTGAAACACTTGCAGGCAAATATGAGCGCAACGGTATATATATCCTTGATGACCGTCTTGTGGAAAAAATCAATGAACCTGATTATGCCGCAATTGATAAAAGCATCAGTGCAATAAACACTTTTGCGGAAAAAAATAATGTTCCTGTGTATTTCATGTTAGTTCCCACATCAGCGGAAATTTATCGCGATAAGCTTCCTGAGAGTGCACCCAACGCAAGTCAGCGTGACCTTATCAATTACACCTACGGCGGATTGTCAAAGTCAATCTCAACAATAGACGTATACTCTGCAATGCAGGCAGGAAAGTTTGATTATACCTATTACCGTACAGACCACCACTGGACAACAGGCGGAGCATATCTTGCCTATGAGGCAGCAGGAAAGAAAATGGGATATGAGCCTGTCCCAAAGGAAATGTATGACGTGGAGCATGCCTCTGATGCTTTCCTCGGTACATTTTATTCCAAAGCACTTTATGACGGAGTAGAAAAGGATACACTTGACATTTACCATTGTGTCGGAGGAAGTGAGATTACTGAAGTGCTTGTCACATCTGAGTACGGAAAAGAGCCTGAAAGCTACGACAGCATGTATTTCAGAGAATACCTTGATGTAAAGGATAAGTATTCCACATTTCTTGGAACAAACCAGCCCCTTGTTACAATCAAAACCAATAACAAGGGCGGGAAGCTTCTTATGTTCAAGGACTCATACGCTCATTGCTATGTGCCGTTTCTTACCCAGCATTACTCCGAAATAACTCTCGTAGATATGCGTTATATACAGATGTCATACAAAAGTGTTGTAAATCCTGAGGAGTACGATCAGGTAATGTTCCTGTACAATGCATCATCTTTTATGACAGATGTGAATATCAGAAAGCTTGCCTACGGGTAAATAGTACAAGTACCCAAAAACACCAAACTGCATAAACTGAATTAACGGGCAATATCAGTTTATGCGGCGGAAGTGGTATGCAGCAGAATATGCGGTACCCGTAGGGGAGCTTCTGCGGAAACGTATTCTGCATATGTCCGTATAATGATAGATTCAGGTCAAATGTCAGTTTTTTGACATTTGACCTTGATTTTTATGCGGAAATATTATATAATAAAATGTGGTATGTTTATTTGTATGATTTGGAGGACTTTTTGTGAAAAATATAGCTTCAGCTTCAATTTTAAGCGCAGATTTCTGTAATCTCGGCAAGGATATCATAAGAGCAGAGCAAGCAGGATGCGAGTATATACATTTTGATGTAATGGACGGTGTTTTCGTTCCGAATATCAGCTACGGAATTCCTATCCTCAAAGCTGTTTCGAAAATTGTAAAGGGAACTCTTGATGTGCATCTTATGATTATCGACCCGATTAAATATGTCAAGGACTTTTCCGATAACGGAGCAGATATAATTACCTTTCATTCCGAAGCAAAATCCGATATAAAGGAAACAATTGACGCAATTCATTCCTGCGGAAAAAAAGCAGGTCTTGCAATAAAACCGAATACTCCTGTTTCAGATGTTGAACAGTATCTCGATATGATTGATATGCTTCTTGTGATGACCGTTGAACCTGGTTTCGGCGGACAGGGTTTTATCAGCGAAACACTCGGTAAAATTGCCGAAGCAAAGAAAATCATCGATAGCAGGGGACTCAACGTGCCTATTCAGGTTGACGGCGGAATTAATGCCGAAACAGCTGAGCTTGTGAAAAAGGCAGGAGCAGAAATTCTCGTTGCTGGCTCATACCTTTTCGGGGCTGAAAATATGAGAGAAGCTGTAGAAAAGCTTGTAAAATAAAGGTGAATTTAATGAATTCAAAAGAAGTAAAAACAAGATTCAGTATAATGACTGATATGCTCATAGTACTGTTGGTAATAGCCGCAATGTCGGTTTATTATTACGGTCCGAGAGCAGCTGTAGTTGTTGCCGTAACAACAGTAATATGCATTGTTACTGATTTTATCTGCTGTAAGCTCAGAGGACTTGAAATGAAGCAGGATATATCAGCATTGATAACAGGCCTTACATTAAGTATGATGATGTCAGCCTCTGTTCCGTATTATGCCGTAGTAATCGCAGCAGTGTTTGCCATGGTAGTCGCAAAGCATGCTTTCGGAGGACACGGCTGTGAAATATTCAATGCCGCTGCAGCAGGTTTTCTGTTTACATCGTTGTGTTTTCCGCAGAATATGCTTACATATCCGAAACCATTCTCTGAAATACCCATGTCATCAATAGTTTCTCCAGATGTACTTTCATCATCATTCACAAGTACGTTTCTTGTGACCGAAACTGCGGAGCTGTCACTTGTTGACGCTCTTATTGGAAAATTCAGCGGACCAATTGGGACAGGCTTTGTCATTATTATGTGTGTGGCAGCCGTGTTCCTTATGTTCAGACGTTCCGTGTCTGCAATAACCTTTTTTACAGAACTTGTTCTTTTGGGACTGTATGCCTTTTTCAGATATGATAGGGATATTATGTCCGTGCTGTATTTCTTCTCAAGCGGCATGTTGCTTTTCGGAATGATTTTTCTTTCCTGCGACTATAGTATTATTCCTAAAACAAGAAGCTCGCGCTTCCTGTACGGAGTTTTGTTTGCTGCCTGTGTAATTATTTTTCACAGCTATTCCAAAACTGAGAATGCAGCAATTTATTCTGTAATAATTGCTTCGCCTATCGGCATTGAACTTGACAGACGTGCCCTTTCTTTTGCAGATATGATTAATAAAAGAAAAGGCTTGATACTGAAAACAAATAAGCCACTGACCCATATAAACGAAACCCTCGAAATACTTGAAAATAACGAACAGGAGAAATAACCGTGTCAAATGATAATAGCTGCAAGGACATTATAAAGAATGCCCTTTTGTACAAAAATCCTATACTTGTAAGCGGAATGGTTATTGCGCCTGTTGTTGTTATGGCAAATAATTTTTTTGACGCATTGACCCTTATTGCAGCATTTTCGCTGATAACTTTCTTTACTTTACTTATTTCATCATTTGTACCTAAGAATATAGTTTATACAATCAGAATTATCCTCTATACGCTTATAGGTGCACTGGTGTATGTTCCCTCAGTAATCTTGCTGAAATATCTTATGCCTGAGGGAGTAAAAGCGCTGGGAATATTCTTTCCGCTTTTTATAACAAGCAGCTTTATCATTTCTCGTTCTGAGTCAATTTTCTTTCTTGAAACAAAAGGTAAAATGTTCCTCGATATAATATTCTGTATAATCGGTTACGATGCAGCAGTTCTACTGTTTGCAGCAATAAGAGAAATACTCGCATTTGGTACAATCGGAGGAACAATCATCGGTATGCCGGTGCAGCTGTCAGCCTTTCAGAATCCGTTCGGAGGATTTATACTTCTCGGACTTATGGCAGCAGTGTTCCGAAGCGTGCTGCTGTTTATAAAACGAGTAAAACAAAAATAAAGGTGTTTTTATGGAATTGATGGGAAATATAATAATGACTGCTTTTGTTGCAGTCTTTGTTGAAAATACAATATTTTCAAGAGCACTTGGAACAAGTACCCTTGTTATTATTGCAAGAAGCAGAAAAAATCTTTTTGGGTTTGGTCTTAGTGTAACATATATTACCGCCCTTATCAGTGTAATGACATATTTCGTTGATAAGCATTTTATCAATGAAAGCAATAGCTATGTCTATATGCCGCTTCTATATGTTGTAGTTCTCGGTCTTGTTTATGTGATAACTCTTCTTTGTATGTGGAAGTTTACACCTAAGCTTTTTTCACGCATAAAGAAATATATCCATATTTCTGCATTCAACTGTGCTGTTTTAGGTTCAATGTTCCTTACTTCAAAATATTGTGAAACCCTTTCCGATTATTTTATACACGGACTTGGAATAGGATTTGGATTTGTATTTGCAGTTTACATTACCGCAATCGTATATGACAGAATTTATTCCGAAAAAGCTCCATATACATTCAGAGGGTACCCGCTTATGCTTATCTACATTGGTATACTCAGTATGGCATTCTGGGGTTTATCGGGACATACTTTAAATTATTGAAAGGAAGGTTAATATGGCTAAAGGCGGCAGAAAAATTTACAGAACATCAACAAATTACCGTAAAAAAAGAAACCGTAAAATTCTTAAGTTCTTTCTGGTATTAATCCTGCTTGCAGCGCTTGTTTTCCTGGGTTATAGTATAGCAAAGCCAATCCATAATTATATCACCAGCAAAACAGGTGAAAATGTTGCTGAGGAGGAAGCGTGGACGCCTCCTGTTGTTACAGAAACAGCAGAAGAAACCACCGCTGAAATTAATGAATCCGAGGAAGCTACAGAGCCTGCTGAAGAAGAAAAGGTAAATCAGGGTAAATTTTCCGCATATCAGCTTCCTGTAACAGCCCTTGAATCACAAAGTGCTCTTAATGAAGCCCTTAATTATGTCAAGGACAGCGGATATACAGCAGTTGCCGTCCAGCTTAAAGCACGCGGAGGAAAAATATATTACAACACAGCTTCCACAATGGCAAAAAGTGCAGAGGAAGCAGTAGCTGGTAATTTGTATGCAGGGCAGATTGCTGCAATAATAAAAAATGCAGGCTTTGAAGCAGTTGCCTATGTTAATCTTCTTGAAGATAATAACCGATACGGTGAAAATCGCGACGGTTCTTACCGTATCGCAAGTGATAATTCAACATGGCTTGACAATGCTCCGTCCAAGGGAGGTAAACCATGGCTCTCACCATTTGAAACCGATACGCAGGACTACGTGAAATTTATTGTTTCTGAAGTTGCAGGAACAGACTTTGATTATATCGTGTTTGACGGATTGGTTTTCCCGGCATTCCGTAATTCCGACCTTTCGTATATAGGTGAGTCAGTGCAGTCTGAAACAAGATATAAGGCTCTTATCAATATTGTCAATACTGCAGAAAGCGTTGCAGCATCTGCTGATACAACTGCAATTCTCAACGTTTCCGCCGCAGATATCCTTTCAGGAACAGAAGAGGTGTTCAAGCCTGATGAGCTTAATCTGACAATGCTTTCGGTTGAATATGTCCCATCTGAGCTTCCTGCAATTGCTTTGATAAATAATGAGGAAGTTGCCCTTGCAGAGCTTCCTGCCAATAATAAGGCATATGTTGTTTTTTCTGAGCTTCAAAGACTTGCAGGAAATGATGTAACAATAGTTCCTGTGCTCAGACAATCCGATTTCACACAGGCTGATTTCAACGAAACAATTACCGCAATTCTGTCACTTGACTGTGAATCATATATTATCAGATGATAGTTTTGTGATAAAATAATTACAATTCGCTTCAAAATATTACAATTCGGGAATTTCCGTTAACAACAGAAAAAATATGTGGTATAATCCATATATCGATAAGTCAAACATGAAACCTTCAGAGAGGAGGACACGCTGATTTAAAGCGTGGTCATAAGCATGGCAAAAAACGAAAATATACAGGGCGAACGCTTTGCAGAGCCGCCAAAAAAGAAAAAACGTAAAAAAAGAAAGGTTAATCCGATTAAACGTACTCTTGCAGTAATCGGTACAACCATTCTTTCACTCGTGCTGATAGTTATTATTACAGGCTCAATCATTGCTGCAGCACTTACAGTATACGTTCTCCAGTTTGTTGATCAGGAACAGGTGGATATATCTCTTTCCGACCTTGACCTTGACTATACAACATTTATCTACGGCTATGATGAAAACGGTGCAACAATTGAACTTGCAAGTATCAGCCGTAATGCTGACAGAATTCCTGTTTCAATAGACAGAATTCCTCAGCACGTCCAGGATGCCTTTGTTTATACCGAAGACGAGCGTTTTTATGAGCACGCAGGTGTTGACTGGAAGCGTACATTTACTGCTTTCCTTAACGAATTCCTCAGCTTTCTCGGCTCACGTCAGGGTGGTTCAACCATTACACAGCAGCTTGTCCGTAACGTAACAGGTGACGACAATCCTGACTGGGACAGAAAAATGCGTGAAATATTCCGTTCCGCACAGCTTGAAAAATATTGTACAAAAACAGATGTCCTTGAGGCATATCTCAATTATATCGGTTTCGGCGGAAGTGCAGCAGGTATTCAGGCAGCTTCCATGAAGTATTTCGGTAAGGATGTTTCTGAACTGACAATTGCTGAGGGTGCTTGTCTTGCGGCAATTCCGAAATCGCCTGAAACCCTTAACCCGTTTGCCGACGAGGAGGGAAATCTGGAACGTCAGAAAACTGTTCTCTGGCTTATGTACAAGAATGCCTGTATATCACAGCGCCAGTATGAAGAAGCTATTGCTGAAAAGGTAGTGTTCAGAGATCCTAACGCAAAAACTGAGGACGAAGAAGAAAACAACGGTATCCAGAACTGGTTTGTTGATATGGTAATTAATGACGTAATACATGAATTCCAGGAAATGTACGGTATTGAATATCAGGAAGCAAGCGATAAACTTTATAACGGCGGTTATGAGGTTTATACAACAATTGATATTGAAATGCAGGAAGCAATTGAGGCAAAATATAAGGACTATACAAACTTCTCCGAAACAGTTCTTAATGACCCGCCTCAGTCTGCATTCATAGTTATGGACTACACAGGCAACATCAAAGCAGTAGTCGGACGTGTAGGAGAAAAGGCGGAATCCATGTCATGGAATAATGCCACACATTCCGAACGTTCTCCAGGTTCTTGTATCAAACCAATTACTTCCTACTCATATGGCCTGGAGCATGACTTTTTCCATTGGTCAACCGTGTTTGTAAACAAGCCTCTTGAAGATGAAATTCTCGACGAAGAGGGCAATCCAAGAAAGTGGCCTTACAACTATAATTCTAAATCATGGGATTACGGCGGATACTTTACTTTCCAGGCTCTCCAGCGTTCTCTCAATACAATTCCTGCACAGCTTATTGAGCAGGAAACACCGCAGGAAGTATTTGAGTTTTTACAGAACCGTTTCCAGATTACAACTCTTGTAGCTGATGACGCAAATATTGCTCCGCTTTCAGTTGGTGCTCTTACAAACGGACTTACTCTTAAAGAGCTGGTTGCATCATATCAGGTGTTCGGCAACGGAGGTAAGTACTACAAACCAACCTCTTATACCAAGGTTGTTGACGCAAGTGGCCAGATTGTTATTCAGCATAAGTATACTCCTATTCAGTCAATCAGTGAAGATACAGCGTATATTATGAATAAGCTTATGCAGACCGTTATCGAGGGCCCTAACGGTACAGGTAGAGCCGCAAGACTCCAGAATACACCTCTTGTCGGTAAAACAGGTACATCCCAGGATTGGCATGACCTTTCCTTTGTAGGCTGTACACCTGACTATGTCAGCGGTGTTTGGTACGGCTATGAAACCCCGAAGCAGATTCCGACAGGAACATATTACAGTTCAGCACAGGTATGGAAAAATGTGTTCGGTGAAATTGCAGAAGCCGAAGAGGGGAAGGAATTCCCTGAATGCCCTGAAGTTCTTGAATATTATTACTGTACAAAGACAGGTAAGCTTGCAAGTGCAAAGTGCCCGACAGGTTCGGTTGGCTACTACAAGCAGAGCAATATTCCTGAAATGTGTTCAGGTGTTCACAAGTCTGATAAGGATGAGGAAGACGCAAAAAAGAAAAAGACTAACGAAGATTAAGGATTATGGGATATGAATTTGATTAGAATGGCTTGCCCGTGTCATTTCGGGCTGGAAAGCGTGTTGAAGTTTGAGGTAACAAAAATCGGTGGACAGGATATAACAGTTTCCGATGGAAAGGTTACTTTTTCAGGAGATTTCTCTGTACTTGCCAGAGCAAACTTATGGCTTGCAACAGCAGAAAGAGTACTTGTTCAGCTTGCGGAATTTGATGCATACAGCTTTGAAGACTTATTTCAGGGAACAAAAAATATTCCCTTTGAGGATTTTATCGGAGCAACTGACCGTTTTCCCGTAAAGGGCCATTCTCTCAATTCCGAGCTCCATAGCGTTCCCGATTGTCAGTCAATAATAAAAAAAGCAGCAGTCGAGCGTCTTAAAGGTGCATACGGAATAAGTTGGTTTGAGGAAACGGATGCGCTGTTCCAAATTCAGTTCAGTATCCTCAAAAATCATGTTACAATTTACCTCGACAGTTCAGGAGCAGGACTCCATAAGCGTGGTTACAGAAGAAATTCCAACGCCGCACCAATTAAGGAAACCCTTGCCGCAGGTATAGTTGACCTCGCCCATGTAAGAGGTGACGGCATCGTCAGCGACCCGTTCTGCGGAAGCGGAACAATCCTTATCGAAGCCGCATACAAGGCACTTAATATTGCACCTGGTCTGAAGCGTAAATTTGCCGCTGAAAACTGGGACGTTATTCCCTCGGGAATATGGTCTGACGAGCGACAGAATGCACTTGACTCAATCCGAAAGGATACCGACTTCTTTGCATATGGTTACGATATTGACCCCGAGTGCGTCGCACTCACACAGGAAAACTGCCGTAAAGCAGGCATACAGAAGCGTGTGCAGATTAAGCAGGCAGATGTCCGTGACTATGTGAACGAGGACAACATCATCACAATCAGCAACCCGCCTTACGGCGAAAGACTCCTTGAACTGAAAGAAGCAGAAAAGCTCTACGCAGTAATAGGACAACGCTTCAAAGCTGACAGGGAACACCCTTGTTTTGTGATTTCACCTCACGAGGAGTTCGAGAAAATCTTCGGCAAAAAGGCAGACAAGCGCCGTAAGCTTTACAACGGTATGCTGAAATGTCAGCTTTATATGTATTTCAAATAATTGTTATCGGGAAAGTTTTTCGCTTTCCCGATATTTTTTTGCAAATAGCTATTGACAAACAATATTATATATTGTATAATATTAAACAAGAAAGGGGTATTGCTATGAAATGTTCAAGATGCGGTTCATATGATGTTACAATACAAGCAGTTACCGAAACACAAACCAAAACCAAGCACAGAGGCTGCCTCGGCTGGGCACTGTGGATACTTCTCGCCGTCTGCACTTGCGGACTTGTGCTGATTATCCCAGCCATAACCAACACACGGACAAAAACCAAAACCAGAACCCATAGCGAAGCTGTATGCCAGTGTTGCGGACATAGATGGAGGGTGTAAATTTTATAAAGGAGAAATTTTATGAAACAGAAAATCAAGGCAGTCAGTTTGTGTCTGATATCAATTTTGATACTGGCACTTGCTCAAGGCATAGCAATGGCTATAGGCTCATTATTTACAGTGTTCGGAAGTCCTGCTTATGTAGAAGCTATTGTCGATGCGTTATTGTATCCTATTTTAGCTTTTATGGGAGTTAAACTAATTGTCGAAAAGTTATTCAAATATTCTTTGGCAGAATTCAGAGTAAAAAAACTTAATATCAAATGGTATTGGATTGTGATATCATTGCTATTGCCTATATTCGTAATTGTTTTATTCCAATTTGTCAGTGGTAATTGGACAGCACTTAATGTAGACATTATAAGTAAAATTTCTATAGCTGTGTGGGGTATATTTTATTATAGTATTGCCGCAGGGATTGTTGAAGAAATGATTTTTCGAGGTGTCATTATGGGTACACTGGAAAAAGAATTTAATTTGATTACAGCGATTTTGGTTCCATCAATTTTATTTGGTGCAGCTCATATTATCGGAAATTCGTTAGACTTTATAAGTACAATCCAGCTTATTGTTGCAGGGACTTTGGTAGGAATTATGTTTTCACTGATAGAATATCAAAGTGGCGATTTTTGGAATAATTCAGTTGCACATGCATTTTGGAATATGTCAACAATAGGCTTGTGTCACGTTGGTTTAACTCAATCTGAAAATTCGTTGTTTACATATGTAATCAATACCGATTCAACTATTATTTCGGGCGGTGATTTTGGTATTGAATCCTCATTGTTTGCAATAATTGGCTATAGTGTTGTATGTATTATTGCACTTATACTTATAAAAAATCAAAAGTTTGCGAATACGAATAAAAAGAAATGCTAATAAAATATTTTCCCTGTTGCAAAGTCAGAAAAACTATGTTATAATATAAATGTAATCGGAAAGGTGCGCCTGACCGTGAACAACCTATAACATAATCCCTGTTCTGACGCCCGAAGATTTTTCTGAGGGGAAAGGCAACGATAGAATATCACGCTATTATTGCGCCTGTCGGCAGAACTGTCGGCAGGCGTATTTTTATTAAGGAGCAATTATGGATACAAGAGTAGCACTCATCGGAATTGTTGTGGAGAACAGCGAGTCAGTTGAACAGCTGAACAATATTCTCCACCAGTACAGCAACTACATAATCGGCAGAATGGGTATCCCATACCGTGAAAGAGATGTTTCAATCATCAGCGTTGCAATCGACGCACCCGCCAACGTAATAAGCGCATTGTCAGGTAAGCTCGGTATGCTTGACGGAATTTCCACCAAAACCATTTACTCTAAACTAATGGAGAAAACTAATGAATAGAATAATTTCACTTATTGATAAGCTTGAACAACAGCATGTCTTAACAAAAAGCGAATTCGTCGAAATAATCGAAAACCACACCCCCGAAACTGACGAGTACCTTTTTGAAAAAGCACGTAAAATCCGTGAACAGTACTACGGTAAAGACGTGTACATCCGTGGACTTGTTGAGTTCACCAACTACTGCAAGAACGATTGCTACTACTGCGGAATACGCCGAAGTGCCAGGCAGACCGAGCGTTACCGACTTACAAAAGAACAGATTTTGTCCTGCTGTGAGCAGGGGTACGCTTTAGGCTTTCGAACCTTTGTAATGCAGGGCGGCGAGGACGGCTTCTATACCGACGAAAAAATGGTCGATATCATTTCCGCAATCAAAGCAAAATATCCCGATTGTGCGTTGACCCTCTCAATCGGTGAACGTCCCCGTGAAAGCTATCAGAAATTCTACAACGCAGGCGCAAACCGTTTTCTCCTGCGTCATGAAACCGCCGACACCTGTCACTACAGCAAGCTTCACCCCGAAAATCTCACCTTTGAAAATCGCAAGAAATGTCTTGCTGCCCTAAAGGAAATCGGCTTCCAGACAGGCTGTGGATTTATGGTAGGCTCACCTTATCAGACAACGGAAAATCTTGCTGACGACCTGATTTTTATACACGATTTCAAGCCACATATGGTCGGTATCGGACCATTTATCCCTCATCACGATACCCCATTTGCAAACGAAAAAGCGGGTACGCTTGAAACCACCTTGCTTATGCTTGGACTTGTCAGATTAATCCTGCCAAATGTCCTGCTCCCATCAACAACCGCACTTGGCACAATCCATCCAAGTGGAAGGGAAAAGGGTATCCTCGCAGGCTGTAACGTCGTAATGCCAAACCTTTCCCCGCTTGATGTTCGTGAAAAATATCTTCTGTACGATAACAAAATCAGCACAGGTGACGAAGCGGCGGAAAGTGTTTCAAATCTGAAAAAGCGAATGGAAGCCATAGGCTACCAAATCGTAACCGCAAGAGGCGACTGGAAAAGCGAATAATTACGGGTAACACCGTTCAAGAAAGGAAATAGAATTATGTATAATCCAAAATCATTAAAGGCTGAAGAATTTATCAGCGACGAAGAAATCCGTGAAACCCTTGCCTATGCCGACGCAAATAAGGATAATATCGAGCTTATCGACAGCATCCTTGAAAAGGCACGTCCAAAGAAAAATGGCAGCTATGTAACCTGTGCAGGTCTTTCCCACCGTGAAGCTTCCGTACTTCTCGCTTGTGAAATTCCCGAAAAAATTGAAGAAATGTACGCACTTGCTGAGGAAATCAAGCAAAAATTCTATGGCAACCGTATCGTAATGTTCGCACCTCTCTATCTTTCCAACTACTGCGTTAATGGCTGTGTTTACTGTCCTTATCATATGAAGAACAAGCACATTGCCCGTAAGAAGCTTACTCAGGAGGAAGTTCGCAAGGAAGTTATCGCATTGCAGGATATGGGACACAAGCGTCTTGCCCTCGAAGCAGGTGAGGATCCTGTAAATAATCCAATCGAATACATTCTCGAATGTATCGATACAATCTATTCCATCAAACATAAGAACGGTGAAATCAGACGTGTAAACGTAAATATCGCCGCGACAACAGTTGAAAATTACCGTAAGCTCAAGGACGCAGGTATCGGTACATATATTCTTTTCCAGGAAACCTACCACAAGGAAAGCTACCTCCAGCTCCACCCAACAGGACCAAAGCATGATTATGCTTACCATACCGAAGCAATGGACAGAGCAATGGAGGGCGGTATCGACGACGTTGGTCTTGGTGTATTGTTCGGACTTGAACTCTACCGCTATGAATTTGCAGGACTTCTTATGCACGCTGAACACCTTGAAGCTGTCCACGGCGTTGGCCCTCACACAATCAGCGTACCACGTCTAAAGAGAGCAGACGACATTGACCCTGACCAGTTTGATAACGGTATCTCCGATGAAATCTTTGCAAAAATCTGTGCACTTATCAGAATTGCCGTACCATACACAGGTATGATTATCTCCACAAGAGAAAGCCAGTCCGTAAGAGAAAAGGTACTCCGTCTCGGCGTATCTCAGATTAGCGGTGGTTCAAGAACTTCCGTAGGCGGATATGCAGAGGAAGAACGTCCGCAGGACAGCGAACAGTTTGACGTTTCCGACCAGAGAACACTTGTCGAGGTTGTCTGTTGGCTTATGGAAATGGGCTTTATTCCATCATTCTGTACAGCTTGTTATCGTGAAGGCAGAACAGGTGATAGATTTATGAGCCTCTGCAAGACAGGTCAGATTCAGAACTGCTGTCACCCTAACGCACTTATGACCCTCAAGGAATACCTCACCGACTACGCTGAACAGCGCACAAAGGAAGTCGGCGACGAGCTTATCATGAAGGAAATCAACAACATTCCTAATGAAAAGGTAAGAGAAATCGTAATCAAGAACCTTGAAGAAATTACAAAGGGCAAGCGTGATTTCAGATTTTAAGAAAGGAACGGTGCTGTTATGAGCCTTAACAATACACCATCCGCCAACCGTGTCCACATCGGAATTTTCGGTAAGCGCAATGCTGGTAAATCCAGCGTTATGAATGCCCTTACCAATCAGAATTTAGCAATTGTATCTGACGTCAAGGGTACAACAACCGACCCCGTGCTGAAAGCAATGGAGCTTCTTCCACTCGGACCCGTAGTAATGATTGATACCCCCGGTATCGACGACGAAGGAGAGCTTGGCGCACTCCGTATCAGGAAAAGCTATCAGATGCTGAACAAAACTGATGTTGCCGTTCTTGTAATCGGTGGGCCAGAAGAAAGTGCTGAGGATTTGATTCTGATTGAAAAAATCAAGGCGAAAAATATTCCTTATGTGATTTTCCATAACAAGTCGGATACCTTTTCTGCTGAAAAAAAAGAGGGACACCTCTACGGAAGTGCCCTTAATAAAATCGGTATTGATGAGCTTAAACAAGCAATCGTAACCCTCGCAAACAACGAGGATAATGATAAAAAAATCGTTGCTGACTTAATTGAACCACTTGATATAGTCGTACTTGTTGTGCCAATCGATGCAGCTGCACCAAAGGGCAGACTTATCCTCCCACAGCAGCAGACAATCCGTGATATACTTGATGCAGGTGCAGTATCCGTCGTTGTCAAGGATACCGAGCTTAAAGAAACACTTGTAAAGCTTGGTACAAAGCCAAAGCTTGTTATAACTGACAGCCAGGCATTCGGCAAAGTTTCTGCGCTTGTTCCTGCGGATATCCAGCTTACTTCTTTTTCAATTCTCTTTGCACGTTATAAAGGAAGCCTTGAAACCGCTGTAAAGGGCGCTGCAGCAATTGAACAGCTTAATGACGGAGATAAAATTCTTATCTCTGAGGGCTGTACCCACCATAGACAATGTGGTGATATCGGTACAGTAAAGCTTCCTAATCTGCTGAAAAAGTACACAGGAAAAAACTTTGAATTTGAGTTTACCTCAGGAACAGAATTCCCTGATGATTTGAGCGATTATAAGCTTGTTATCCATTGCGGAGGCTGTATGCTTAACGAAAGGGAAGTGAAGTATCGTTACCTTTGCGCCGCTGAACAGAATGTACCTATAACCAATTATGGAACAGCAATCGCCTATATGAACGGAATACTCAAACGAAGTGTTGCACCGTTTGAGGAAATACAAAAACTTCTCAAATAAAAAATAAAGACCTGAACTTAAAAAGTTCAGGTCTTTATTTTTTATCCGAAGTATGCTGTAATAGTTACGTCGCTAGTGATGTTTTCAAGGCTTGTGTCCCAGAAAAGGAAAGTGTGACCGCTTGAGTTTTTATCAGGCTGGAACGGAGGGACAGCCTTTTCACCGTGTGCAACTTTGACATTGTAGAACTGACCATCAATTACAAAAGTAACAGTGTGATAATTGTCGTTGCCGAAAACAGCTGTAATTGTAGTATCAGCCGTGATATTTCCAACAGACTTATCCCATCCTGTAAACGGATTGCCCTGACTGTCTGCCTTAGGAATATATGGTGGGTAAGCGGTTCCGCCATAATCTACATCAACAACAAAGCTGTTATTTTCAATTATAAATGTAACCTTGAATTTATTTCTTTCAAGAATAGCTGTAATAGTAATATCTTCTGTAATATTTGAGTAATCCTTGTCCCAGCCCTTGAATGTGTAGCCGTCAAGATTTATATTGGTCGGAAGATTAGCGGATTCACCGTGATTAACCTGAATAACAGTTGACTTTTCGCCGATAATAACAGTTACATTGTGAACAACAGGCGGAGTGAATTCAATATTTTCACCGGTATTGCCTGAATTGTTTTCAGTAACCAGCGCTTCGTCAAACATTGCAGTGATTATTCTGTCTTCAGTGATGTTTTCGAAGGAATTGTCCCAGCCCATAAAGGTAAGGCCGTCAATCTGTGGGTCAGCAGGTTTTTCAGCATTTCCTCCGTGAGGAACCTCCTGAATTGTTTCCTCGCCGTCAATAACAATAGTAACAAAATGATAAACATTGCTTTTTGATGTAGTGACAGCCGCAGTAGATGTAGATGCTGCCGATGTTTTGGGCCTTGTAGTTGTCTGACCGGGGAGTGTAGTTTCCGTCGGAGGCGGATTTGTTGTAACAATCGGTTCAGCAGTCTGGATTGTATCAGAAGTGTCCACAGGCTCAGAAACAGGCTCTGTAACTGTTTCTGAAGGTTGCTCCTCAACAGAAATACCATTGCTGTCATCAGCCTTTGTATCATATACAGCTTTAAGCTCAGCAGGGGTGTACGGGAAACGATCGCCTACAATATTTGCAATTGTAATAAGTGTTTTAAGATCAAAAGCAGTAAGCTCATTAAGGTCAATTTCAAGGTTGAGCGCTTCAAAGGATGGTCCGCTTTCAGATACAACACGTCCCCACTTCTTTTCAATCTGCATTTCAGCGTTGTTTACAGCATTTCCAAGAGAATCATAAAGCTGAATCTGGCTTGAACCCATAAAGGTATGTAAATCAGTGTACGACATGAACTCATTTGTGTAGTATGCAGCTTTTGCAACACTATTTGCCGTAGTAATTGAAGCATCAGCAGTACGGATTATAACAGAAGAATGGTCCTCATCTGCAAAATTGGCAATAGCCGTACCGTTTCTGAGGAAAAGCTCTCCGTCCTTTTTACCGTCGAATTTGTTCATAACAACAATCTGCGTGTCAGGACCAAGAACAATATAGTTGTTTTCGGAATTTTTTCCGCCCTTGTAAACAAGCGTACATGAAGAATTTGAACCTACAGTAACAATGTCGCCCTCAGCAAGCTGGTATCCTGTTGCAGAAGCAGCTACATTGTCAGTATTTGTAATGTTGACAGTTCCGTATGCAGATGAAATATGCAATCCGTAAGCAGCAGAAAATCCACCTGTAAGCAAAATAACAGTCAGAACGACCGCAATAATTGCACAGCCTCCGAGAATAATCGGAATTTTATAATTTCTGAATAATTCTTTCATAATCGACAAACTGAATAAATCAGTATGCTCCTTTCAATTTAATCAGCAGTTACACCTGCTGTAACAGTTTCCTGAGGTTCTTCCTCATTTTCATCAGTAAACCAATCCTCATAATCATCTGTACCAGTGTTTGTGTTACCTGTCATTTCCCACCACTTGATACCTGAATAAGTAGTATATTCATGCTTTTTCTGAGTAGTCCTGAGGGTATCAGGTGAAGTATTATGCTGTTCTGTTTCGGAAGAAACTGGTGGAGTGGTTGTTATTGTAACAGATTCAACAGGTGCAGATGTCGTAACCACAGAGGTTTCCATGTCTGTTGTTTCGGGAACAGCTTCTGTAGTTGTCATTGTTTCCTGGCGCTTTTCTTCAAGCGAAGCATATTTGTATGCGGAAGCGACTTCTTCTGCACTGAAAGCCAGTACCTTGTTCTTTTGCGCACGGATAAGCTCACCAAGTACAAGACTGTCCATAGAATGCAAGTCAAAGCTGTAATTCAGATAACCATACTGACATAAATTTTCCGCAGTAAGAAGTTGAGCAGAAGTGCGTTCCGTAAGAACCATCGGCAAATCCTGCGGCTGTTGATTTATATCATAAAGCTGAAGATTAGCAGACCCCTCAAAATTCTGAACCTGAGTAATCATAACATTTTCGTATCCCATATATTCCGTAACATAATCAAATTCAGTACGAAAAACAGTACCCGTAATGTTGATGGAACTGTTTGGGGTTTTAAGTTGGAAACTTGCGTTCTTTTTAAGTTTGTTGTTTACCTCGCAGATAACAGCACCCCTGCTGAGATTTACAGAAATATCACCCTTTGAAGCAATTTCCGTAAAATATATGTACATAGTTGAATTAGGTTCAACAAGAATATATTTGTCATCATCAATGCTTATTCTGAGTGATGAGTCATCATCTGTGGTAATAATATCACCGCTTGCAAGACGGGAATTCTTGCTGGCAGTAACAATCTTGTTTTCCCTGGCAATTGAAGCACTGCCGTGAATTTCAGTAATAATAAGCTCACGGGAAACCTCGCCTCCGAAATAAAGGCTGAGAACAATAGCAGCAGCAAGAATCATCAGAATTGAAACAAGACCAATCATAATAAGCTTCAGATTTTCAGAAAGGATTTTTAACAAGGCAAAGCCACCTTTCTACGTTTCAATTGAGTATACATAACTAATATACATTATATCACAAATTTCGTCATTTGTCAAAACCTTTCTGCTTCTTTTCAGCAAATCCTCACATTTGACGTGCAGAATTAATTGTGGTATAATATAGAAGAAAATTTACCGTCTATTATGAGAGGAGTAATCCTATGAGCAGTATTATAACCTATAAATATATACAGCAGAATCCCGATATCCGTACTTACATAAAGAATGCCGACGCAGCCGTGGAAGCGCAGGGCTATACAGAGCATTCCTTTGCACACGTCGAAAAAACGGCAGCCTCCGTTGAATTGATTCTGTCAACTCTCAATTACAGCGAAAGAACTATCGAGCTTGGCAAAATCGCTGCTTATCTGCATGATATAGGCAACGTCGTAAACCGTTCCGAGCATGCTCAGAGCGGTGCAGTAATGGCATTTCGTCTGCTTGACAATTTTGATATGCCCGCAGATGAAATCTGTGCAATCGTGTCTGCAATCGGCAACCACGATGAAGCAACAGCACAGCCGATAAATGCGATTTCCGCCGCACTTATAATCGCTGATAAAACTGACGTGCGCAGAAGCCGTGTCCGTGCAGAAATGATTAATTTCGATATCCATGACCGTGTAAATTACGCCGTAGAAAAATCCGACCTCTATTTCAGTGATGACAAATCCGCAATAATCCTTGAATTGCAAATCGACAGCAACATTTCACCCGTTATGGAATATTTTGAAATATTCCTTAACCGTATGCTTCTCTGTAAGCGTTCAGCTGAATTCCTCGGAATTAAATTTCACCTGCGTATAAACGGCGGAGATATCATCTGACCTTTGCCGTAAACCTGCACAACCTCGAATAAATCACTGCTCAGAATATCATTCGGAGTAACAATAAACCCTTTGTCGGAGTCAATATCATATCCGTGAGCCGCATAAGCAAGCCAGACAAGATGTGCACATTGAGTGCCGCTTGCAATTTCAAGCTCACTGTATTTAGCAGGGAAAATTCCAATCGTGACCATGTATGGAATATTACAAAGGTAATCATATGCAGAACG
Organism: Oscillospiraceae bacterium; assembly: GCA_045606725.1. Lineage (GTDB taxonomy): Bacteria > Bacillota > Clostridia > Oscillospirales > Ruminococcaceae > RGIG8773. Next base: position 67,527 of record JAZUSM010000116.1, on the reverse strand, counting down.
TGCTATTGCGGCACGTTCTGTTTTTTTTGCATCTTTAAGCCGTAAAATAACAAAATTAGGATAATGCCGCCATTTGTCAGTGTCCTGAGTCTTTGAATTTTTGCCTATAACAACTGCCTCAAGTGTTATTCCGTTTTCCGCATCAACAACAATTGCCGCATGACCATTTCTCCAGCTGAAAACATGTGATGAATTTGTAATAAGCACATCACCGTCCTCAAGCGGAGCAAGCATGACAGGACTGTCCTCAATCCGTTCCTCAAATGAAACAGGGGAGTTCATAATACATTCGTATTCAATTTCAGCAAAATAGCTTTCCTGATATTCCGTAAGCAGTAAAGGGGAGGAAAGACTATCAACAGCTGATTTGCCAAGACCTGTCTGTTGAAAAATAACAGCATAATCTTCAGTTGTAAATTCATCAACACTTTTTTCAGTAAGGTAAGAAATATCAATCCGCTTTGCAGAGGGGGAAATATGTGCCATCGGCTCAATATAAATAAGCGACGCAATATAGCCTGAAAGTATTCCATATATAATACAAATCAGAAATACATTTTTTTTCATCAGAATTCACCGTAACATGTTTTTTTTAGTATTTGCATTTGCTGCAGAAAAATCCGCTTGGATTTATTCTTGCATAATATAATAAAATATGCTATAATTTTCGTAAAGTATAAATTATTTGACATGAATAACGGAGATGAAAAATGAGCGAGCTTAACGAAGAAAGAATTTATGAGGAAAAACTCCTTAAAACAAGGAAAATGATTAAATTGCCACTGAATATCGCAATAGGTCTTGCAGTAACAGCAATTTCAGTAATTGTAATACTTTCAGTAGCTGTTGCAGTCCTTGCGGCAAAAGCTCCGAAGCAGTCTGAAGCTGAGCCTGAACCTGAGTTTATTCCGATTATCAATAACAGGGTTTACGACTTTTTTGATGAGAATGACAAAATTCTGCTTAACGACTCTTATTACGGCGATATATGGATTAAAGCCTTTACGGATTTGCCACGTCATCCCTATAATTATAAGGGACTGAAATTCCGTGACGGACGATATACTTATTCTGAGAACGATATTCAGATTTCCAAAACAGGTATTGATGTTTCCTATCATCAAGGGGAAATCGACTGGCAGAGAGTTGCCGCAGACGGAATTGATTTTGCAATCATGCGTGTGGGCTACCGCGGCTATGAAACAGGCGAGATAAATCTCGATGATCGTTTCCATACATATGTCAACGGTGCACTTGACGCAGGTCTTGAAGTAGGTGTGTATTTCTATTCTCAGGCAGTAACACCCGAAGAAGCAATAGAGGAAGCAAATTTTGTCATGGAGCAGATTCAGCGTTATGATATAACATTTCCAATAGTCTATGACTGGGAAATAACCGAGGCTGAAAACGCACGTACAAATGAAATTGCCCCGTATACAGTAACCGAGTGCGCCGCAGCTTTCTGTGATACAATTGCCGACGGCGGTTATACACCTATGGTTTACGGAAGCCTGAAATTTGCACTGTTTAAACTTGATATGAGTAAACTTAAAGATTATGGTTTCTGGTATGCAGAATATAAACACGGCTACAACGAGCCTATGTATCCATATGATTTTCAGATATGGCAGTATGCAAGCGACGGAAGAGTTGACGGAATTAACGGAGATGTTGACCTGAATATCTGCTTTGATACATATTACGGAGAATCTCCATCAGCTTTTACATGATTAAGAAAGGAATATATTTATGCAGACAACAATTTCAACCGAAAAAATAACTGCTGTAATCGACAGCTTTGGTGCAGAGCTTCACTCATTGAAGCTTGGTAATACCGAGTATCTCTGGCAGGCTGAACCAACCGTGTGGAAGCGTCACGCTCCTGTCCTTTTTCCATTTATCTGCAATACCGACTCAAAGAAGTATTATTACGACGATAAAGAATACAGCCTATCAAACCACGGATTTGCCCGTGACAGCGAATTCGGGCTTTCTTCGTCAACCGATACAGAAGCAGAATTTGTACTGAGAGCAACCGATGCTACAAAAGCTAAATATCCCTTTGATTTCAATCTTTTTGTAAAGTATTCTGTAGCAGGAAATGTGCTTACAGTTACATACACCGTAAAAAATACCGATGATAAGGATATTTACTTCTTCATCGGCGGACACCCCGCATTCAGAGTGCCGCTTAACGAAAACGAAAGCTTTGACGATTATTACGTTGAGTACGAGAAAAATGAAAATCTTGTACAGGAATTCAACGGCAAGAGTACTGTAATTCTCGATAATGCAAATAGCGTACAGCTCAGCCACGAGCTTTTTGCAAATGATGTTTTCATGAAGGATGCACCGAATTCAAGCTGGATTGCCCTTGCAAACAAATCAGGCAGAAAGGTTAAGCTTAACTACGACAAGAGCGGTTGTATCGCAGTCTGGTCATCATATTTTGCAGATAAATCACTTACCCAAAAGGCTGAATTTGTATGTCTTGAACCTTGGAGCAGCGTTCCAGTGTACTGCGATAAGGAAGAAGATATCACAAAAATGCCACACGCAATAAAGCTGACTCCTGAAAACGAGTATGTTTTCACATACAGCATAGAACTTGAATAAATAAATGCCGCTTCTGAATCAAAACTGAAGTGGCATAATAATTAACAAATATGAATGAGTTTCTTGATTGGCTGTATAATAATTTGTAATCTTACGCATACAATATCAAAAAAGAAAGGATGGATTACGATGGAAAAAATAGCATTTTTTGATACAAAGCCATACGACAAATTGTGGTTTGACAAGCTTAATACCGACTATAATATCAAGTACCTCGACTATAAGCTCACTCCCGACAGTGCCGCTGCAGCAAGAGGCTGTAAAGCAGTTGTTGCCTTTGTAAATGATACAATCAACAGCGAAACAATTGATGAACTGTGTGCACTTGGTGTAAAGCTTGTCGCACTGCGTTGTGCAGGCTATAATAATGTAGATCTGAAGTACGCAAAGGATAAGATTGATGTTGTCCGTGTGCCTGTTTATTCGCCATATGCAGTAGCCGAGCACACAATGGCGCTTTTGCTTACCCTTAACAGAAAAATCCACAAGGCTTTCATCAGAACCCGTGACTTCAACTTCAGCCTTAACGGTCTTACAGGTTTTGATTTGCACGGTAAAACCGCTGGAATAATCGGTACAGGACAAATCGGACGTATCTTCATTGATATCTGTAAAGGTTTTGGAATGAATGTCATTGCCTATGACCCATATCCAATGGAAAACAGTAATATAGAGTATGTTTCCCTTGATAAGCTTTTTGCAGAAAGCGATATTCTCTCTCTGCATTGTCCGTTGACTAAGGATACTCGATATATTATTAATGAAAGAAGCCTTGCAAAAATGAAGGATGGCGTTGTAATCCTCAATACTTCAAGAGGACAGCTTATTGACAGCGACGCACTCCTTCAATCGCTTAAAGACGGGAAGGTAAGGGGAGCAGGTCTTGACGTTTATGAGGAGGAAACCGCACTTTTCTTTGAAGATTATTCCAGTACAATCGTGCAGGACGACGTCCTTGCAAGACTTGTTTCGCTTCCTAATGTTATTATGACCTCACATCAGGCTTTCCTTACCGAAGAAGCACTGCAAAAAATTGCCGAAGTAACATTGTTTAATCTGAAACAGTTCTACAACGGCGAAGCACTTAAGAATGAAGTAGTTTATAAAAAATAAGAAATGCCGTTTCAGTATTGGCTGAAACGGCATATGTATTATATAAACATATCGAATGTGTAAGAAGCAAGCTTGCTGTCAACTTCAGCAGATATCTCGCCGAATACTTTCTGAAAACAGCATTTCCCCGACATCCCTCGGTTGCATCCGTGTTCAGGGTCAAGACACCTGCTTAGCTGATATTTTCCCTCAACAGTTTCAATAACAGCCTTAAGTGTAATATCTTTTGGCTCTTTTGCAAGAATATATCCGCCCTGAGTGCCTTTAAATGATTTGACAATACCGCTTTCAACAAGCTTGCGGAGAATTTTCAGTGCAAATCTCAGTGTAACTGTAGAACGCTCCGCAATTGTTTTTGCATCAAGACGTGTATCGGATTGTGCAAGACAATGAACAATCCTTACAGCGTAATCTGCTTCCAAAGTAAAATACATATAAATCCTTTCTTATCAATCGAGGAAATCCTTAACCTTCTTGCTTCTGCTTGGGTGTCTGAGCTTTCTGAGAGCCTTGGCTTCAATCTGTCTGATACGTTCACGGGTAACGTTGAATTCCTTACCAACTTCTTCAAGAGTTCTGCTTCTACCGTCCTCAAGACCGAAACGGAGTCTGAGAACCTTTTCCTCACGTTCTGTAAGTGTTGAAAGAACCTCACCAAGCTGTTCCTTGAGAAGAATGAGAGAAGCAGCTTCAGCAGGAGCAGGAGCGTCATCGTCAGGAATGAAGTCACCAAGATGGCTGTCTTCTTCTTCACCGATAGGAGTTTCAAGAGAAACAGGATCCTGAGCTATACGCATGATTTCACGAACACGCTCAACAGGCATATCAAGTTCAATGGCAATTTCTTCAGGAGATGGATCGTGACCATTCTTGTGAAGAAGCTGGCTTGTAACCTTTTTAACCTTTGTGATGGTTTCAACCATATGCACAGGGATACGGATGGTTCTTGCCTGGTCAGCAATAGCCCTTGTAATAGCCTGTCTTATCCACCATGTAGCATAAGTGGAGAACTTGAAGCCCTTGGTGTGGTCAAACTTTTCAACAGCCTTGATAAGACCGAGATTACCTTCCTGAATAAGGTCAAGGAACTGCATACCACGACCAACATAACGTTTAGCAATAGAAACAACAAGTCTGAGGTTAGCTTCAGAAAGACGCTTCCTTGCCTTAGGATCGCCCTGAGCCATACGTTCAGCAAGTTCAATTTCTTCCTCAGCGGAAAGAAGCGGAACACGTCCGATTTCCTTGAGATAAATCTTTACAGGGTCATCAATGGCAATACCCTCAGTTGAAAGAGACATTTCAAGGTCATCAGCAGATTCGAGAGGAATAGAAAGGTCATCGGTATCAATAGTAAAGTCCTCAATAATTTCAATGTTCAGATTTGTACAGCTGTCATAGAATGCCTCCATCTGGTCAACGTCATATTCGAGCTCCTCAAGAACATCAGTAATTTCCTTAGTGGAAAGCTTGCCGCTTGCCTTGCCCTGTTCCATAAGGCTTTCAATAGTTCTCTTGTTGTTCTGCATAAAAAGTCATTCCTTTCTTTTTACTTCTTATTTTTCAAATTCTGAATATATTTTAAAAAGTCATCATTTGACATATCCTTTATATCAACCGAATTGTCAGCGGCAGAAGAAAGAATATTAATAAAATCATCAACAGTAGTTTTATTAATATTTACATCTTTGCTGTTGATTGCAATTTCGGTTATTTTACCCATTTCATCAGCAGTAAATTCACTTTGCAGCGAATGAATATCGGAAAAAGCTGAATTTTTGATTTTTTCAAGCATAACACGATATACTTTCTTGTTGAATTCTGTCACAAATTGTTCTGGACCAACCTTTGATGAAACATATTCAGCCTCATCAGGATTACCAGCAAGATAAGCAATAATTCCAACCTCGGCCTTGTATTCCTTGGGGTGACGGTATGAGTCAGGATTGCTCTTGTATTGTTTCTGGAATGTCCGTATTTCAGTCCATTCCTGACTTTTAGCCTTGTTAACCCTACGCTTGATTGAACCCTCAACCTGCTGCAAAAGCATATCCTTGCTTACACGATTTGATTCAGCAAGCCTGCCAATGTAAACCTCACGTTCAATAGGCGAACTGATGTCAGCAAGTACATTCACACAGCGTTTAAGATATTCAATCTTGCCATCATCAGTATCAATATTAAGTCCGTTTTTGCACTTTTCAAGCTCAAATTCAATCGCACCGCCCGATTTGTCAAGCAACTGTCTGAATCGAAGTGCACCGAATTTTTTTATGTATTCATCAGGGTCCTTTGCACCCTCCATGTGAATAATCTTTGTGCGTACCCCAACCTCAGAAAGCAGATTTATAGCCTTATGAGTAGCATTCTGACCTGCACCGTCCGAGTCGTAAGCGATAATAATCTCCTCAGCATACTGGGACATAAGCCGTGCTTGTTCCTGAGTAAGCGCCGTACCAAGAGTAGCAACAACATTTTCAAAACCTGCCTGATTAATGGCAATAACGTCCATATAACCCTCTGCAAGAATAAGTCGCTTTTCTTCGGATTTCTTGGCAAAATTCAGCGAGAATAAATTTCTGCTTTTCTTGAAAACTGGTGTGTCGGAGCTGTTCAGATACTTCGGACCGCTTCCATCAATAATTCGTCCGCCGAATGCAATGACATTACCCCTTAAATCTATGATAGGAAACATCACACGGTCACGGAATGAGTCGTAAATGCCGCCGTTCCTGCCACGTCCGCAAAGATTAGCCGTAACGAGTTCTTCCTCGGTAAATCCCTTGGACTGCAAGTAATTCGAAAGCTTGTGCCAGTCATCGGGGGCGTATCCAAGACCATATTTGGTAATTGTAGCAGGAGAAAGCTGTCTTTCAGCAAAATATCTGCGTCCCTTTTCACCATCAGGCGATTTAGCAAGAGTGTTATGAAAAAACCTTGCAGCTGTCCTGTTGATTTCAAGAACACGAGCCTTAATTCGAGAAGCTTCATTGTTTTTCGCTTCATCAGGCATGCTCATTCCCGCACGGTCAGCAAGGAATTTGATTGCTTCAACATAATCAAGATTTTCAATTTTCATTACAAACGTGATTACATCTCCGCCTGTTCCACAGCCAAAGCAGTAGAAACTGTTGTTGTCAAGATAAACCGTGCACGACGGAGATTTCTCCGAGTGAAACGGACACAGACAAACGCAGTTCCTGCCCCTGCGGATAAGACTGACATATGATGACATCACGCTGTCAATAGGATTGTTCTGTTTAAGCTCCAGAATAAACTGGTCGGGAAAAGCCATTAAAGTTTCCAGCCTTTCGGTATAAACAATTCATTATAAAGGTTGACAGCATAAACATCTGTCATACCGGCAATATAGTCGCATACAGCACGTTCCTTGTCAAAGCGTGCCATAATTTTCTTGTAATCATCAGGCATCTTGTCAGGATTGCGCAGGAAGTACATATAAAGCTTTTCAACCAATGTCTTAGCTTTAGCTTCCTCAGCCTTTGCAACAGAATTCTTGTAAACATTTGCAAACATAAAAGTACGCAACTCGTCATGCGCTTCCTTTACATCAACACTCATTCTGATGTCCTGAACGCCATTGTTAATAATTGACATAATCAGAGTTGTAATACGCTCGCTTTTGGTGTGTCCAAGTATATCAGTAGCAGATTTAGGTAAATCAGTTTCTTTAAGCATACCTGCGCGGATAGCATCATCAATGTCATGATTTATGTAAGCAATCTTATCAGCAAGTCTTACAATATAACCCTCTTTTGTAACAGCAACCTTGTTTGTATGGCAGGCAATACCATTTTTAACCTCATATGTAAGATTAAGCCCTTTGCCGTTTTTTTCTATATAATCAACAACACGAACACTCTGCAAATAATGACAGAAACCATATGGACAGATTTCATTGAGAATATCCTCACCCGAATGTCCGAAAGGAGTGTGTCCAAGGTCGTGACCGAGAGCAATTGCTTCTGTCAGATCTTCATTAAGACGCAAAGCATTTGCAATTGTTCTTGCAATCTGAGAAACTTCAAGGGTGTGAGTAAGTCTTGTACGATAATGATCTCCGACAGGGGAGAGGAAAACCTGAGTTTTTTGTTTCAGACGTCTGAAAGCATTGGAATGGAGAATTCTGTCCCTGTCGCGCTGGAATTCGGTGCGGATAGGACATTTAGGTTCACTGTGTACACGGCGTCCAGTACCTTTTGAGGTACAAGCATCCTCACAAAGTATACCAAGCTCCATGATTTCTGTTTGCTCACGTATTGTCATAAATCCATTCCTTTCTTATATGTAAAATATGCAAAAACAACGTGATTTGAGTTATTGCGACAAAAATAAATTACAATTATATATACGAATTTAGTATAAAAAAAACCTTGTAAAAGAACGTAATTTGTATATATGTTTAAAATATCATGCGAAATTTTCAAAACATTCGTCAAACTGCTCAATTAAAATGTTTCCATTAGTAATATCAGTAATTTTCTCTTTTAGTTTATCAATAAAATCGATTTTTACAAGCATTTTAACTGTAACATCAGAAGCAAATAGCGTGTCAAGAACTTTTACCTCAAAGTCAGGAAGAATGTAAGTTATTTTTCCGTATAAATTGTAATCCATAGTAATATCAATAGGACAACACCTGCACATAATCAGCCGTTCAGCAGCTTCAACAGCAATCTTTGCGCTGTGAGAATATGCCCTGACAAGTCCACCTCCGCCAAGAAGTATTCCGCCGAAATAACGTGTTACCACACAGCAAACATCAGTCAATCCTTCCTTTTGCAGTACATCAAGAACAGGCACTCCGGCAGTACCTTGCGGTTCTCCATCGTCAGAATAACGTGTGGTCGAGCCATCACGTAAAATATACGCATAAACATTATGTGTAGCCTTGCGGTGTTTGGTACGGATTTCATTTATAAAATCAACAGCTTCATCATTGGTTTCAACATGTTTTATATAACCAATAAATTCAGATTTTCGTTCAATGAATGAAGCCTCAGAAAAACCATTAACAGTAGAATAATCATTGCAATTCATATTTACAACCGCTTTCCTGTAAAAAATAAGCCTGCGTAGGAATTACGCAGGCTTTTTGGAATTACTTATCAAGACCAAAACGCTTCTTAAATCTGTCAACACGTCCGCCTGTATCAACAAGCTTCTGCTTACCAGTATAGAATGGGTGGCACTTGGAGCAAATTTCAACCTTGATGTTCTCCTTAGTAGAACGAGTGCTGATTACATTACCGCAAGCACAAGTGATAGTAGTTTCCTTGTAATCAGGATGAATTCCGGCTTTCATTAAAAACACCTCATTTCTTGCCAATATATCTATGATTGCATAGCAGCCCATCACAATATATCGGACAGTAGTGCTAATAAATCACTTACAGAAATAAATTATATCATATAATTTATAAAATGTCAATAGCAAAATATAAAAAAACAATGCACAGGATTAACTGTGCATTGTTTGAATAGTTATGAATTAGTCTTCGAAAAGAACAATTACAAACTCGCCACCCTTAGTGATGCCGTCAAATGTTGTCTTACCGCTGTTGCTAACTGTTGCAGTATCAACAAGCTGGAGAGAATTTCTGGAGGAGTTGTAACGATAGATCTTAGCGCTGTAACCAGCACGCTTGGAGTTGAACTTAACTGTGAGGTCAGATTCGAAACCGAAGGAACCTTCATCGATAGAAATCTGAGCAGAGCTTACAGCACCGTTCTTCTTGAATGCATTCTGGATGAGCTTCTTGGAAATGCTCTTAGTGTTGTATGTTACATCAATTTCAACATTCTTAGCATTTGCAACATCCTTACCGTTAACTGTAAGGGAAGCACCATTATCCTGAACAAACTTAACAGTAACATTCTTACCCTCGATAGCGCCGAGTACAGAAGATGGAACTGAAGTTTCCTTGTTCATGTCAATAGTAGCAGAAGTACCGTTGCTTACACCGTTAAGGTAGTTAGTGATAGATGTCCAACCAGTTCTCTTACCAAGTGTAGCAGATGTAGTGTCCTTAACAGTAGTGCCACCCTGCTGCTTAGCAAGCCAGTAGTAGTAGTAAGGATCAAGAGAATTTTCATTGTCAGTGCTTGTAGAAGCATTGTTGAATACAGTAACCTTAGAAGCCTCATTATTGGAAGCCTTGAGAGCATCAGCATACTTGCTGTAGAAAGAACCTGTTACCTGAGAGAAGTAATCGTATGGAAGAACAGCATAATCTCTTATCTTGGTAATGATATCTTCATTACCGTTAGCAGCATTGAATGCAGCAGAATATGTTGGGTAATAGTAGCTTCCAACCTTATAAACAGCTGTTTGGTCAGGTGTTTTTGTTGTTGTTTCTTCTTCCTTCTTATCGTCTGTTGTTGCGCCTTCAGATGTGTTTTCGTTGTTTGTTGCACCACCTTCAAAAGAGCTGGAGAACTGCTGCCAAAGGTCACCCTTAACAAGGTATGCATTATTTGCAGCTATAGATTCATTGAGAGAAGCACCTTTCAAAGTTTCTGCTTCAAGAATTTCACCCTTGAAAGCATAAGAATCTGCATCTACATATGAAGTCTGTGTACGATACTTGCAAAGAGTAAGGTCACCCAAACCATCATAAGTTGCTGAGAAGTATGTATTGCCAGCAACACCATTAATTATAACATTTGTTGAGCTGTCGTCAACAAGAAATACTGCATAAGATTCACCAGCAGAACCAGGCTTTTCAGTGTGACCAAAGCCTCTATTCTTAGGACCATATGCTTCTTCGAATTCCTTCATTACAACAGTAATAGCCTTAGTTCTTGCTGTGTAATCAGAAGAAATCTGATTATTCAGTGCCTTGTAGCCACTGATATCATCAGCAAGCCAAATCTTATATGCTTCAGGAGTCATATTTTCTGAATTTTCTTTTTTAAGAGCATTAAGATTTTTTGTAGCCTCAGTCTTGTGAGCGCTTGCAATCTTTGTAAGATCAGACTTAAGAGCAGAATATGCTTTGTTGTACTTATTGCTATATTCGGACTGGTTCTGTGAAGCAATCGTTGACTTAGCAGCATCACGTTCAGCTGCAGATTTGAAGTAGAATGTTTCACCTGTAATTGGACTACCATCTGCTCTTGAAACAATATAATCATTTGGCTTTACAGCTGTTGGAATGCCGGTAAATGCAGCCGCTTCTGTATATACCCATTCACCTGTGCTGAAATTAAGTGTACTCATATAACTTGGAAGATAAGTTGCCTCAATATCAAAGAGAGCAAGATCAGCAACCTTAAAGCCAACTGAAAAAACTTCATCAGCAGCTGCTGAAACATACACATTATCTGCCATAGCTGCATTTGCCTGTGCACTACGAGCTGTGCTTGCAATACCCTTGTAAGTAAACTCATAGATGTTAGTTGGGAAAGCGTCAGCAGAAGCAACAATAGCAATAGTAGACATTGTTGTAAGACCTGCAAGACCGAGAGCTGCAGCTCTGCCAAAAATTTTCTTGTTCATTTTAAATATCTCCTTTTCGATAAAATTTTACATATGGACATGCTGAATTTAAAATTCTGCTTGTTTCCATTATACAACAAAAATATTTGTTTTGCAATAGTTTTTCTGCAAAAAAATATTACAATTTTATAACAATTTGAGAAAAATCACTGTAAAAAAGTTACAAAGCGCCGTCAATTTGTAACTTTTGTTACAATCCGATTACTGAATTTCAATCTTTGCAGTAAATTCTTCAGCGCATGGACGTATTGTTCTTGAAGCAAGTCCGTAAAGATTTGTCGCACGGTTGGAAATATCTGCAAATCTGTTGATAGGAGGCTTCTGAAGCTCAACAATATCTTTAAGGGAAGTGTTGAACGGAATTGCATACTTGTTGCCCTCAGCCTTTTCCTTAGCTGCCTTGAGAATTTCTGTGCCCTTTTCGTTGAATGCAAGCACTCTTCCGTACGGAGGCATAATCATAAGGTCAGTAGCCTTGATACCAAGATACATATTAAGAAGAACTCTTCTCATCTTAGCTGTTGTGTAACGCTTTGTATCAACAGCTTCAAGGAACTCATCAATTGAGTTTGACTTGATTGCCGAAGCAAAAATAAGATTTGCGAGTCCCGGATCAACATCCGCAATTTCGGAAATTACAGGCGGAATAGCTGTACGGAGTACATAAAGAAGCTCACGTTCAAGGTTATCAAAATAAGCAAGCAGTTCCTTGTCATCATATTCAGCAACAAGATCAGCCATATCCTTAGGTACATAAGCGCTGATATCTTCACCATCCTCAATCATCTGACGAAGGAGTGATCCGCTTGCAATACCGTCAGCAGCATTCATGCTGTCATGGTCAGCACCCTTTCTCTTGATAGTGAAAGTTTCCATGTCGAGATTGAGTACCTTGAGCGCCTTGAGATATTCTACAGCAAGTGTGTTATTTGGTGAATCAAAAACGGAAGAAATGATAGGTCCGTACTCAGCACCGATAATCTGCTGAACAGCCTGAGGGAAGGACATGCACTTTTCAAGGAGAGGCTTGACCTTTTCAGGAGTAGTTGCATTAAGAGAAGCCATAGCGGCATTTTTAAGAAGTGCAAGGTCACCGCATTCGCTTCCGAAAGAAATTCCGTCCACACAACCGAGAGCACCCAACATCATAACACCTGCACGAGCAAAATAGTTTGCACTTGAAACAGAGTATACAACAGGCATTTCAATGACGAGGTCAACACCGTTGTTTACAGCAACCTTTGCTCTTGCAAACTTATCAATCATTGCAACATCGCCGCGCTGAACATAGTTGCCGCTCATAATTGCAACAATGTGAGTAGCGCCGTGTTTTCTTGTTTCTTCAATCTGATGAATGTGACCGTTGTGGAACGGATTGTATTCACAGATTATACCATATGTTTTCATACAGTTCAATCCTTTCTTTTAGGGGTCATAAGGGTACAGTTCACCCACAGTGTACAAACCCATACGTTTATATAGTATATGATTTTATTGCGATAAATATGGAATAAATATTACGATATTCTTAAAATATTGTGAAACCCTTGATTTTAGTAACATTTTGTAATAGTATATAAAGGTATGATTAGAATTTTTTGAAAGGAAGTACAAAATTATGATTATTCTCGTAGTAAATGCAGGAAGCTCTTCACTCAAGTACCAGCTTCTCAATATGGAAGACGAAAGCGTTATCGCAAAGGGTAACTGTGACAGAATCGGTATCGGCGGTCACGTTTCCCACAAGACATTTGACGGCAGAGCTGTTGATATGGACTGCGATTTCCCGACACACACAGAAGCTTTTGAAAAGCTCGTTGAAGTTCTCACAACAGGCGATGCTGCTGTTATCAAGTCCATGGACGAAATTTCCGCAGTTGGTCACAGAATTGTGCAGGGTGCTGAAATCTTCGATAAGACAACTCTCGTAACAGATGAAGTTATCCAGCAGATTGATGACCTCCAGGATCTTGCTCCTGTACATAACCACCCACACGCACTCGCACTCTGGGCTTGTAAGAAGGTTCTCCCTGCTAATGTTCCTCAGGTTGTTGTATTCGATACAGCATTCCACCAGACAATGCCAGCTAAGGCTTATATGTTCGGTCTTCCTTACGAGGATTACGAAAAGTATCACGTTAGAAAGTACGGCTTCCACGGTACTTCCCACAGATTTGTTTCCGCAGCACTTGCAGAAGCAATGGGCAAGGATATCAAGGACCTCAAGATTGTTTCCTGTCACCTCGGTAACGGTTCTTCCATCACAGCTGTTGACGGCGGAAAGTCTGTTGATACATCCATGGGCTTTACACCACTCGACGGCGTTGTAATGGGTACAAGAACAGGTTGTGTTGACCCATCAGCTGTAACATTTGTTGCTGAAAAGCACGGCTTTACAACAAAGGAAATGAGCGACTATATGAATAAGAAGTCCGGCTTCCTCGGCGTATCCGGTATTTCTTCTGATAACAGAGATATTTCTGCTGCTGCTGCTGAAGGCAATGACAGAGCTCAGCTTGTTACAGATATGCTTGTATACGAAATCAAGAAGTACATTGGCGGTTACGCTGCTGCAATGAACGGTCTTGACGCTGTCCTCTTCACAGGCGGTATCGGCGAGAACGCTGCTGAGGTTCGTGAAGCAGTTTGTGCAGATATGGACTTCTTCGGTATCAAGATTGACAACGAGCTCAACGCTACAATCCACGGCAAGCTCACAAAGCTTTCCACACCTGACTCCAAGGTTGAGGTTTGGGTTGTTCCAACAAACGAAGAGCTTCTTATTGCAAGAGATACACTCGCACTCATCTCCAAGTAATTGTAAATAATGTAAAGCCGTTTCTGATTTGTTTCAGAAACGGCTTTTTTCATCGGAGGTAATATAATGGAATTATGGGACTTATATGACGAAAACAGAAATCCAACAGGCAGGGAACACATCCGCGGCAATGAAATCCCCGATGGCTGTTATCATCTTGTTGTCCACGTATGGATACGCAATAGTAAAGGTCAGTACCTTATTTCACAGCGTTCAGCAAATCGTCCTGCCTTTCCGCTTATGTGGGAAACAGTCGGAGGCTCAGTGCTGAAAAGTGAAACAAGCCTGCAAGGCGCAATCCGTGAAGTCAAGGAAGAAGTCGGAATTGATATAATCGGTACGGAAAACAACCTTGTTTTCTCACAGCTGCGTAAGCAGATGAACGGTAAAAAATTCAACGACATTCTTGATGTGTGGTTGTTTGAATATGACGGAGATGTTCAGCTTGATAATGCTACAACCGATGAGGTCGCACAGACAAAATGGCTTACCTTTGCCGAAATAAAGGAGCTTTACAAAACAGGTCAGCTTGTGTCCACGCTTGGGTACTTCTTTGATAAGATAGGAGGTCAATATGAGTAATCAGAACATTTTCGATAACGAAACTTTTTTCAACGGATACAAGGAATTGCGTGCAAAAGATATATGCCTGAATGACCTTCTGGAGCAGCCTGCAATGGCTGAAATGCTTCCCGACCTTGCAGGAAAGACCGTTCTCGACTTAGGCTGCGGATGCGGAAAGAATTGTATTGATTTTGTGCAGCGTGGAGCACGTAAAGTTGTAGGACTTGACATATCTGAAAAGATGCTTGAAGTAGCAATAAAAGAAGCAGTGCACGATAATATCGAGTATATCAGTATGAGTATGACAGAAATCAGTAAGCTGGATATGAAATTCGATTTGGTGTACAGTTCGCTGGCTTTACACTACATCAAAGACTTCAGTGCACTTATGAATGATATATATAACCTTCTTAACGTCGGCGGAACACTCCTTTTCTCTCAGGAACACCCCATTATTACCGCAACAATCGACGAAAGCAATGCCCACTTCAACTATAACGAAATCGGTCAGCGTGTTTCCTATACCTTTTCCGATTACAATAAGCCTGGCAAGCGTGAAAAGAATTGGTTTGTTGACGGCGTGATAAAATATCACCGCCCTATGGGACAGCTTCTTACCGAAATCATCAACAGCGGACTTGCCCTGAAAGAAATTGTCGAGCCGACACCAAAGCCGTGGGCGATAGAAAAACTTCCGACAATTGTCAAAGAGTATATAAAACCGAATTTCCTTATAGTCAAAGCTGTGAAAGAATAGTTGCAATAAGCTTGAAAATCTGATATAATAAAACCTGATATTAATCTAAAGGAGCAAAACTATGACACAGGAAAAAATCAATAGAATAAACGAACTTGCAAGAAAATCCCGTACCCCCGAGGGTCTGACCGAGGAGGAAAAGGCTGAACAGGCACAGCTTCGTCAGGAATATCGTGACGGTATTAAGGCTAACCTGACAGGCCAGCTTCAGAATATCGAATTCGTTGATAAGAAATAAGGAGTAACAAAATGCTTGATTTTGACATCTCAACCCTGCCCACACCTTGCTATGTAACAGACGAACGTCTGCTTGTGAAAAACCTTGAAGTCCTTAAATACGTGCAGGACAGAACAGGCTGTAAAATTCTTCTCGCACAAAAAGCTTTTTCGATGTACAGCACCTATCCGCTTATCAGCAAATACCTTGCAGGTACAACCGCCAGCGGTCTATTTGAAGCAAAGCTTGGTAAGGAAGAAATGCCCGATGGCGAAACACATGTCTACGCACCAGCATATAGCGAAAAGGACTTCGCAGAAATCGTAACCGTTGCCGACCATATTGTGTTCAACAGCTTTGCACAGTACGAAAAATACTATCCGACCGTGCAGAAAAGCGGACGCAAAATCGAAGTGGGTATCCGTATCAACCCCGAATATTCCGAAATCGAAACGGATATATACAATCCTTGCTTCAAAAATTCACGTCTTGGAACAATCCTTGCTGAGTTTCCCGAAACACTTCCCGAGGGAATAAGCGGACTTCATTTTCATACAATGTGCGAGCAGGGTGCAGATGTCCTTGAACGCACAATTGCCGTTGTGGAAGAAAAATTCGGTAAGTATCTCTACAACCTGAAATGGCTCAATTTCGGCGGCGGTCACCATATTACCCGTGCCGATTATGACGTGGAAAAGCTGGTGCAGATTGTTGACCGCGTGCAGAAAAAGTATGATATTCAAGTGTACCTCGAACCAGGTGAAGCTGTTGCCCTTAACGCAGGCTACCTTGTAACCGAAGTCCTCGACACGCTGAAAAACGGAATGAACTTGGCAATCCTCGATACTTCCGCGGCTTGCCATATGCCTGACGTGCTGGAAATGCCGTACCGCCCAAATATTATCGGCGCAGGTATGCCAGACGAGAAGCCGTATACCTACCGTTTCGGCGGACCAACCTGCCTCGCAGGCGATATTATCGGCGACTATTCCTTTGATAAGCCGCTGAAAGCAGGGGACAGACTTGTTTTCTGCGATATGGCGATTTATTCAATGGTCAAGAATAATACCTTCAACGGTATGCCGCTTCCAGCAATAGTGCTTCATACTCTTGACGGTGAAAATAAAATTATCAAGCAGTTCGGGTATGAGGATTTTAAGGGAAGATTATAAAACTTCGGAGGGGTTATAAGTGACATATAATACTCATAAATTAAATGAATTGTCAGCTGAATTTATGAGCATGTATAATGGTTTCAAGGACAAATATGATACTTTGAAGCAAAGTACTGTATCAGGTGACAGCATTGTTTGGTGCAAAGGGTGGACAGAGCCATTCAATTCTGATTTTATAACGGAGATTTCTGACAATACAACAGAAGAATGGAAAGTTTTGAAAAAAATGCCACTGAAAAAGGAGTATGCTTCTGAGCATCATTTTATAAACAATACTGCTGTTTATTCTGCTTTTTACGGAGAAGCAGGAAAGCTTTCGGCAGAAAAATTTTTCATTATAAAAGAAAAAACATTGACTGGGTTGATGTTTAGCGATACAAAAAAATTATATAGTATTACTTTGGAAGTGTTTGATGATTTCGGAAAAACTATTGAGTATAATTTGGCCAGAATTGATGAAGCTGAAAATATTGTACTTAACAGCAGATGTTATCATTATGAGGAGAATTACATAATCAATGCAGAAGAAATATCAGGATTTAAAATTGGTATGCCAATAATGTTTTATAATAATCCTATATATGAAAATATTGGATTGGTTTTAACTTCTGATATACAGCGTATGAACCCCGAGTTGGTTGCTGATTATACGTTTGTTTATAACGACAATGGTGTTGCAGATATGTACACGAGGACTAATTACAGCTACGGAAAAATAACAAAACATACATGGAAAATGAAAAAAAGTATGCTGAAAAAGTACAGCGAATATAATATAAATTGTTTTTTTAAATAGATAATCATAAGGAGTAACATTATGTCAGACTTTTCAGTAAACGAAATGCTTGAAATGCAGAGAAAGCTACAGGATAAATACAAGGATAAATGGGAGAAAATCTGCCCCGAAACTGGCAAAAACAAGCTGCTGTGGATGATTGGCGAAATCGGTGAGGTTATCGACATTGTCAAGCAAAACGGCGGCACAAAGGCTTTTGAGGACGTAGAAATCCGTGCTCACCTTGTTGAAGAAATGGCAGATGTGCTGATGTACTATAATGATGTTTTGCTTTGCTACGAAATAACAGCTGACGAACTGAAACAAGCATATACCGAAAAATATGAGCGTAATATGAAACGATGGTAAAAGCTTACCCCTAAAAGAAATTTAATTCTTTTAGGGGTAATTTTACTTTGCATTCGTATAAGAAATTGCAATATGGCACGGTGCAAAAATAACCGCAGAAACAATCAGCAGCACTGACCTGCACATTATTCCGCTGAACAAAAATATAACCGACGGAATAATCGAAAGCGATAATGCCCTGAATACACTGCTTTTCCTGAAACATACAATCCATATAGCACAATAAGTAAGCACCAATATTGCATTTACAATCAGATAAACAGCAAACGCTTCATCTGACCACCAACCAAACCAGGTGCCTGGAATGTTGATTATCATGAATCCGAAACAGCCGAAACGTCCGATTTGTTCAAGAATTTCAACAGCCTTGTTGTGCCATTTGTTTTCAAATCCGTCCTTGCATTTTATAGCAAAAATAATATTCGGTATCATAATAATGATAATGAAAACCAGCCCGAAAATATTGAACCATTCCAAGTACAACACCCCTATAAACTAAGCGGCTTCTGAAAATCAAAAGCCGCCGTAATTTTATCTGTCAGAAAGTGACTTGTAATCCCTGTGTGGCTGTACGCTTCTGTAAGCAGGACGGATAATCTTGCCAGTGTTGAGAAGCTCCTCAATTCTGTGAGCAGACCAACCAGCGATTCTTGCAATCGCAAAAATTGGAGTGTAAAGCTCCGGCGGAAGCTTCAGCATGCTGTAAGCAAATCCGCTGTAGAAGTCAATGTTTGCCGAAACACCCTTGTAAATGCGTCTTTCCTTGGCAATAACTTCAGGAGCAAGCTGTTCAATCTTCTTATAAAGAGCATATTCCTTTTCCATGTGCTTTTCTTCTGAAAGACTCTTAACAGCCTTTTTAAGAATTGCCGCTCTCGGGTCGGAAACCGAGTAAACCGCATGCCCCATACCGTAGATAAGACCCGAACGGTCAAAGGCTTCCTTGTGAAGAAGCTTCGTAAGGTAATCACGGATTGCATCATCGTCAGTCCAGTCGGAAAGCTTGTTTTTCATGTCCTCAAACATCATTGTTACCTTGATGTTTGCACCACCGTGCTTAGGACCCTTCAGAGAAGAAAGTGCCGCTGCAATTGCAGAGTAAGTGTCCGTGCCCGAAGAAGTAACAACGTGAGTTGTGAAAGTTGAGTTGTTACCGCCGCCGTGTTCAGCATGAAGAACCAGCGCAAGGTCAAGAATGTGCGCTTCAAGTGGGGTAAATGAGCTGTCAGGACGAAGCATATGCAGAATATTTTCTGCAGTGGAATACTCTGGAACAGGCTGATGAATGAAGAAACTTTCGCCGTCATGATAATAGGATTTTGCCTGATAGCTGTAAACTGCAATAAGAGGAAACAGCGCAATCAGTTCAAGTGACTGGCGAAGAACATTCGGAATAGAAGTGTCATTCGGCATATCGTCATAAGAATATAATGTAAGCACGCCTCTTGCAAGACCATTCATAATATCATTGCTTGGCGACTTCATAATTATATCGCGTACAAATGTTGTAGGAAGCTGTCTGTAATCAGCAAGAATTTTATTGAATTTTTTCAGATCAGATGTGTCAGGAAGCTCACCGAAAAGCAGGAGGTATGTGATTTCCTCAAAACCGAAGCGCTTATCCTGTGTAAAGCCTGAAACAAGATCATTTATGTTGTAGCCTCTATAGTAAAGCTCACCCTCGCACGGAACGGACTCGCCATCAATGGTTTTGGAAGAAATAATCTCCGAAATTTCAGTAAGCCCCGCAAGTACGCCCTTACCGTTGATATCTCTCAATCCTCGTTTTACATCGTATCTGGTGTAAAGCTCAGGTTCAATACGGTCATTTTTGCTGCAAAGTGAAGCAAGGTCAACAATATCCTGTGTAATCCTGGAAAAATTATATACGGAACCCATTCGCAATCCGTCCTTTCTTAAAAAATATTATGCAATTAATTATATCATATTTTTTATATAAAATCAAGAGAAAATTGCCATCTTTGAAATGTTGACAACAAACTGCAAAGTTTTTGCGCAAAAGCTATTGTAATTCACGGAAATTTATAATATAATAAATGTGTATATATCAATGAAATTCGTTATTTTACGATAAATTTCCCCATATTTTCAGTAAAGGGTGATACTATGGCAAACGAAGAAAAAACAGTTGTTGAGGTTTCCGAAGAAAAGACAGCCAGGAAGAAAACATCTTCCAAAAAGGCAGCCTCAAAAAAGAGTACGTCCAAAGCTCCTGCAAAGAAAAAAGAGCCTAAGGTGCTTCGTCCTCAGGAAGAAAGTGAAATCTTTGCTCTCGATATCGGCACAAGAACAATTGTAGGAATAATCGGTCATATGTCCGAGAATACATTCTGTATTGACTATGCAATTTCCGTGCCCCATAAGCAGCGTGCAATGATTGACGGTCAGATTGAGGATATCCCTATAGTTGCCGATGTTGCGAAGCAGGTCAAGGAAAAACTTGAAGCAAAATCAGGTATAAAGCTTTCTCGTGTTGCAATCGCAGCCGCAGGTCGTGCGCTTAAAACCCACAGCACAGAAATGTCATTCGACATTAAGGATAAAGAGGTTATTACTCAGGACGTTGTAAAAGCTTTTGAACTTGAAACTGCTCTCAAAGCGCAGGACGAGCTTGACGCAGAAACAACCGATATGAACGGCTCATTCTATTGCGTAGGTCATACAGTAATCCAGTATCTCCTCGATGATTATAAAATCAAATCTTTGGTAGGTCATAAGGGAAGAAAAGTTACAGTTGAACTTATTGCCGCATTTCTTCCAAGTCCGGTTGTGGAAAGCCTTTACGCAGTAATGGATATGAACGGACTTCAGGTTGTAAGCCTTACCCTCGAACCTATCGCCGCAATGAATATTATTATCCCGCCCGAAATCCGACTTATCAATGTCGCTCTTGTAGATATCGGCGCAGGTACTTCGGATATCGCCATCTCCCAGAACGGCAGTATCGTCGCTTACGCTATGTCAACCGTAGCAGGCGATGAAATTACCGAGGAAATAATCAGAAAATACATAGTAGATTTCCAAACAGCTGAAGAAATGAAACTCAGCAGCTATCAGGAGCAAATTACTTATAAGGATATTCTCGGCTTCGACCATACAGTTGAAACAGGTGAGTTCTTCGCAAGCCTTTTCCCCGCAGTTGACTCACTTGCTGACGATATCGCCAAGAACATCATCAAAGCAAACGGACAAGCACCAGCCGCAGTTTTCCTCGTAGGCGGCGGAAGCCTTATTCCTGACCTTGCAAAGCAGGTTGCAGAAAAGCTTGAAATCCCCGAAAACCGTGTTGCTGTCGGTGGAAAGCAGGCTATGAAGAACGTCTCTTTTGGCAGAAACAAAATCACAGGTCCAGAATATGTTACCCCAATTGGCATCGGTGTAACGGCTACACATAATCAGGGTTACGATTTCTCTGTTGTAACCGTAAACGATAAGAAAATCCGTATTTTTGACACAAGAGCAGTGCGCGTCCTCGACCTGCTTTCAACAGCAGGTTATAAGTCCAATCAGATTATCGGACGTTCGGGACGTAATCTCACATTCACTCTTAACGGCGAAAAACAGCTTCTCAAGGGTGAGCTTGCAACCCTTGCGGAAATCACCCTCAATGGTGCACCTGCAACTCTTGAAACAACAGTCAAGCAGGGTGATAATCTCGTGTTCAAGCCTGCTAAAAGCGGTAATAATGCAGAGGTTAAGGTTTCCGATATTGCAGGCGAGGTTTCAGCAAGAAAGGTATTCATCGATGGCGTAGAGTATCCGTTCGGTGTTATTGCACGAGTAAACGGTAAGCAGATTAAAGGTGATTACCAAATTCAGAACTCCGACAACATCTCAATTACCGAGATTGAAACCCTCGGCGATTTGATGCAGACATTCACCTTTGACGCTTCAACATTAAGCTACTATAAGGCAGGCAAGCTTCTTTCCGTTGACTATTATCTCCACGACGATGACGATATCGTAACCGCAGATAAGGTGTTCAACCCCGAAGCAAGAGAGGGCAAGCTTGCAAAGGCAATCGCCGACAGCAATGCGCCTTCTCCCGATATTCTTCCTGTGCTTTCGGAAGCAATCGAAACAACAGTTGCCCCCGAGCCTGAACAAACGGTAGAGGAAGAACAGCCAACAGCTTCCCGTGACTGTCAGCTTATACTCAACGGCAGAAGCGTAACACTTCCACCACGTCCTAACAACCAGCCCCACGAATTCATCGAGCTTATGGCAATTGCCGATATCGACCTTGATAACCCACCGCCAAGCGGCGATATGATTCTTACCGTAAACGGCAAGGACGTAAGTTTTATGGACAGAATTACAGACGGCGATATCGCTGTTATCAGATGGGCGGATAAATAAAAACATCCCCGAAAAGAACTCAACTTCTTTTCGGGGATTACTATTTTAAAGTGTAAGCTGGTCAGGGTCTTCAAGATCCTTCGCAAGACTTCCCGCCGCAGGAATATTCTTTGCAACGAACTTCTTCACACTCTCAGTCATTTCCTCCGTAACAATGTATGCATTGTCAACCAGAGCCTTTGCCTTGAGCGTCATAACCTGAACACCGATTGTGTCACGGGCAGACTTCGGCAAAATCATTCCCGTGTTGAACACGATAGCCCTGCCGTTTGTGGAACGGAGCATAATGTCCGTGTTGTCAGCCACAAGGAACATCTTCACAAGCTTGGACTTCGCCGTGTAAGCGTTGGCAAGCTTCTTTCTGTTGGTCTTTGTTTCGTAAGCGTTAAGGGGCACCTTAGCAACCTTACCATTCTCAAATACCATAATCAGATGACCGCTGTAATCAATTGTGGAAATCATGGAAATCACGTTTTCGTAATCGTCAAAGCCAAGCTTGACAGGAATAAAGTCACCCAATTCGGAAGCCTTAGTATCCTTGAAAGCACTTGCCTTTGTCTTGTAAACCTGACACTTGTCCGAGAAGAACAACAGCTCGGTTTTGTTCGTGCCCTCAATAGCCGTCATCATCATATCGCCGTCTTTGAGCTTCTGTTCACTCGCCATACGAAGCGACTGCATCGTGATTTTCTTGAAGTAGCCGCCCTGAGTAAGGAACAGATTGACAGGGTAGTCAGGTGTGTCGTCCTCAATATCAACCTCGTCCTCGTCATTTTCGTAGTAGAACATAGTCTTTCTCGGCTGCTGATACTTCTTGACAACTTCCTTGAGTTCTTCAACAATAATGTTCTTGATTTTCTTATCGTCCTTGAGGATGCCCTCCATTTCGGCAATGTCCTTTTCAAGTCCTTCAATGTCAGCAGTACGCTTGAGAATGTATTCCTTGTTGAGATGACGGAGCTTGATTTCAGCAACATATTCAGCCTGTATCTCGTCAATACCGAAGCCAATCATAAGGTTTGGAACAACCTCAACTTCTTCCTCGGTTTCACGTACAATTCTGATAGCCTTGTCAATGTCAAGCAGAATCTTCTGCAAGCCCTTCAACAGGTGCAGCTTTTCTTTTTTCTTTGTGAGCTCATGATATGTTCTTCTCTTGATACACTCTCTGCGGAACGCAATCCATTCATCAAGAATTTCATATACACCCATAACCTTAGGCGAACCACTTATGAGAATGTTGAAGTTGCAGGAATAATTATCCTGAAGCGGAGTCATCTTGAACAGCTTTTTCATAAGCTTGTCAGGGTCAACACCACGTTTGATGTCTATCGCAAGCTTCAGACCGTTGATGTCTGTTTCGTCACGGATGTAGGAAATCTCACGGATTTTACCAGCCTTGATAAGCTCGATAATCTTGTCCATAATCGCCTCAACAGTAGTCGTAGGCGGAATCTGAACAACCTCAATGCAGTTTGATTCCTTGTCAAACTGATAGCGTGAGCGTACCTTTACAGAGCCGCGTCCCGTGCGGTAAATCTTCTCCAGCTCGTCCTCATCATAAAGCATAAAACCGCCGCCGGAGAAGTCAGGGCCTTTCAGAGTTGTGAGAATATTATGTTCAGGATTACGGATAAGTGCAATCGTAGTTTCGCAGATTTCCGCAAGATTGAATGAGCAAACTGCGCTCGCCATAGAAACGGCAATACCAACGTTAGAGTTTACCAGTACCGACGGGAAAGTCGCAGGCAGGAGAGTAGGCTCAACGGTTTCGTTGTCGTAGTTAGGTACGAAATCAACCGTGTCCTTGTCAATATCACGGAAAAGCTCGTTGCAAATCGGGTCAAGCTTTGCCTCTGTATATCGTGACGCAGCGTAAGCCATGTCACGGGAGTACGCCTTACCGAAGTTACCCTTGCTGTCAACGTAAGGGTGCAGCAGCGCCTCATTACCACGGGCAAGACGTACCATTGTTTCGTAAATAGCGGCGTCACCGTGAGGGTTAAGCTTCATTGTCTGACCAACAATATTAGCAGACTTCGTCTTAGGACCCGTAAGTAAGCCCATCTTGTACATCGTGTAAAGAAGCTTTCTGTGTGAAGGTTTGAAGCCGTCAATCTCAGGCAGCGCACGGGAAACAATTACACTCATCGCATAAGGCATATAGTTCTTTTCAAGCGTATCAGTAATCTGTTCCTCCGCAACAATACCGCTGCCGGCTATATAAGCATTAGGAATAGCTTTTTTTACAGCTTTATCTTCAGTTTTCTTGCTTTTTCTTGCCAAAACAAGACCTCCTTAAATTTTGTGAAAAAGAGAATCAGCTGATGTCAGCCAGTTCAAGATACTGATTGCCGTACTGCGCAATATAATCCTTACGTCCCTGAAGATTATCACCAAGGAGCAGGTCAAACATATTTGCAGTAGCCTCAATATCTGTCGGAGTAACCTTGATAAGACGTCTTGTGTCAGGATTCATAGTAGTCAGTGACATCATCTCAGGTTCGTTTTCACCAAGACCCTTTGAACGGTCAATCTTGTATTTCTGTCCCTTTATCATTTCAAGAATTTCTGTCTTTTCCTGTTCGTTGTACGCAAAGTAAGTCTTGTCCTTCGTGTTGATTTCGAACAGAGGAGTCTCCGCAATGTAAACATAACCCTCGTTGATAAGTGTCGGAGTAAGTCTGTAAAGCATTGTCAGAATAAGCGTTCTTATCTGAAAACCGTCAACATCGGCATCGGTCGCGATAATAACCTTGTTCCAGCGAAGATTGTCAAGGTTGAAGTTGGAAAGCTCCTTGTTAGCCTTTGAAGTAACCTCAACACCGCAGCCAAGCACCTTGATAATATCAGTAATAATATCATTCTTGAAAATCTTTGCATAGTCAGCTTTAAGACAGTTGAGAATTTTACCTCTTACAGGAATAATAGCCTGAAATTCAGCGTCACGGGCAGTCTTACAAGCACCAAGCGCCGAGTCACCCTCCACGATATAGATTTCACGCCTTGTCAGATCCTTGGTACGGCAGTCAACAAACTTCTGTACCATATTAGCAAGGTCAATCTTCTGTGTAAGTGTCTTCTGCAGGTTTACCCTTGTCTTTTCAGCAGTTTCACGGCTTCGCTTGTTTACAAGTACCTGTTCAGCAATCTTTGTCGCAAAATCAGGATTTTCAATAAAGAAAACTTCAAGCTGATGCTTGAGAAATTCTGTCATCGCATCCTGAATAAACTTGTTTGTAATAGCTTTCTTTGTCTGGTTAGCGTAAGAGGTGAGAGTAGAGAATGAGGACGAAATCAGTACCAGACAATCCTGAATATCCTCCCACTTGATAGACTTCTCACCCTTGTTGTATTTGTTGTTATTTTTCAGGTAACCGTCAATAGCAGACAGAAATGCCTTGCTTACAGCCTTGTCAGGTGAACCGCCGTGTTCAAGAAAGCTTGAGTTGTGGTAGTATTCCAGCAAAGCCGCCTTGTTGGAGAAAGCAAAAGTAACCGAAAGCTTGACCTTATATTCAGGCTTGTCATCACGGTCACGACCCTTTCTGTCACACTGCCAGTACTGTGGAGGAGTAAGGTATTCCTCACCGATAATTTCGTTGATGTAATCGGAAATACCATTTTCATATAAAAATGTTGTTTCCTCAAATTTTCCGTCAGTAGTCTGATAGCGGAATACAAATGAAACATTCGGATTGACAATAGCCTGCTTCTTGAGTATATTTTCAAAATATTCACGGCTTACATTTATGTCTGTGAAAACCTCAAGGTCAGGACGCCATTTTGTCTTTGTACCTGTTTTCTTGCGGTTTGTTTCTTCCTTTTTTAATCCGCCTATGTTTTCACCCTTTTCAAAGTGCAGGTTGTACTTGTAACCGTCACGATGAATTTCAACGTCCATATATTCAGAAGAATACTGAGTAGCACATGCACCTAGACCATTCAGACCAAGGGAGTATTCATAGTCACCGCTTGCATTGTTCTGATACTTACCACCGGCATAAAGCTCACAGTAAACAAGTTCCCAGTTGTAGCATTGCTCCGTGTTGTTGTAGTCAACAGGACAACCGCGTCCAAAGTCCTCAACCTCAATGGACTTGTCCTGATAGAATGTAACAATAATCTTGTCGCCGTGACCGTCACGAGCCTCGTCGATTGAGTTGGAAATAATCTCAAAAATCGAGTGTTCACAACCCTCTATGCTGTCCGAGCCAAAAATAACCGCAGGACGAAGTCTTACTCTGTCCGCACCTTTAAGCTTGGTAATACTGTCATTTCCATAGTTTTTAGTTTTTTTACCCGCCAATTTCAATCTGCCTTTCCATCATTATTTAATAATAATATTCATAGCAAGCTTTGCTTTGGTAATATGTGTTTCCGTGCCGTCAGGACTGATTCTGATTATATGTCGTCCGTTGGAAATAATAACATCCTTATCACAAAGCGTGTAATCAAGTACACCCTTCTTGACAATTTCTTCACTTCCATCAGCAAGCCTCTTAATCAGCACACGACTCATCGGCATAATTCCCGACATCTTGTCACCGTTTGCCTCATTTATCTTATCCAGCTTTTCAGCGTTGATAACATTGCCCTCGATAATCATATCCTTTTCAGAACGCTGTTTTGATTTTGTACCGTTTGCCGCACCTCCGCTTTTCAGCGACTCGCCGCCAAAGAGTATCGAAAACATATTCAGAAAGCCGAAAATTCCCTTTATAATTCTGACAGGGAAAAGGATAATGTCCTTGAAAGTAATTCCGCTTTCAGGCTTTTCACCGCCGTAAGGCTGACGTATGTAATAAAGCACACCGTTCTTGTCCTCCTGCGGATGCAGGTAATCATAAGCCTCATCAGCGACAATCTCCGACATTGATGAATTGTCAAGATTTAAGTAAGCAATTGCCCTCGGACCCGTAGCCGCAACTGCACCGTACTGATTTCTTGCGTAACCCGCCGTGGAAAAATAAATACCATTCTTCTTTGCGGCCCAGCTAGGATTTTCCTCAATCGTGTCACCGTCAGTATATTCGTTGTAACGTCCCTTGATGTCCATTACACCTATGTGAAGCGAGTTGGTGTTTGCACCCATACTCACAGCAAGCTGGTCACCCTTGCAGTCAAATGAACCGAAAACAAACTCATTTGAAGCACGAACAAGTCCCTCGCTGTCATCAGACGGGTCAAAGCTTCTGTGGTAAACGCTTCCCACACCCTCAAGATTTACACTGTAAACAAGTTCATCGCCGCATACACCAAGTCCCGTAATCTGTACAGGAAGTAAATCAGCATCAACCATTTCGGCATTCATTCCCATAAATGCCGCACCGCTTCCGCTGGTTTTCCATTCTTTTTTTTGCTGAATGCTTCGGATAGTATCCCTGTATTTTATAATCTTACCGCAAGGAATTTCAGTAAGAAGCTTTTCACTTTCATCATAGCTGAAAATCTTGTTTTCAGCAGAATAAATAATTGTCAATTAAATCAAGTCCTTTACGCTTTGAATGATACCGCAACCCAGTCGTTTGCCTCACGCTGTTCAACAAGTGTGTAACCTTTGGCCTTAACAGCGTCAATAACTTCGTGACAGCGTTCTGAAATAATTCCCGAAAGAATGAGAGTGCCGCCCTTTTTCACAAACTTCTCAAACAGCGGACTCATAGCAATCAGTACGTCAGCAACAATATTTGCCGCAATGACATCATACCCGCCGCCGATTTTTTCAACCAGTTCATTGTCATCAATAACATTTCCGCAGTACGCCGTGTACTTCTCAGCAATAATATTATTCTTCTCAGCGTTTTCCTTGGCAATCTTCACACTGTTCTGGTCAATGTCAACTGCCGTAACTTCCTCCGCACCAAGCAGAATAGAAGCAATCGAAAGAATACCGCTTCCGCAGCCCAGGTCGAGAAGTCTGTCACCCTTGTTGAGGTTTTTCTCAATTAACTCAAGACAAAGCTGAGTAGTGTTGTGTTGTCCCGTGCCGAAGCTTGAAGCAGGGTCAATTTCAAGAATAATTCTGTCATCAGTCTTGTTGTATTCCTCCCAGGACGGCTTGATAACAAGCTTGTCACCAACTGAAAGAGGCTTGAAATATTGCTTCCAATTGTTAGCCCAGTCTTCTTCACGAACATTTGCAAGTTCAACAGCAAGTCTGCCGAAAGCCTTGTCCTCATCACGTCCACCAAGCGCAACCATCTCCGAACGGATTGCCGCAAGCATATCCACACCTTGAGAGTTGTCAGGCAGATAAACTGTAACGCAGGTTTCGCAATCCTTTAAATTCATAAGGTCATCATCAATGTAATCCCAGTTGCCAGTTTTGTCGTTAAGAAATTCCTCGAAATCCTTAGCGTCCTTGATAACAAAGCCCGTAACGCCAATTCTCAGCAGGCAGCCGCAAACAGGGTCAATACCTTCAGTAGTAGTGTAAATGTTAACTTCAGTCCAGTTCATATAAAAAATCCTTTCCAGATATAGATTTTAAAACATACATATTAATTGTACACCATTTCATAACAACTTTCAAGCATTAAAGGGAATTTTGTGCAAAAATCCCTGCAAATTTTGAGCAAAAAACAAACTGCTGTAAAATCAATTACAGCAGTTCAATATAATATTTTATTCAGCAATCCTCCTTAATAACATTTGCTATATAAAATTTGTTGTTATATCATAGCAATTCTGATTTGCCAATAGGGGAGAATAAAAAAGAACCCTGCAAGAGAGTGCTTAAAGTTATATTATAACATCATCAATTTCAACATTCTTTTCAAGGCATTCCTGTATATACCCTGAAAATTCTTCATATGTCATAAGTTCGTATGCAATTTCAGCGTAGGTATCGGGGCAACAATTGAATTTTTCATAGTAGGCTCTGAATAATTTATCCATAGCATCATCATATTTGCCTTCCCACATCTGTTAATCACCAACCTTTAGCAGCATTTGAAAATCAAAGCGGCTTCCGAAAATTCAAAAGCCGCCTTGCAATAAATATTACTTGATTTCGCCCATCTTGTTTTTGTAGTCATCCTTAAGACGCTGAAGAACAACAGAGTCATCCTTACGCTTCTGCTTAGCGTTTTCCTGAATCTGTCTTGTTTCTTCAATACCGTCAACGATAATCTGCCATGTCTTTTCAAGAGTTTCAATCTGAATGGAGTTGCCTGTAGCCATCTGAGTTGTGAGCTTAGTCTGAGCAACAGTGTCCTGTGCATTCTTGAGGAGAAGCTCGTTAGTCTTTTCATCAAGAGCCTGCATAGCCTCAGCCTGAACACGCTGTCTCTTGAGCATGATGGCTTGAGCAAGAGCCTGCTTGAATACTGGCATTGTGATAATGAATGCAGAGTTGATCTTTCTGATAAGGTTGAGGTTTGAGAACTGCATAGCCTTGAGCATAGGAACAGTCTGCATAGCAACATTTTCAGCAATCTTGAGGTCCATTACACGCTGCTCGAATACCTGTCTTGTCTGTTCAAGAGTCTGAAGGTCCATAGCAACAGCACCGGAATCAGGGTTAGCTTCAAGCTTTGCACGGTAATCAGCAATATACTGGTCAAGCTCTACACAAGCCTGTTCACCAGCCATGATGTAAAGGAGAAGTTCTTTGTAATAGTTGATGTTAGCGTTGAACATTGTTTCAAGCTTAACGTTGGAAGCTTCGATTTCCTTTTCGTATTCACGAAGCTGAATGTAAATCTTGTCAACATCCTCACCCATAGTGTGATACTTGGCAAGAAGCTTGTCAAGCTGTTTTCTGAGGTTAGCGAAAAGGCCCTTCTTTTCTTCAGTAAGTTCCTTGGCATCGAACTTTTCCATAATAACGGAAAGATGCTGGAGAAGCTCACCTGAGTCGTTGATCTGGTCCATGTTCATGGAATTGAGAACCTGGTCAGAAGCCTTGGAAATCTCGATAGCAACTTCGTTACCGAACTTAACGATGGAGTTAACATCATTGATGTTGATTGTGCTTACAAGCTTTTCAACTTCTTCATTCTTTACAAGCTCCTGCTTGAGAGATTCAGTTGTGTCGACCATAGAGAATTCCTGTGCATCTTCAACCTTTACGTCAAGAGTCTTTTCCTCTGTTGCTGTAACAACAACTTCTTCTGCCGCAGCTGCAGCAGCTTCTGTGGATGGAGTAAATTTAAGTGCCATTTGTTATCGTCCTTTCTTGAATAATTTACTGAAAAATCCGCCCTCACCCTTAGGTTCGGGAATAGAATCAGGGATTTTAAAACGTGGAATATGCGCATTATAAACGAACTCATTCAGAGTATGAGTTTCAAATGCCATCTCGCTGACAAAGGTTTCAATGTTTCTGTAACCTGTCGGCGTGTAAATAAGAATATCAAAGCCAAGAAGATTATACAAAACAAGCTGAATACATTCAACTTTGCTGAAAGTGTCCTCAATAACATCAATGATAATCAATTTCGGAATATCCTTGGTGAAATCGTACTTCTGCAAAAGCTTCAGTACCTCACGGTCAAGGTTTGTACCCACATACAGAATCATCGGCATAAGTTCACTTGGGTCAAGCTTCAGAAAACCGCAGTCAACAGCTTCCTGCAGCTTGTTGAAAATAAGCAGCTGCAAATGGTCAGAAAGATAATTATACTTGTTCAAAGGAGAAGCTTTAAGTTGCTCTATAAGTATCTGTTCTCCATTATAGTACTGTTTATACACATCCAGCTGAGTTTCAGCGTATTTCTTATAGCTTGGCGACTTGATGATAACTCTGGAATTAGGAGAAAGCTGCCACTTGATATTATCCCAGTAGTCAGCCATGTCACCGTCTTTGACACCGCTTATTTTTGCAAAAATATTCGGTACGGTAACTCTTGTTTCCGAAGCACCAAATCCTGTTCGGTACTTTGACGGCTGATGCCAAAGAACATTGATTTCGTCATAAGTTGTTTTAAGCGTCAGCGACTGCATATCAGTGAACTGAAAATCACGGAAAATCGAACTTCCGTTGTAAAGCAGTTCATCAAGCTCCTTTGAAGCATTGTAAGCAACCGTAGCAAGCTTTGCCTTTACTGGCTTTTCGGGATACGGTGTAACAGGAACAGAGCATGGTTGCTCAAAAATCTGCATGCGTCCTTCAAGATTGTTGCGTTTTACAGTGGTAAGTGCAGAAAGATTACTGCAAATGTAAACCACATCAATACCTATTCTCGACATGAAATGCAGAAAATTAACCGTCGCCGGAACAATGTTTCCGTAATACATCAATACAGGAATTTCGAAATGATTGTTCCTGTAAGTATCTGAATTAAGACATCTGTTCAGCCATACAATCAATGGTTTTGCAAATTCAAGCATAGCTTCTCCGCTCAAATTACGGAGCATAATCGGAAGTGTTTCCTTCGCAAGCTTTGTCCTTACCTCATCACCCTCAATGTTTATCAAACCGCAAAGGACATTAAGCAACGTTTCATCACTTGTGCAGTTGAGTTTATCAAAAACAGAAAGTTCGTCGGGGGTAGGGGATTTCAGTTCATGCTCAGTATAAATCAGAAGCTTAGGACATTTGATAAGATCCTCACGCAGATTATACAGCATGTTGTGGTAATTTGCTTGTTCATCTTCTTCCGTAGGTGCGCCTAAAAGTCCTACAAAGTAAACAGGAATAAGCTCATCAGGCTTGAAATGATTACCTCGTGACATAAGTCTGTCAGCATGGGTTTCAAAGATATCTTTTGTGAAAGTGTCAGGCGTAGTGGTAATAGTCTGAACAAGTTTGGTATTTTCAGTAGAAAAACCCTCAAAAATCATATAAAAAAACCTTTCGGGAAAATCAGTATGATTATATTATACTATATGATGTATAATATGTCAATATACTTTTTAAAATCAAGAATATTTTCCAAGAACCTTAGCCGCATTTCTCAGTACAACAGCAGCTTCTTCAAGGTATTTCTTCACAGAAGCACTGCTTGTGTCAGAGTTCATTTCCATAGCATGGCTGAGAGCATCACGGCTTACGTCAACCTGAGTCTGGTAAAGTGAGTCAAGCTGCTTAATAGCGTTTTCTTCCATAACCTTGTAAGCCGCCTTAAGATCCTTGACAGTATGGTTTCTGATGTCATCGTAATTTTCGAGAGCTGTGTCAATAACATCAGTCTGACGCTTCTTACGGAGAATATTTTTGAATGAAGACATTGTACCCGATGGGAATGCTTCTCCGCTGCCTGCTGAAGCTGCATTCATAACAGACTTAGAAACAAGCATATTGAAATCGTTCATTGAAGACTCAACAGAAACGTTTGCATCATCGGCAAGAGCACTGATACCAAGCTTTTCAGCAAGTTCAGCACCAAGCTGTGCAATAATCATGTTAAGCTGATGCTGGTGAATGTCAAGGCACTTTCTGTACGCCTCACCAACCTTGTCAACAAGGAAAGAATAGAAGTGTTTGTCAATATCCTCAGGTGAAGCAGTGTTTCTGCTTTCGAAAATAGCCTCACGAAGCTTGGAGAAGAAGCCATACATCCACTGTTCAGCTTCCTGCTGCATTTCAGTAATGCTGAGAAGAATTTTAGGCTTTTTGCTTTCAAGAGCGTTGGCAAGAGTAGAGCACTCACGTTCAATACTCTGGGAAATATCATCAAGCTTCTTTCTGTCCATAGCCATCATTTCGTAAATCATGCGTATGCGTGCAGCAGTATCCTTGATCATGAGATTAAGCATAGTAAATACACGCTGACTGCGGATAATATCCTTCTGAAGAATAATTTCTCGTTTCAGAGACATTTCAAATTTGAGGAATTCATTTTCATAAAATTCCTGGAAACCCTTGATGTCAGGACGATTAAGACCGATTTTACGTCTGTATTCGTCAATACCGCTTACGCCGTAAACATAAGCATTAGGCATAATAGATTCACAACGTTCGCTTACGCGGTTGATAATCTTTTCAATATCCTCCTGAGTGTTCATAGCGTCAATCATATTAACCAGAACATACAGCTTGCTGAAGCTGAGTGGGCGGATATGACTTGCAAGGAAGAGTTGTTCAGACTCAGAGAAAGGAGAGAGAGCACTTGCAATATAAATAACAGCATCCGCATTTACAAGGTAATCCTGAACCTGCTTGTCAAGACAGTCAAGGTCGCTCAGACCTGGGGTGTCAACAATTCTGATTTCCTTAAGAATTTCAGCATTGTCACGGATATCAATATATTCAAGAGTGTCAGGAAAAGCTCTCATAAGTTTTTCGAGTCTTTCGCGAACAAGGTCATCAGCTGTAAGAGTAATTCTCTGACCGTTTTTGAGAACAGCTTCAGCCTTAGGAATTTCACTGTAGCTGATAGAGTTGATTGTAAATGTTTCAGGAGCAACATTTACAGGAGCAATTGACTTACCGAGAATAGCATTGATAATTGTGCTCTTGCCTCGTTTGAAGTCACCCAGAACAACAAGTGAAAACGGCTCTGTACGTCGCTTGGTAATGGCCTTGTCCCAATCTCGGAGGTGTTCTGTAAATTCATCACCGAGAATAGTACACAGTGGCTTGTTGTTGAGAAGCTCCTTAAGCTCGTTCTGTACATATTCAATATCAGGTTCAGCCGCAGCATAATTGAGAGAAAGTGTATTTTCAGACATATCAAGCACCCTCCTTTGCCGCGTCAAGAATAATTTCACATCTTACTTCAAGAGCCTGCTTGTTGACAGTATGTATGTCAGCCTTGCTCAGATCTGTACGCCAGTTGTAAAGAATTTCACAGCTGAGGAATTCAAGTCCCGCAAGCAATCTCTTTTCAATTGCCGTGCAGTCGGGAGGAAGAATAATATTTCTGGCAGGCGTAATATGAAGAACCTCATAAAGCTCCATAAGGTCAGGGAGTTCAAGAGCATCCTTTTTGTAAGTAACAAAAACACCTTTGCTGTGAAGACTTGCAATAATAGACGGATAATCCTGCGGCTTGCTCAGACAGATAATGCCTGCTCTGTCGCTGGTAATATCCGAAAGTTTTATCCATTCTGTAATTGTACCTGCAATCTGCTTTACTGAGCTGTCATTCTCGGAAGGTGTGTAATCATCAAGTTCTTCCAGATTATTAACCCCGAAATATGGTGCAGCCAGATTGAAAATACAATGGTTATTCTGAATATGACCGCATTCGCAGCCAATAAGAAAGCGCAGTTCTTCCTTTGAGCAAACATCTGCAAGTCCGGAAGTAATAACGATAAAAGGATCAGTTCCGTCAGCTGCAATTGAATAAATTTCATACTTATTCGGCGCATTCCTTACATAAGCGGTAGGAACGCTTATCTGCAGTCTTTCTGCGCAAACCTTTACAGCGTCATAAACTTCTGAATGTTTAAGTGAACCAGCAACGTCAGTTGACTGGAAAATACGTTTGATTTTGTTAGGAATTTCTTTGCTGACAAGATTTTTGTGAATCTTTGACCAGCTTGAAAAAGTAGTAATTTTCTGCTTAACTGAAAAATCCGCGTCGAAAGCATAGTCCATCATACCGCCGACAATGTGGTCCTTGTAGGAACGTGTGCGGGCTTTAAGATATGCAGAAAAGCTTGTATCTATATCAAGCAGCGGATTATGTTCCGCTGATGTTAATGAACCGAACATATCGGAAACCTCCTTAAAAAATCTGTGTCAGCAATTACTGCATATTGTCAGTAAGAGTTTTGTGCAGGTTATAAGTTTCTGCAAGCAAAGAGCCTGTGTATTCGGCAATAGTCTGGAGCTTTTCTCTTTCGTTGTCAGACATAGTTTTCTTTTCAGCCTTGAGTTCATTAAGGCTGTCAAGAGTTTTCTGAGTATCAAGAAGAATGATTTCAGTTTCTTCTTCAATTTTTGCCTTAAGACCCTGGAAGGAAGCAAATACCTGCTGACGAACAGTTTCCGTAAAGTCGGAGCTGATTTTCATTTCGTGGAACTGCTTCTTGACACCCTGCTTGAAGCTTGCCTTGTACTTGTCAATTCTTTCCTGAACAAGAAGCTTGTCAACGGCAAACTTACCTGTAAATGTACCTGCAAGACCTGCAACAGCCATAAGACAAAGTGCAGCAGGACCTACCAGCGGAACACCGAGGAAGGTTGTAGCAGCAAAGAATGTGAGGAAGAAGCTTGCAAAACCTGAAGCACCGCCGAGAAGCGCACCCTTGATGCCTGCCTCACGGAAGCCGATGAAAAGACCGCCAGTACCAACACTACCGATTGCAACACCGATAATCTGGTCAACAACACCACCATTTCTGGAATGCTTCTGAGGTACAGCAAACATTTCCTGAATACGGCTTACTGAAGCGAAGAATTCATCTTCAAAGGACTGTAAACGCTCAGCCTCATCACTGAGAGCAACGTTGATTTCATTCTGAATCTGCTCACAGATAAGCTGTGCCTTATTTTCAATGTTTTCTCTGATTCTTTCTGTAAGCTTAGCGTAAACAATCTTCAGCTTGTCACGCTTAAGGTCTTCTGCGCTCATTGGGTAGTCATCAATAACCTTCATAGCAGTTTCTTCAATCTGAACCCAATAGCTGTCAAGAATAGGCTGTAAGCCTTCAAATACCTTGTTAGCAGCATCATTGATACGAACGAATTCAGCACGCTTCTTTGTACGGATTTCATCGATTTCTTCAATAGCCGCAGTATATTTATCCATAAACTCATCAGTTTCCATCATGAGGGAATTTTCACGAATCATAATGGAATTAATAAGTTCTGAACCGGAGCTGATAATCTTGTTTGCAAGAATCTGCAGAGTAATTGCGCCACGCTCCTGAGTAAGCATGGTTTCAAGTACACGTTCAAAAGTAGGGAAGTTACTTTCTTCAAGCATAGCAGCGTCGCCGCTTTCCTTAGCCATAAGTGCCTTCTTTGCATAGACACCGATAACTTTAGGAGTACCGATTTTACGCTTGTAAACAGCAAATTCCTTTGAGTTTTCACCCATTACCATCTTTGCCTTTTCCATAACGTAGCTTCCGATACGCTTTTCAACCGTGTCAACAATTCTGTCTTCATCTTCCTTTGAGAAAGTTCCGAAGCAGTTTACCGCAAAGATAATTCTGCCCATGTCACTGGTAAGCATTTTCTTTTCAAGGAATTCCTTTTCAAACTGAGAGAAAGGTGAGTTGGCACTGATAACAAAAACAGCTGCATCGATTTCAGGAAGAATAGACAGTGTAACATTAGTCATCTGTTCATCATCATTAAGACCCGGAGTATCAATGATATCAACATTGTTCTTACAGAAAGCAGTGTCATAGTAAACAGTAGCCTGCTTTACTGTTTCAGCAGTCTTTTCAGATTCATAGGAAAGCTTTGTAACATAGTCAGCAAGCTTGTTTATGTCAACCTTTTCTTCAGCACCGTTCTTATATTCAACCATAACATATGGTTCTTCGCTGTATGTAACTCTGTTGAGCGTAGCTGTAGCGGGAAGAACGTCAGCAGGCAGAACTTCCTGACCAAGCAGTGCATTGATAAGTGTACTCTTGCCTCGCTTGAATTCACCGACAATAGCAACCTCAAAATGCTCTTTGGCAGTTTTTTCAATTGTTTCACCAATTGATTTGGCAGTATGCTCCAGTCCTATATCCTCGCTGTATTCCTTGAGCTGAGCAAGGCTTTCCGTAAGGTCGGAAACCGTCTGTTTAAAACCGGAATAGCTGCCATAGTTAAATACCTGTTCCATAGAAATCCTCCTACTTTATTTTTATGAAAACACTGGTTATGTGAAAATAAACCTAAATATACTATTTTATTATAACATAGTTTTGTAAGGATTGTCAATCGTGTTAATATTTTTTGTACATATGTTGCGAAAATGTAAATTCAAACTGTTGAATATGCTAAATAATCAGCGTGAATTATTGAGGGATACCGAATCTCAGCGCTTTGGGAACAACCTCCAGTCTGAATTCAGTGCCATCATAAATTTCGCCGTCAACCGAAATGAAAAATCCTTCCGAAGCTTTTATATCAACAGTTTTGCAGCGGGTGTAGCAAATGTATTTCTTGAACTTTTCCGATTCAAGATGCTGTCCCTTTTCATATAATCCGATAAGAGAAGCAAATTTCGGAATGGAAACAGTTTTAACAAGACACAAATCCAGTGTACCATCATCAAGGGAAGCCTTCGGTGCACATCTGTATTTTCCACCAATAAACTGGCCGTTTGCAACCGTGCAAAGCAGAAATTTCTCATTGAAAAAAGGTTTTGCGTCAACAGTAATCTCAGCTGTGTTCTTCATAGCTTTTAAAATTGCAGCAACAATCCCCGTGTTATACGCATTTTTCCCGCCAATCAAAGGCTTTCTGCGCACGCTGTTCATGGTCTTTACAGCATAAGCGTCAAATCCGAAATTCACAATGTTTACCGAATAAATGTCATTATTGACCTTTATTAAATCAATGCTCTGATTTTCAGCACAGCATAGTTTTTCAATATCAAGAAATTTTTCAGCACCACCGTAATTCTTAACAAAATCATTACCGCTTCCGCATGGGTAGCAGGAAACACTTGCATTTGCAAATCCCACTGCACCGTTAACAACCTCACTTAATGTACCATCACCGCCGCAGGCGTAAAAGCGAACTTCCTCGCTGTATTTTCCGCACCATTCACGAATAAACCTGATAGCATCTTTTGGTGCAGTAGTGTTGTAAATCTCCCAGTCAAAGTTTGTCTTTTCAAGCTGCTGACAAATGTATTCCGTGTTGTCATTCTTACCTGATTTTGGATTTATAATAAAAATATGCTTCATAAATATTTTCCCCTTTTAAGCAATGTTAATAAAATACAATAATCCATTATACCTATTTTACAACATTTTGACAATAAAATCAATACAAAAATTTACCCATTACCATTGCAAAAATTGCAAATACAATGTATAATGTAAATATTCATAAATGACAGGAGAGAATACAGATGAGTAACAGACCTGAGTTGAATAACGGTTTGGAGGTAAAAACATTTCGTAGTTTTTATTACTTAAAGGAAGAATTAGTAAGCTTCTGCAGAGAAAACAATCTGCCTGTTTCAGGCGGAAAAACAGAACTTACAGAAAGAATTGCATGTTTTCTTGAAACAGGAAAGGTTGCAGCTGCTTCTTCAAAAAGAAAAACAACGGTAAATGTGGGTACCATTACCGAAAGTACAGTTATAGAAGAAAATATAGTGTGTTCTGAAAAACACAGAGCATTTTTCAAAGAGAAAATCGGAAAAAGCTTTTCCTTTAATGTCTTGTTCCAGAAATGGCTGAAAAGTAACGCAGGAAAAACCTATGGAGATGCGGTCGAAGCATATTACAGCATTTTGGAAGAGAAGAAAAAAGGCAAGACAACGATAGACAAGCAGTTTGAGTATAATACATACATCCGTGATTTCTTTGAAGCTAATCATGGAAAAAGCTTAGAAGAAGCAATTATATGCTGGAAATACAAAAAGGGCTTGCAGGGTCATAATCGTTATGAACAATCCGACCTTGCGGCATTGGAGAAATAATTTTCAGTAGAACAAATAATTTCACTTGATACATCGACTAAATGGAAACCTTGATTTTTAGGCAATGTAAAGTCTTGTTGCGGAAATGTAAAGTTGATGCGGTGGTATTATCGGCAGCATTCTGCTACAATATAATTACCAAATCAAGGAGGTTGCATTATGAAATTATCAGAAAAAATAGTAAAGCTGAGAAAATCAAACGGATGGTCGCAAGAGGAATTTGCAGAAAAGCTGGATGTGTCAAGACAAGCTGTTTCCCGTTGGGAAGTCGGTACTGCACAGCCTGATGCCATGAATATTCTTCAACTCAGCAAATTATTTGGAGTTACCGCAGATTATCTGCTGAATGATGACTATGAAAGTGATATGGATATTCCTCGCCTGAAAGAAACGCATGAGGCATTGGATATCAAAAAAGATAGTGTCAGGAAATTGTCGCTTATTGCAGCTCTTGCATTTTTGTTAAGCTCCTTTATCTGGCTTGTTCTGGCAATTAACGATATGGAAATCATCTATGTTATTCTGGCTGTTGCCAATGCAGTTATTTCAGGAGTAAATCTGTTTATCTATGAAAAAAACCAAAAGCAGGATAAGTAAATTCCAATTTGCCGAACAAAGGAGAAATATATGCCTAATAATGTTAAAAAAATATGCATACTTATGCTGTCTGTGCTGATTGCAATACCCTTGTATATCATTCTTCACGAATTTGGACATACGATTGTAATACTGTCAGCAGGCGGCAAAATTACTGAATTCAGTATACTGACTGCTCATGTCAGTTCAACAGGCGGAAATTATACCAATTTATCAGATTTATGGCTTCACGTAAACGGAGCATTGCTTCCTGTAATTGTGTCCTTTGTATATGTTTTGTTTTATAAAAAGAGCAGTACGAATATGTTTTACCGTATGTTCTCTTATATATTTTCGCTTATGCCGATTTGTTCGCTTTTTGCATGGGTAATTATTCCATTTGTTTATATGCAGGGCAACGCCCCCGCAGGTGATGATGTGTCGAAATTCCTGTATAATTTTTCGCACGACTTTCACCCCTTGCTTGTAAGTGCAGCTGCAGTGTTGATAATTTCAGCAGGAATAATTTTAATAATGAAAAAAGATATATTCAAAAATTTTATCTCTGAAATGAAAAAGTAAATCACAAATACGAAAGGAGGACACGCTTTACAAAGGCGTGGTAAGATATGGAATTCAGACCTTGTATAGATATCCACAACGGAAAAGTAAAACAGATAGTAGGCGGCAGCCTTGCCGATAAAAATAATAAAGCCGACGAAAATTTTGTGTCCGATTACGGCGCGGAATTCTACGCAAACCTGTATAAATCCAAAGGCATAAAAGGCGGACATATAATAATCCTCAACGCCGCCGACTCTGAGTATTACAACTCCGATTTGCAGCAAGCCTACTCAGCACTTGCCGAGTATCCGAACGGCTTGCAGGTAGGCGGAGGAATAACCGCAGAAAATGCCGCAGACTTCCTTGAAAAAGGTGCGTCCCACGTTATTGTAACATCATATGTATTCAAAGACGGCAAAATCAACCTCGACAACCTGAAAAAGCTTGTTGCCGTAACAGGCAGGGAACACCTGGTAATCGACCTTTCCTGCCGAAAAAAGGATAACGACTACTACATAGTAACCGACCGCTGGCAGAAGTTCACCGACGTCAAGCTTACCCCCGAAACAATGGATATGTTCGCCGAGTATTGCGACGAGTTCCTTATCCACGCAGTAGACGTCGAGGGCAAAGCGAGAGGCGTTGAACAGCCACTTGCCGAAATGCTTGGTAACTGGAGCAAAATCCCCGTAACCTACGCAGGCGGAATAGGCTCATACAACGACCTTGACGTGCTGAAAAAATTGGGTAGAGGACACCTCAACTTCACCGTAGGAAGTGCCCTTGACATCTTCGGCGGAAGCCTTGATTTTGAGAGAATTTGCGAGTACAGATAAGGAGGACATAAAATGCGCCGAAAGACAGGCTTTAAAATTTTCATAATCGCAGGGATAAGTATCATTGGAGTAAGTCTCATTGCTGTCTTGATTGCAATGGCTTGGGTAATTATATTTGCAAACAACTATGATGCTGTCTACAGCAGAAAAGTAACCCTTGATACTTCCGCAGGTCTTACTGCACAGCAGCGTACCGAAGATTTCTCACAGCTTTGTGAACATCTTGAAGCGTATGTTCCCACGCTTTATGAATATGAGAAGCTTTACGGCATAAGCTATGATGAAACTAAAGCTTATTACAGCACTCTTGCCGCAAATGCCGAAAATGATTTTGAGTATTGTACGGTAATTCGAGGCTTCCTGAATAACATTCCGAGTGCACATATGGCTATTGGATTTCCGTCATTATCAAAGATTGATGAGTATTTTTCAGCAAGACTTTCCAAAAATCAATCCTTCGTAAATGCACAGGATTATTGGTTGGACGTATATCATAATGAGTGCAGAAAATATTATGACAAGGAAATCAATCAAGCGGTTTTTGCCTACTATTCGGGCGAGTACAGAGGTGTTGCCGAGCCGATTGACAACGACATTTACGGTGTAAACAAAGCAACCCTGCTCACAGTAAACGGAGTATCAGCTGATGAATTTGTAAAGCTTACCCCATCGGTTTACAAGCTCAAATATGACCATTCAAACCTAAGATCATTTCGTGATACTGTTATTTTCAACGACAGCATCGGTGAAGAATGTACAATTGAGTACCTTGACGCTGACGGAGAAAAGCACAGCGCAAAAATGTATTATGGTGCGGAAGCAGATACGGTGATTGCTTATAGGGATTATTTTATGTCAATTGACGGTGCAGCGGCAGATACCATTTCAACAACTGACATCGAACGGGCTTCCTATACAACAATAGGCGATATGACTGTGGAAAAAAGTGAGGAACATAACCTGCTGTATGTATGCATAAATTCGTTTGAGTCGGAAACAGCTGACGGAACGGTTATGGCAAACTCTCTGAAAAGCCTTTCCGAGGGAACGGACAACATAATTATTGACATCCGAAAAAATCGCGGAGGATATTACGATTACGCCAAAGCTGTTATCGGTGCACTTTCCGATAGCGATATAGGTTTTTACAGCGAGGTGTATGTTACAGAAGCAAGCTATAACAAATTCAAAGAAGAGTGTACTTATGTATTTGATGAGTCAACAGGCTTGTATAAGACAATTATCAATGAAAGTGTTAAGGGGACAGCGGCAGAAAAGAAAAATATCTACCTGCTTGTTTCTGACCAGACAGGTTCATCCGCTGATAATTTTGCCTACGAATTCAAGAAAAACAACCTCGGCACAGTTATTGGTACAAACAATACAGGCGGTGAACGTAACGGAACAATGTGTTTAGATTATCTTGATATAAGCGGAATTTACTTCACCTATACCAGATATGCGGCAATGAATCTCGACGGTACGTTTAGTTCAGTCACAGGAACAGCCCCCGATACATATCTTGGGCAGCCTATAGAAGCATATTTTATCCGTGTCAGGCTTGTAGCCGAGGGTAAGGATATAAACAACCTTGAAAACCGTCTGAAATGGGACAGCGTCCTCATCGAAACGATAAAGATGATTGAAGAAAAGCCTTGATTTTGAGAGGATTTGTTATTATAAAATAAGAGAAAGCACACAGCCAAAAACTGT
Source organism: Oscillospiraceae bacterium (assembly GCA_045606725.1). GTDB lineage: Bacteria > Bacillota > Clostridia > Oscillospirales > Ruminococcaceae > RGIG8773. The sequence continues at coordinate 25,036 of JAZUSM010000116.1, read as the reverse complement.
GTGCTTTCTAGTTTTATCCTTTCCAATACCCACCAGTATGGAAATTCTCATTTCCAAGCGGTTTGGCTGTCAGACGAAACATAACACATCCGTCAGGACAAACAACCGTCTTGCTGTATTGACCATCACCGCCAATGTTCCGCAAATCTCCGCCGCTTCTGACCGCTTCCATAATCGGAAACAGAACAGTCATAGCCTTGCTGCAAATTCCATAACCGTCTTTGTTTACAGGACAGCCGTAAGTGCAAGTATATATGTCACCGATTTCTTCACCGTTTCGACAGTAATTTTCCGTTTTGTCACCGTTTAAAAATCCCGTCACTTCAATTTCAAATTCGTATTCTTCGTTGTACCACTTTTTCATAGTTGTCACTCCTTTTCAGCAACTCACTTCTCCAGCATTTTCTTCAAATATTGCCCCGTGTAAGACTCCTTACAAGCCGCAATCTCCTCAGGCGTGCCGCACTTAACAAGCGTGCCGCCCTTTTCGCCGCCCTCAGGACCAAGGTCAATGATGTAATCCGCACTCTTGATAACGTCAAGATTATGCTCGATAACCAGTACCGTGTTGCCTGTGTCAACAAGCTTTTGAAGCACGTCCGTCAGCTTGTGTACGTCAGCCGTGTGCAGACCCGTCGTAGGTTCGTCAAGAATGTAAATCGTCCGTCCCGTAGCACGCTTTGAAAGCTCCGTAGCAAGCTTTACTCTCTGCGCCTCACCACCTGAAAGGGTTGTGGCAGGCTGTCCGATTTTGATGTAACCAAGACCAACATCCTGAAGCGTCTGAAGCTTTCTCGCAAGCTTAGGAATGTTTGCAAAGAACTCCACACCCTCATCAACCGTCATCTCAAGTACGTCATAAATCGACTTGCCCTTGTAGTGAACATCAAGAGTTTCACGGTTGTAGCGGTGTCCCTTGCAGACCTCACAAGGCACATAAATATCAGGCAGAAAGTGCATTTCAATCTTGATAATACCGTCACCCTCACAGGCTTCACAGCGTCCGCCCTTCACGTTGAACGAAAAACGCCCACTGTTGTACCCCTTCATCTTTGCCTCGTTCGTACTTGCAAAAAGGTCACGAATGTCCGTAAACAGCCCCGTGTAAGTAGCAGGATTTGAACGTGGAGTACGTCCGATAGGCGACTGGTCAATAGCAATAACCTTGTCAAGATTGTCAATTCCGTCCATACGCTCAAACTTTCCAGGACGAATTTTCGCACGGTTCAGCCTGCCCGCAAGATTCTTGTAAATAATCTCATTTACAAGGGAGGACTTACCCGACCCTGAAACACCCGTAACACAGGTGAAAGTACCAAGCGGTACGGAAACATCAATATTTTTCAGATTGTGTTCCTGCGCACCGATAATGTCAAGTGTCAGACCATTGCCTGTCCTGCGTGTTTCAGGCACAGGAATAAACCTCTTACCGCTGAGATACTGTCCCGTAATTGAACGTTCACAAGCCTTGATATCTTCAACCGTACCCGAGCATACAATCTCACCGCCGTGAATACCCGCATAAGGACCAATGTCAACAATGTAATCCGCACTGTACATTGTGTCCTCATCGTGCTCAACAACAATCAGCGTGTTGCCAAGGTCACGAAGTCTTTTAAGCGTAGCAATCAGCTTGTCATTGTCACGCTGATGAAGACCAATAGATGGCTCATCAAGAATGTACAATACGCCCATAAGGGAAGAACCAATTTGTGTAGCAAGCCTGATACGCTGACTTTCACCGCCGCTGAGTGTACCCGAAGCACGGGACAGAGTAAGATATTCAAGTCCCACGCTGCGTAGGAAACCAAGACGAGAATTGATTTCCTTGATAATCTGTCCGCTTATCATATGTTCACGCTCAGTAAGCTCAAGGCTGTTGATGAATTCGATGCAGTCAATAACCGAAAGGTCGCTGATTTCCGAAATATTCTTTCCGCCGACCGTAACCGCAAGACTTTCCTTTTTCAGCCTTTGACCGTGACAATCAGGACACGGACTTTCCGTCATACACTCCTCAATCTCGTTCTTGCTGAACTCGGAATTCGTTTCACGGTAACGCCTCTCCATATTCGGAATAATTCCCTCAAAGGGCTGATAGTAAACACCGCCGCCGTATTCCGTAGCACGATGAAGCTTTAGCTTTATGCCGTTCGTGCCGTACATAATAGCATCAATAACCTCGTCAGGCAAATCCTTTACAGGCGTGTCAAGGGAAACACCGTAATACTGCCCGATACCCTTGAAATACATCATCGCAATAGAATTTTCGTCAGTAGTAGCCCAACCCATCGCCTTTATCGCACCTTGCCTTATTGACAACTCCTTGTTCGGTATAATCAGGTCAGGGTCAATTTTACGGAACACGCCCAAGCCTGTGCATTTGTCACAAGCACCAAACGGATTGTTAAACGAAAACATTCTCGGAGAAAGCTCCTCAATGGAAATGTTATGTTCAGGACACGCATAATTCTGAGAGAACAGCATTTCCTCACCGTCAATAACATCAACAATAACAAGCCCGCCCGAAATGGTCGCAACTGTTTCCACGCTGTCACCCAAACGGCTTTCAATGCCTTCCTTGATAACAAGTCGGTCAATAACAATTTCAATACTGTGCTTCTTGTTTTTTTCCAGCTTAATTTCTTCCGAAAGGTCATAAATTATACCGTCCGCACGGATACGCACATACCCCGCCTTGCGAGCGTGCTCAATCTCCTTGACGTGCTCACCCTTTCGTCCACGGATAACAGGTGCAAGCAGCTGAATTTTCGTACCCTGCGGCAATTCCATAATCCTGTCAACAATCTGGTCAACTGTCTGCTGCTTGATTTCACGTCCGCAAACAGGACAGTGCGGAATACCGATTCTCGCGTAAAGCAAACGCAGATAGTCATAAATCTCCGTAACCGTACCAACCGTTGAACGTGGATTTTTCGACGTGGTTTTCTGGTCAATGGAAATAGCAGGGGAAAGCCCCTCTATGCTGTCAACATCAGGCTTTTCCATCTGACCAAGGAACATTCTCGCATAGGAAGAAAGGCTTTCCACATATCTCCTCTGACCGTCAGCATAAATCGTGTCAAACGCAAGCGAAGACTTGCCCGACCCCGACAATCCAGTCATAACAACAAGCTTGTCACGTGGAATTTCTATGTCCACATTTTTAAGGTTGTGCTCACGGGCACCCTTAATAATAATTTTATCAATCGCCATTCTGAACTTCCTTTCAGTCCTTGATTTTCCTTATGGGGTGACGGATAACCGTCTTCCACTTTTCAGGAGCAACACGTCTTGCGTCCGACAAATATATCTCGTGGTGCAAGCGTGTATCATTTATATCATTTTCGTAACCATTCTCTTTCAGATATTCGTCCATAATTGCAACCGTCGCAGGCTCATCATCAAAGGACCCATTATGCATAATCTGCACGCATAACCCCTCATCAACAACGAAAAACTCCGCTGAGGAGCAGTCCAGCTTCTTTTTCCTACTCGCTTCCTCAACCGCCCATCTGAAATCATCTTCCGTAACAAAATCAGGCAAGCGGATAACAGAAATCCAGTTGAAAGAGTCCTTGTCCGAGTAATCAACCCCGCAAACATCATCCTGCCACCAGAAACCCTCCAGCGGCGGAACAACATACTCAAAAAATCCCTCAATCCTGTGCGAGCCCTTGTAACTCATCTTTATTGTGTACGCAATCGCATAAAGTATGCCGATAGCCTGCTGATAAGCGCCGCCCTCAACATTCGGATTACCCTTGCCCCGTACCGCAATGTAATTCATCTTCGGCACAGTAACAATTTCAGGCTTGTTCTTCGGCATATAGAATTCCTTGTATTCCTTTTTGAAATCAAAAGCCATTTTTTCACGTCCTTACTTCTTGTTAAAAACCTTCTTGCCTTTGTGTTGATACTCTTTCAGCTCGTTAATCTTGTCACGCAGATAAGCCGCATGCTCAAACTCAAGAATTTTCGCCGCATTCTTCATTTCCTCGGTCAGCTTCTTAATCATTTCCTCACGTTCCTCAGGCGTCAGGCGCTTCTGCTTAGCCTTAGCAGTCTTGCTGTCCGTGTCAGCCTTCGTGGAAATTTCAATTACATCACGAACGTCCTTGATAATCGTCTGCGGAACAATTCCGTGCTTCTCGTTGTAATCCATCTGAATTTTGCGGCGGCGCTCCGTTTCCATAATCGCACTTTCCATAGAACGTGTAACCGAGTCCGCATACATAATAACCTGACCGTTCGCATTTCTCGCCGCACGTCCAATCGTCTGAATAAGCGAGCTTTCCGAACGCAGAAAACCTTCCTTGTCAGCATCAAGAATAGCAACCAGCGAAACCTCAGGAATGTCCAGACCCTCACGAAGCAGGTTGATACCCACCAGCACATCAAATTCACCCAGTCGCAGGTCACGGATAATTTCCATACGTTCAATCGTGTCAATGTCATAGTGCAGATAACGTACCTTGACTTCCATCTTTTCAAGGTAGGCCGTCAGGTCTTCCGCCATTTTTTTCGTCAGCGTAGTAACAAGCACACGCTCATTTTTCTCAACTCTCGCATTTATCTCAAACAGCAAGTCCTCAATCTGCCCCTCAACAGGCTTGACAATAATCTCAGGGTCAACAAGTCCCGTCGGACGAATAACCTGCTCAACAATCTGCGCCGACTTCTCACGTTCCAACGGACCGGGAGTAGCCGAAACAAATACCGCCTGATTGAGCTTGTCATAGAACTCATCAAAGGTAAGCGGCCTGTTGTCATACGCAGATGGTAAACGGAAACCGTAATCAATCAGCGTAGTTTTTCGTCCACGGTCACCTGCACTCATCGCACGTACCTGCGGCAATGAAACATGACTTTCATCCACAATAAGCAGAAAATCATCAGGAAAGTGGTCAAGCAACGTAAGAGGAATACTTCCTGGCGCACGTCTTGCAAGAACCCTCGAATAGTTTTCAATACCCTTGCAAAAGCCGATTTCCTGTAACATTTCAATGTCATAATTAGTACGCTGTGCAATTCTCTGTGCCTCAATCAGCTTGTCATTGTCCTTGAAGAATTTCACACGTTCATCAAGTTCCTGTTCAAGTTCAGCAATAGCGTCCTGCATCTTGTCACGGGAAATAACATAGTGGGAAGCAGGATAAATCGCCGTGTGTGCAAGCGTAGCAATAACCTCACCCGTAAGTGCCTTGAATTCGGTAATGCGGTCAATTTCATCGCCGAAAAATTCCACCCGAACAGCATTTTCTGTAGACCCCGCAGGAAAAATCTCAACCACGTCCCCACGTACACGAAACTTGTTTCTTACAAAATTCACGTCATTACGCTCGTACTGATTGCCAACAAGTTTCGCCAGCAGTTCTTCACGTGACATCTCCATGCCCTGACGAAGCGAAATAACATTAGTACGGTAATCCTCAGGAGAGCCGAGAGAGTAAATGCAGGAAACCGACGCAACAATTATTACATCACGTCTTTCCGCCAACGCAAGTGTAGCCGAGTGTCGAAGCTTGTCAATCTCATCATTTACTGCAGAGTCTTTTTCAATGTAGCTGTCAGTTGACGGCACATAAGCCTCAGGCTGATAGTAGTCATAATATGAAACAAAATACTCAACAGCGTTTTCAGGAAAAAATTCTCTGAATTCCGAGCAAAGCTGTGCCGCAAGAATTTTGTTGTGGGCAAGCACAAGCGTAGGACGGTTAACCTTTGCAATAACATTAGCCATGGTAAATGTCTTACCCGAACCTGTAACACCAAGCAGGGTCTGTTCCTTTAAACCGTTATTGATACCTTCAACAAGACTGTTAATAGCCTCAGGCTGGTCACCCGAGGGAGTATATTCTGATACAAGCTTGAATTTATCCATAATAAACCGCCTTTCATTAAGCTGCTAAGAAAAAATTGTTTTGTAACCCATCTGCCTCATGGAAACAGCACAGTTTTCCGCAACTATAATGTGGTCAATCAGCTCAACCTCAATAAGTCCCATAGCCTCATTGATGCGTCTTGTAGCTTCAATGTCCTCAGACGAAGCAAGCGAGTCCCCATGCGGATGATTATGTGCAATCGCAATAAAAGCAGCCTTTGTACGAAGTGTTTCTTCAATAATCTTTCTTATATTAACCGATGCAGATGAAGATGTTCCAGAAGAAATAAGTATATTTGAAATCATGCGGAAATTATTGTCAAAGCAGGCCAGTCTGAATTCTTCATGAGTAAGTCCGACAAAATATGCCGAAAACATTTCTTTAAGAGCATCGCAATCTGAATAAATCTGTTCTTTTAAACGTGAATTGTAGTAAAAAGGAAGAAACTTAGGTATAATCTTGAACAGTGTTGCAGTATTTTCTGTGATATTATTAATTCTGACAAGCTCATCATAATCAGCGTCCATAATTCCGGCAATGCTGCCGAAGCGGTCGATAAGCGTGTGTGCAAGAGAATTTGTATCTTTTCTCGGGCAGGTGTAAAACAACAGCATCTCGATTATTTCATGGTCATTGAAGCCCTCAAAGCCTGTTTCGCGAAATCTTTTTCTCATTCTTGCACGGTGTCCCTCATGAACATTTATTTTTTTATCCATTCTGCATCGTTCCTTATAAATTTATAAAACAAACGTTTCTATTATTATACTACAATTTTTTTTGTTTGAAAAGGTGTTTTTTGAAAAAATTTGTGTTATAATGATTATTAGTATATTTAACTATAATTTTAAGCAATCGTGTGGTGTTAATTAGTGAAAGAATTTGTTATCAATTCCAATGATGCAAATCAGCGTCTTGATAAGTTCATACAAAAGTCTGTCCCAAGACTTCCTCAAAGTATGATGTATAAGGCGATCCGCAATAAGCGTATCAAAATCAACGGTAAGCGTACCGAAATCTCAACCCGACTGCAAACTGGCGATATTGTGCAGATGTACATAAACGACGAATTTTTTGATACAGCAGTGGAAACGGAATTTATGTCAGCGCCTGCAGTACTTGATATTGTGTACGAGGACGAAAACATTATCCTCATCGACAAGAAAAACGGACTTGTAGTCCACGAGGACAATGAAAATACTGTCGATACCCTAATCAACCGACTCAAGCATTACCTGTACGAAAAAGGGGAGTACAAACCAGAGGAGGAAAACAGCTTTGCGCCCTCCTTGTGCAACCGCCTTGACCGTAATACAGGAGGAATTGTAATAGCCGCCAAAAATGCAGAGTCACTCCGTATCCTGAATCAGAAAATCAAGGACAGAGAACTTGAAAAATATTATCTTTGCATAACAGTTGGAGTACCTCCGAAGAAAAAAGATACAATTACAGCATATCTTGAAAAGAATTCCGATGACAATACTGTAAAGGTTACCGATAGGAAAACCGCTAAGAATAAAACTATCATTACAACATACAAGGTGTTGAAAACCAAACAAAACCTTGCACTGCTTGAAATAAAGCTTGATACAGGACGTACCCATCAGATCCGTGCCCATATGGCGCATATCGGTTGCCCACTCCTTGGCGACGGAAAATATGGAATAAATAAGGTCAATAAAGAATATAAAATAAAGACGCAGGCTTTGTATTCGTACAAGCTGAAATTTACCTTTGAAACAGACAGCGGTTGCCTTGAATATCTCAACGGAAAAGAATTCAGAGTGAACGATGTCTGGTTTGAAAACAAATTCATCTGAAATCAAATGAATTTGCCATAAGTTCATATAAATGGTATTTTTCAGTAATTTTTGATATATTTCATAAAAAAGCTTGCAATTCAGTGTTAGTTTGTGGTATAATTTAAATACTAATATTCAGGGGAGATGAAGTTATGAAAGGCGACCTCCATTGTCACACAAAGCTGTCAGACGGTTCTTTAGGAATTGAAGATATAATTGTCCAGGCAAAAAGAACAGGCATTGACTTTATTTCAATCACCGACCATGATACAATGTCATCAATTTCGAGAGCGAAAATTCTCGGTGAAAGATACGGCGTCCAGATACTTCCCGGCGTTGAACTTTCTGCGTGGGACAAAACCCGCGGCAGAAAAGTACATATCCTTTGTTATGCTCCGCAGAAACCCGACCGTCTTGAAGGCGTTTGTATTAAAGCCTGCGAAATCCGTAAGGCCTGCGCAAAAGAGATGGTTGAAAACGTAATGAAAATTTACCCTATCACAGCCGAGAGCGTTATGAAGTACGCAACTGGTTCAAAGAGTATTTTCAAACAGCACATTATGCACGCACTTATCGACTATGGCTATACAACTGAATTTTACGGTGAATTAAGCGACGAGCTTTTTGACCTGAAAACAGGTTCCTGTATAGTAGAGCGTGAGTACCCTGACGTGAATTTTGTTCTCGACCTTATTCATTCAGCAAGAGGTGTCGCTGTTATGGCACACCCTGTATATTATGATTCCTTTGATTTGCTGGAAGAACTTGCCGCAAAGGGCAAGCTTGACGGTGTCGAAGCATACCATTACACAGCAAACGAAGAACAGCAGAAGAAAATTCTCGAAATTGCAGAAAAATATAATCTCATCGTAACAGGCGGCTCCGATTTCCATGGTCTGTATAACGCTTACCCAACACATATCGGAAGCAATACAACCGATAAGGAAAACATTGACAGAATTATTAAGCTTGCCAACAAAAAAGAAAAATAACAAAACCAAAACTTGCCACGTTATATAACGTGGCAAGTCATTTGTTGAAATTAATAACGAAAGGTTCTTATAATAATGGATATCATGCAGTCCTCACTTGAAAAACACTACGAATGGAAAGGCAAAATTGAAATCATTTCCCGATGCGAGGTTTCTAACCGTGACCAGCTTTCACATGCCTATACCCCTGGTGTAGCACAGCCTTGCCTTGAAATCGAAAAAAATCCCGATTTGTCCTATGACCTTACACGACGCGCAAACCTCGTCGCAGTAATAACCGACGGTACAGCCGTACTCGGCCTCGGTGATATCGGACCACGTGCTTCAATGCCCGTTATGGAAGGTAAATGTGCACTGTTCAAAGAATTTGCAGGTGTAGATGCATTTCCAATTTGCGTTAACTCAAAGGATGTCGATGAAATAGTCCGTACAATAGAACTTATTTCATACAGCTTCGGCGGAATTAATCTCGAAGATATCTCCGCACCGCGCTGCTTCGAAATTGAGCGTAAACTCAAGGAAAAGCTTGACATTCCTGTGTTCCACGACGACCAACACGGTACAGCAATTGTCGCTTCAGCTGCAATGCTCAATGCCGCAAAGGTAACAGGCAAGAAATTTGAGGATATGACCCTTGTAATCAACGGAGCAGGTGCAGCAGGCTGTGCAATCGCAAAGCAGTTTATTTCTCTCGGTATCGGTGATATAATAATGGTAGATCTGAAGGGTATAATTTGTGACGGAGACGAGTTTGAAAATCCATCACATTACGAGATGGCAAAGCTCACCAATAAAACACACCGTAAGGGCGGACTTGCCGACGCAATGAAAGGCGCAGATGCATTTATCGGCGTGTCAAAGCCAAACCTTGTTTCACAGGATATGGTACGCTCAATGGCGGACAAGCCTATTATTTTTGCAATGGCAAATCCAACTCCTGAAATTATGCCTGACCTCGCTAAGGAAGCAGGCGCATACGTTGTAGGTACAGGACGTTCAGACTATCCTAACCAGATTAACAATGTAGTTGCATTTCCAGGCATCTTTAAGGGTGCACTTGCAGTCCGTGCAAGCGATATAAACGAGGAAATGAAGCGTGCCGCAGCATACGCAATCGCAGGAGTTGTCCCAGAGGACAAACTTTGCGCAGACTTCATTCTGCCGAACGCATTTGACAAGAATATCGCTGTTGTAGTAGCAGAAGCAGTTGCTGAAGCCGCAGTAAAATCAGGTGTAGCAAGAATTTCTAAGTAATCGGAGGTTAAAATGACTATAAACTATCTTACAAGCGGAGTCTGTTCAAGACAGATTTCAATTGAAATAAGTGATGATAATGTTATCGAAAGTGTTAAGTTCTTAGGCGGCTGTAACGGTAATACCCAAGGAATTTCCGCACTCGTAAAAGGTATGGACGTCGAAGAAGCAATCGAAAGACTTGAGGGCATTGACTGCGGCGGCAGGGGAACATCCTGTCCCGACCAGCTTGCAAATGCGCTCAAGCAGGCATTGTAATGGATATGGTAACAAAAGGCACGCTCCTCAGAACGTGCCTTGCTGTATTATTTGCCGCAGGATTTGCAATTTTTCTTTTTCCGCCCGTATTCAGCGGAGTATTTTTCAATATTGGCAATACCGCAGGTATGCTTGCCTGTGCCGCTTTGTTTTTTACAACAATCTACTGGAGCAAGCTTCTTGCCTTGCTCAGCGAAAATAAAGCACTCCGTATCACAGCCATAACTATAACAGCTATAGCCGTTGCGCTTGTTATCCTTGCCACAGTAATTTCAGCATTTATGCTTTCAGCCGTAAACTCACCGCCGCCCCAAAATACAACCGTAATAATCCTCGGCTGTAAAGTAAAAGGTGAGCGTCCAAGCCTTATGCTGAGTAAGCGTATCAATGCCGCTTACGAGTATCTTTCCGAAAATCCAGATACAATGTGTATCGTATCAGGCGGACAGGGAAGCGACGAAATAATGTCCGAAGCAGAGTGTATGAAGCGCGAGCTTGTGAAAAAGGGGATAGCAGAAGAAAGAATAATTATGGAGGATAAGTCCACCAGTACCGACGAAAATCTCCGCTTCTCGCTTGAAAAAATGCAGGAAAACGGACTCGGCGGGAGCGTAACAATCGTAACAAGCGAGTTTCATCAGCTCCGAGCAAAAATGATAGCCTCCGAGTATTTTCCCGAAAGCTATGCAGTATCCGCCCCAACAGCATGGTATCTGTTGCCAACCTATTGGGTGAGAGAATGGTTTGGAGTAACATATCAGTTTATATTCAAATGAATATGGAATGTGAGAGAAATAAAATGAAAATCGTGGATTTTATAGCGGATTTACAGTCAACTGACAAAGATGTGATTTTTGATGTCACAGAGCGTATAATTAATAGATTTGATTCGTATGCTAAGATAGATGAACATGAATTTATAATGCTAATGAATGCTATAATCTTGAAATGCATCTCTAATAAAATACAAGAAGACAGGGCAGTATTTGAACATTTATTAGATGCTTTAGAAATGGGTGTAGGAAGAAGTGGAACAGCTCAAGTGAATTTTGAGCCATTAATAGAAATATTCAATAACAAAGAATATACAGATATTTTGGATAGATTGGTAACTATATTGGGCTTTTCACTTCAACCTGAATATGTTGAATATTTAAGTAATATAGATACAAAGGATAACACTTTAAAAAAGGAGATTAACGAAGCAATATTTGAACTGAATAATTCAGAATATTAAAAAGGCAAGTGATAATTCACTTGCCTTAATTTTATTCAACCGCAGGAAATTCTTCCTCAACAAATTCATCACCGCTCGGAACAAACTCATCTGTCGGCATATCAGATTCATCAATAACAGGCTCTTCACCAATGTTGTGACCGTAAACCGAGGAGTAGAACTTGTTCAGTACGTCCATGCTGTCAGGAGTATACTGATCCTTGTAAATGAGCATTTCATCAAGTACAGGAGCAAAATCCTCAACCTTTCTCGGAACATCTGAACGTGCATCATACTTTGCCTTAAGGTTAGCATCTTTCCAGATACGGTTAAGTAAAGCAATTATGTAACGTCCTTTTTTAGCAAGAAGTGTTTTTTTGACAACTGACGGAGTTGGTTCCTTGAAGGTGTGATAGTCCTGAAGAACAATAAGTTCATCAAGCGCCTTAAAAATCGTATCGAAGTAATTGAAAAAGCTCTGAAGATTTTTTGTAGCAGCGATACCTTCCATTGTCTGATTAATGGTTTTCATTCTCTTGGAAATATAGTGTTTCGTCATTTCTTCAAGGAATTCAGGGGATACCATTAATTTTTTTTCACTTGTGCTGAAAATTATATTCTGCAATTCAATCTGCTTTTTTTTATCGTAAGCAGGTGCCATAAATACAAATCCTTTCTTAATTCTGCGGTTTTACTTTGAAAATCTTACTGTAAACAGAAGCAACAGCAGGCAAAACAATAATAACCAACGGAATAAACACAATAAGTTCCATAGCAATTTTTCCGCATCTGATATAAAATTGTTCAGCAGTGCTTGACATGAAGTTGTAATATCTGAGTACCATTGTATTCAACAGCAACGAAATAACTGCCGAGTCAGCAACTCTTGCAATAACAGCCATTGTAACAAGCTTTACACCTGTTTTCTTGTACAGCATTACCCCATATAACAGCCCCTCCAGTACAGCTGTGCAGGAAAGCAGGGGCAGGGGCGCCTGACCGCTGAGAATACATCCGATAAAATCGCCTGCCAGTGCAGCAAGCATAGCAGGAACAGGACCGAACAGCATACCTACCGAAGCAAGAAAAACGAAAGCAAAGTTTACCTTAATAAAATCACCTATTTTTATAGAAGTCATATCAAAGCAAATAAAAAATGCTATCAGAATACCAGTTACTGCAATACAACGTATAGTTTTCAATTCTGCCGCAGAGTCTTTAAATGTAGAAAAAAAGCTTTTCATTATAATACCTCCTTAAAATTATGCTAATTTGCATAATCGGGAGAAACATCATTTCAATGAAAAGCTCCTGTTATGCATTTCAGCGGGATGCGACAGATGTACCGCAAACAATTAATTGTTTTTCGTCAAGGCGGCAACTCCCCGTCCGCCAAGCACTTATACGCACATCTGTCTACTCTGTAAATGCCGATATTTAATTAGAAAGAAATTTCGTTAGCAATCTTATAAAGATTTTCATCAAATGGCTTCTTCATAGAAAGAGCTTCCTTGATGTCGAAGTCAACAATCTTGTTATCACGCATAGCTACAACGCGGTTGCCGATACCCTGATCGAGAAGGTTTACAGCGTAGTAACCCATTTCACTTGCAGCAACTCTGTCACGAACTGTAGGTGAACCACCTCTCTGAACATGTCCGAGAATTGTAGCACGAGCTTCAATACCTGTTCTTGCCTCAATTTCCTTTGCAAGAGCCTCTGAATTACCAACACCTTCAGAAACGAGAATAATGAAGTGTTCTTTCTTAGCCTTCTTGGAAGCTTCCATCTTAGCAACAATATCATCAAGATTGAAAGGAACTTCAGGTGTAAGGATAGCCATAGCACCAACAGCTGTACCAACGTTAAGAGCAATCCAACCTGCATTTCTGCCCATTACTTCAACGAGGGAGCAACGGTCGTGGGACATAGCAGTATCACGGATTTTATCAACCATTTCCATAGCTGTGTTCATGGCTGTATCATAACCGATTGTATAGTCTGTGCAGGAGATATCGTTGTCAATTGTACCTGGGATACCAATACATGGTACGCCTGCCTTGGAAAGGTCAGCAGCGCCTCTGAAAGAACCGTCACCACCGATAACAACAATACCAACAAGACCGAGTTCGTCGCAGCGAGCCTTAGCCTTTTCTACATATTCCCAATCCTTGAATTCCTTGCAGCGAGCAGTGTAAAGCATTGTACCGCCGTGCTGAATGATGTTGGAAACGTCACGAGCGCCAAGATTGATAGTTTCACCATTGAGAAGACCGTTATAGCCTCTCTGAATACCAACAACCTCATAACCCTTGCCGAGAGCAGCTCTTGCAACAGCTCTTACAGCAGCGTTCATACCAGGAGCGTCACCGCCGCTTGTTAAAACACCTATTCTCTTCATACCTTTTTCCTCCAAATTATACACATAAAATGTACAAATTATACTTTCCAAACATAATATATTATACTATCTTGAAAAGCCTTTGTCAAGACAATAAGCAACAATTAAGCATTTTGCTACTTTAAAGCAATATTTTCACATCCTGTTACAGCAGAAAGCCTATTAAACAAACTTTCGCTGAACTTTATTCCGCTGATATTCTTCGGAGATACGGTTTTTCTTATGTCCTGAAAATACAGGATAACCCTGTTTTGACCTTTAAATTCCGAACAAATATCAATAATATCCTGAATTTTATCTTTTTCGTATGAGCAGCATTTGATATATAAAGACATTTCCTCAATACGTTTCATATATAAATCAGCATCAAAAACCTGCTCAACAATAAGTTTAGGTTCATCATCCTTGTAGGAAACATGTGCTTTCAGAAAAACCTTCCTGCCTTTCTGAATAATATTCCTGTTTCCTGCAAGAATATCCGCAAAAACAATTCCCTCTGCTTCGCCGCTTGTATCTTCAAGCGTAACAAAAGCCATCTGTGCACCGTTTTTCTGCGTGTAAAGCTTGACGCCCTGCAATATGCAGAACATCGAAACATTGCTGTTATCCTTTAACGGACGTGTTTCATCAAGCAGCTGTGCAATTGAATTTGTCCGCAGAAGCTTTGCGTACAAGCCATAGCTGTCAAGAGGGTGTCCCGAAATGTAAGTTCCGAGAATTTCTCTTTCCATTTCAAGCTTTTCAGCAATGGGATATTCCTCATACGGTTCAATGCTTACCGAAGAAGTTTCCTCACCCGAATCAAGCTCAAAGAAGTTAATCTGCCCCTCCATATTTCGTGAGGAGTACGCCTGTATGCTGCTGAAAATTCTGTCATAATTTTCAATCATCTCGCGTCTGTTCAGCCCGAAGCAGTCAAACGCACCGCACTTAATCAGACTCTCTATTGCACGCTGATTTATGTCGTTGCCGTTCATACGCTTGCAGAAGCTTTCCAACGATACGAACTTGCCATCCTTTTCACGTTCTGCAATCACATCACGTATAGAGTTGACACCAAGATTTTTTACAGCCAGAAGAGCAAAGCGTATTCCGTTTGTAGTCGGAACAAATCCCGTACCGCTTTCATTAATGTCAGGTGGAAGTATAGTTATGCCGTGTTTCGCACATTCCTCCGTGTATTCAAGAATTTTCCCCGTGTTGTCAAGAGAAGCCGTCATCAGCGCCGCCATATATTCCTTGTAGTAGTGGCATTTCAAATAAGCTGTCTGATAGGAAATGTAGGCATAAGCCGCCGCATGTGACTTGTTGAATGCATATGAAGCAAAGCTTACCATCTCATCAAAAATATCATTTGCAACGCTTTCTTCAACACCATTTGCCATAGCACCCTCAACAAACACGCTCCGTTCTTTCAGCATTACATCAGCCTTTTTCTTAGCCATAGCACGCCTTACAAGGTCAGCACGTCCGTAAGAGTATCCAGCCATCTTGCGACAGATTTCCATTACCTGCTCCTGATAAACAATGCAGCCGTAGGTTACATCAAGAATATCCTTTAAAATAGGATGCTTGTAAGTAACTTTTTCAGGATTGTGCCTGCACTCAATATAGCGTGGAATACTGTCCATAGGACCCGGTCTGTACAGCGAAAGCACAGCAATCAAGTCCTCAATCGACTCAGGCTTAAGCCGCATAAGTACCTGTCTCATACCTGCACTTTCAAACTGAAATACCCCTGACGTGTATCCTTGAGAAATCATCTCATAAACCGCCTTGTTATCAAGCGGAATTTTTGTTATATCAAAGTCAGGAACAGCTTTTTTTATATAATTTTCAGCATCACGGATTACAGTAAGGTTTCGAAGTCCCAGAAAGTCCATTTTCAGCAAGCCAAGACTTTCCAGTTCATCTTTTGCATACTGTGTAACAATAGCATCGCCGTTTTTCTGTACAGGTACATACTCACTTACAGGAGCATCGGAAATTACTACACCTGCTGCGTGAGTCGAAGCGTGACGGGGCATACCTTCCAGCTTTTTCGCTGTATCAATCATCTTCCGCACGTCACTGTCATTCTTGTAAAGTACCATTAAATCAGCATTGTTTTTCAGCTCATCTTCAAGCGAAATACCCGACAAAAGTTTCGAAACCTTGTCCACCGCCTGATAGGGAATACCCATAACACGTCCCACATCACGAATTGCACCCTTTGCCGCCATAGTACCGAAAGTGATAATCTGAGCAACCCTGTCCGTGCCGTACTTTCGTACAACATAATCAATAACCCTCTGCCTGCCCTCATAGCAGAAATCAATATCAAAGTCAGGCATAGAAACACGTTCAGGATTAAGAAAACGCTCAAACAGCAGGTTGTACTTCATCGGGTCAACCGAGGTTATCCCTATGCAGTATGCCGCAATACTTCCCGCACCCGAACCACGTCCCGGACCAACAGGAATTTTCTGTTCACGGGCATATCTGATAAAATCCCATACTATTAAAAAATAGTCAACATAACCCATTCGTGTGATTACATCAAGTTCATATTCCATTCGCTCAGTAATTTCTGTGCTGATATTTTCACCGTAACGCTTCTTCATTCCCTTGTAGCAAAGCTTTCGGAAATAATCCACGTTGTCAGTAACATTTTCAATCGTAAACTTCGGAAGCTTGATTTTGCCAAATTCGAACTCAACATTGCAAATTTCCGCAATTTTAGCAGTGTTGTCAATAGCTTGTGGAACATAGGCAAACAATTCACGCATTTCTGCTTCCGACTTCATATAGAACTCATTTGTTGGAAATGAAAGGGGATTAGGCTCACTAAGAAGCGTGTTGGTCTGAATTGCAATCAGCACACGCTGTACCTCGTGGTCCTGCTTTGTAATATAGTGAGCATCGTTTGTAGCCACAAGAGGAATACCGGTTTCCGCCGATAACCTGTACAACAGCGGAAGTATTCTCATTTCCTCAGGAATATTGTGGTTCTGTATCTCAATGTAATAGTTGCCATCACCGAAAATATCACGGTATTTCAGTGCAACAGCCTTTGCACTCTCATATTCACCATTCACAAGCTTTCTCGGAATTTCACCCGCCAGACAAGCGGACAAAGCAATAAGCCCCTCGTGATATTTCGCGAGAAGCTCAATGTCAACACGGGGCTTGTTGTAGAAACCCTCTGTGTAACCATATGAAACAAGCTTGATTAAATTCTGATAGCCTGTGTTATTTTTGCAAAGCAGCACAAGATGATAAGGCTTGTTGTCCTGACCGTGAATTTTGTCAAATCTCGTCCTCGGTGCAACGTAAACCTCACAGCCGATAATAGGCTTTATGCCTTGTGCAACCGCCTCATTGTAAAATTCAATAGCCGAATACATACAGCCGTGGTCAGTAACCGCAACAGCCTCCTGTCCCAGTTCCTTTGCATATCTGACAAGCTGCTTTATGCGGCACGCACCGTCAAGTAGACTGTATTCACTGTGCAGATGAAGATGTACAAAGCTCATTTGCCGCACCTCCGTTTATTTTTCATTCCGTTCCTCACGCAAAGCCTCTGCAATCTCGGAAATCCTCTTAAGCCTGTGATTTGCACCTGACCTCCCAAGAGGCTTGTCCAGATTTTCACCCAGTTCACGAAGTGACATTTCGGGAAACTCCAGACGAAGCTCTGCAATGTTGATTAAATCAGCAGGAAGATTTTCTAATCCGATTGTGTCAGCAATATATTCAATATCCGCAATCTGCTTGTCCGAAGCCTTGAGAGTACGTTCAATATTGGCCGAATCGCAGTTAGCAATACGGTTAGCCTTGTTGCGAACGTCCTTGTAAATCTTGACATTCATCAGGTCAATGCTGCTCATTGTTGCACCCATAAGCGTCAGCAAATCTTCAATAGACTCGCTGCCCTTTAGATAAATAACATACATGTTTTTTCTCTCGGTGTACTTTGCATTGATACCAATCTCAGTTAGCAAACTGAGCAGGTCCTGCGTCAGATCATAGTATGGCACAACGAATTCAAGATGATACTCCTTGATAGGTTCCGTAATGCTTCCGCAGGAAAGAAACGCACCTGCAATAAACGCAAAAATACTATTGTTGTCAATATTCTCACGCTGAATACGGTGAATAAGCGTACGGCTTGAAATTCTGTACCGATAAATAATTTCCTCTCTGAAATGTTCCGAAGAAATACTCAGCGAGTACAGCGTAACATTATTTTTCTTCTTTGTTTCCGTAACCTCAACAATATTTCTTCCGCCGATAACATCATCGGTAAGATGACAGAAGAGCTCACAAACAAGCTGATTTTCCGTCTGAAATGTAATCGAGTCGGGAGTGAAATTCTTGCAGAATAAAAGCATCCCGTATAAACAGCAGTATTTTCTGTCTTTATCCGTAATAATCGAGCAAAGCTCCTTTTTTACCGAATGTGAAAAAGACATTTATATCAATCCTTTATTTGTCCTTGTTAATGTCCCTGTGACTTATTCTGCAGCGCATATTCTTGTCAACAAGGTGCTTGTAGATAGTTTCCGCAAAGGTAACGCTTCTGTGCTTGCCGCCTGTGCAGCCGAAAGCAATCACAAGCTGACTCTTACCCTCGTGAATGTACAGCGGAATAAGAAAATCCAGCATATCTTTAAGCTTCTTTTCCAGTTCCTTTGACTGGTCAAAGCTGAGCACATAATCACGCACACAGCTTTCAAGTCCCGTGTGCTGTTTTAGCTCAGGAATGTAGAACGGATTAGGCAGACAACGTACATCAAAAACAAGGTCAGCCTCACGGGAAATTCCGTACTTGAATCCAAATGACATAACTTTTACAACCATCGATTCATTCGGATTGTCAAGGAAAAGAGAATAAACTGTTTCCTTGAGCTGTGCCATAGAAAGGTCAGTGGTATCTATGTAATAATCAGCGTGCTCACGAACAGACGCAAGCACCTCACGTTCCGTGTTGATAGCTTTTTGCAGACTTCCGTGACTCTGTTCATCAAGCGGATGTCTGCGCCTTGTTTCCTTGTAGCGCTTTATCAGCACTTCATCACTTGCGTCAAGAAAAAGAATAGAGGTGTCAAGATTATTGCTTTTCAGATAATTCAAGCCCTCATCAAGCTCAAAGAAAAGCTCTCCACCACGAATATCCGTAACAATAGCAACCTTCTGCATCTGACCGTTGTTGATACAGATTTCAGCAAATTTCGGAATGAGCTGTGGGGGAATGTTGTCAATGCAGTAGTAGCCGATGTCTTCAAGCACATTTACAGCACCCGATTTTCCTGACCCCGACATACCTGTTACAATCAGAAATTTCATATCCTCTCACATCTCCTTATCCGAAATAATCAACGGCTCACATTCAAGAACATAACCCGTTTTTTCCTTTACAGTATTCTTTACAATTTCAATCAGCTCCATAAGCTGAGCAAAATCTGCGTTGCCCTTGTTGATAACAAAACCGCTGTGTTTAGTGCTGACTTCAGCATCACCAACGTGAACACCTTTCAGTCCACATTGTTCAATCAACAGCGAAGCGTAGCTTCCCTCAGGACGCTTGAACGTGCTTCCTGCACTGGGATATTCAAGCGGCTGCTTGCTGCATCTGCGTTCCATCAGGTCGTCCATCTGAGCCTTGATTTGTTCTTTGTCACCCTTTTCAAGCTTTATCACTGCAGAAAGAATAATCTCGCCGCTTTCCGTAAAACGGCTGTGACGGTAGGAGAAATCAAGCTGTTCGGCAGGATATTCAGCAATTTTGCCTGTAATGTCCATGACCTTTACGCTTGCCACAACATCTTTCATCTCTCCGCCGTAAGCGCCTGCATTCATAAATACCGCACCGCCAAGGCTTCCGGGGATACCATAAGCGAATTCCAACCCCGTAAGTCCGTTTTTAAGTGCAAATTTGCAAAGCTGAGAAAGGGAAGTGCCAGCCGTGCAGAGAATGGTTGTATCATCAATAAGCTTAATTTCCGCATAATCCTTGCCAGAAACGAAAACAACTCCCATTATTCCGTCTGAGTCAACAATTAGGTTAGAACCCTTGCCGAAAATGTAGTACGGCACACCAAGCTTTTCAGCAAGCGGAATAAGCTTTACAAAGCTTTCCTCACCGTTAAGCTTTACCAGTAAATCGCATCTGCCGCCAATCTTAAAAGTAGTGTAATCCTTGAGAACTGCGCCCTTTTCGGTGTAACAACCAAGCGCCGCAGCTTCCGCGGTAATCTGTTCAATTTTTTCATCTAAGCAACCCATAACGTTACCGCCTTTTATTTGTATATGATAAGTAATTTTATGCCTGTTAACCGAAAATATTTCCTCTCTTTGCAGAAATAAAAGAATACAGCTTGTCCCAATCTGCATTGACAATCAGTTCCTCAGGGAAATCCTGTTCCTCAAGCAAACGGATTGCATTGTCAAAATGTCCGACAAGCGTGCAGAAATGCGCATCAGAGTTGACAACAACAGGCACATCATATTTTTTGCAAACACGAATAACTTCACGAAAGTTATTTTCTGTATTTTTCCACATGATAGAACTTTCGTTTATCTCAACAAGCTTACCGCATTCCTTGAACTTTTTCAGACATTTCTCATAATCAAATTCATAACCAACAGTTGCACAGTGTCCTATAACATCAACATAAGGATTTTCAGCAACTCCAAGATACAGCTTTGTAATTTCCGCAGGTGAAGCCTTAGCAAGCTGATTTCTGTGAATTGAAGCAATAATCCAGTCCAGAGCCTTGCATTCATTTTCAGGAAAATCAATGTTGCCATCATAATCGACAATGCTCGACTCTGCACCGAAAATAAGTTTTATACCGCAAAGCTCACGAGGCAGCGCCTTGTGCAGATTATGAAAATGCCAGACGTGAGGCCCGTCCGTAGAATTTGGTGTATGGTCAGTAATTGCCAGCGCTTCAAGACCAGCCTTTTCAGCAAACTGTGCCATTTCAAGCACAGTAGAATAAGCGTGTGTCGAAGCAACCGTGTGTGTATGTGTATCTGCAATAATTCGCAAAGGAATTTCCTCCAATCAATAAATATCCCACTTCTTGATAGTTTCCTTGCGGTCCATATCAAGTCCGAGATTGTCAAGAAGCTCCTGAGCCGCATTGTATCCCATTTTCTTCTGACGGTTGTTCATAGCCGCAACTTCAAGAATTACAGCAAGGTTACGACCAGGCTTTACAGGAATAGTCGTGCAGGGTACTTTTACCCCAAGAATAGACGTGTACTCATTGTCAACACCCATTCTGTCGTAAACCTTCTCGCTGTCCCAAGGTTCAAGCTCAACAATCATATCAATCTTTTCAGTAACCTTTACTGCACCCATACCGAACAGACGGCGTGCGTTAACGATACCGATACCGCGGATTTCAAGGAAGTGACGGATGTTTTCAGGAGAAGAACCAACAAGGCTGATGCTAGAAACACGTCTGATTTCAACAGCGTCATCCGCAACAAGTCTGTGACCTCTCTTGATAAGCTCAACAGCAGTTTCACTCTTACCAACACCGCTTTCACCAAGAATAAGCATACCTTCACCGTATACCTCGATAAGTACACCGTGACGGGTAATTCTAGGAGCAAGATGCAGATTGAGGAAAGCAATCAGAGCCGCCATAAAGCTGGATGTGCTGTCCTTACTGCGAAGAAGCGGAACATTGTATTTCTGAGCCAGATCAACCATTTCAGGGAAATAGGGGAGCTCTCTTGAAATGATAAGTGCAGGAATGTGCTGTGCAAAAAGCATGTCAAGACGATTGAAACGTGTTTCCTCGTCAATTGTAGCAAGATAAGCAAATTCCATCTTTCCGAGAATTTGTATACGCTCATTGTTGAAGTATTCGTAAAAGCCCATAAGCTGAAGTCCCGGACGGTTAAGGTCGGTTTCGCTTACCATAAGCTTCGAAGCGTCTTCAGGAAGATAAATAGTTTCAAGATGAAATTCACCAATGATGGTTTTAAGTGCAACGCTAAACTTTTTTTCAGCCATAATAATCATTCCTTTACTTTATTAATATCTTTACCAAAACATAAAAACATACCTGATTTAATTATACATAATTTCAGAAAAATATCAAGTAGTAATATCCTTTATTTTCATAAAGAGTAAATTTAACGAGCTATAAAATATAAAAAATACTTGCTATTTTGTGCAATTTGTAGTATACTGTTTAATATGTTATTTTTATGCTGTTGAAAGGACGATGATTTATGACAGCAGTAGGATTTATCGGTGCAGGCAATATGGGTTTTGCTATTATCAAAGGTATAGTAGGAAGCGGCCTGTGCGGTGATGTGAAAATGTATGCATCATCAAGAACAATCAGTTTATATGCTTATGACCCGAATAATGAAATGATAGAAAGATTAAAGCAGTTCGGCGTTGAACCATGTGCGAACGAAAATGAGCTTGTTCAGAAGTGCGATTATGTATTTCTCGCAGTTAAGCCTCAGCAGCTGGATAGCGTGCTTGATAAGGTCGGAAGCGATTTTACAAAGAACAAAATCATTATTTCAATCTGTGCAGGTATTACATCCGAATATCTTCAGTCAAAAACACTGGAAAATGCAAAGGTTGTCCTTGTAATGCCGAATACGCCGCTTCTTCTCGGTGAGGGTGCTTCTGCGCTTTCGAGAAATGCAAACGTTACCGATGAGGAATTTGAATTCGTAAAGAATATCTTTGCTTCCTGTGGAAAGGCAGAGGTCGTACCGCAGGATAAAATGAAAGAAATCATCGCAGTAAACGGCAGCAGTCCTGCATTCATTTATCTCTTTGCAAAGGCTTTCGTGGATTACGCAAAATCCGTTGATATTGACGAAGAAACTGCAAAAGGACTTTTCTCCCAGTCGCTTGTTGGTTCAGCAAAAATGATTACCGACTCAGGATATACCATTGATGAGCTTATCAAAATGGTGTCCAGTCCCGGAGGAACAACACTTGAGGGACTTAAAGAGCTTTACGACGGTAAACTTACCGAAACAGTAAACAAGGCTTGTGAAAGCTGTACAAGAAGAGCATACGAGCTTTCAAAATAGTTCTGAAAAATAATTATCCGCATATACTTTACTAAAAAAGTAAAGGACGGTTTATATGACGGATAAAAATATTTCGTGCAGCAAAAAAAGCAGATTGACAGGAATTACCTTGTTGTATTTTGTTGGTGTGCTTGCTGGAGTAATTCTGTATAGCTTTCCGCCAAGCGGATATGCAGGTAAATTTGAATCAGTAGCAGAAAGCTTTATTTCGGGGCGGATTAATAAGGAATTTGCCGAAATACTTGTCAATTCATTCTGCGAACCATTTATAATGTTGGTTGCCTGTTTTCTGTTGGGATTAAGCGCAATTGCACATCCAGCTGAGTACCTTGTTCCAGTGTTTCACGGCTTCGGTACAGGAATAACGCTGGCAGGTTTCTATGCAGAATACGCATTCAAAGGTGTCGGTATGTCTGCGATAATGATAATTCCGGGAGCAGTTATCTCGGCCTTTGCAATTATTATTGCTGTGAGAGAATCAGTAAATATGTCTTCGGATATATGTTCGGCAGCATTCGGAAGAAGCGGTACAGCTGTACAGATTGACTTAAGACTGTATTTTACAAAATATGTTATATTGTGCGCAATTGCAGCAGCAGGTGCATTTGCAGAAAGTCTGCTGACTTTTTTTCTTACGGATTTCTGGCAGGTTTGAGGATAATGGGGAACAAAAAACAAAGGAGTTGTAATTTTGGGATTATTCAGTAATAATTACGAAAAGGCAGGACGAGGTGTCGCTAAGGATGCACCGAAGAAAAAGGCTTTTTTCGAATTCTGTGACCTCTATTTCAGATATTGGTGGAAGCTTGTCAAGCTTAACCTTCTTACATTTTTATTCTGTCTTCCTGTTGTAACTATCGGACCTGCAATTGCAGGTATGACAAGAGTTCTACGTAATTTTTCAATGGACAAGAATGCTTTTGTATTTCATGATTTCTGGAAAGGCTTTTCGCAGAACTGGAAGCAGGCGCTTCCTGTCGGAATAGTCGATACAGTGTTCCTGATTTCCGCTTTGCTGGGACTTGAAATCTATCCTCAGTTGAGAGATGCGGCAGAATCAGGCGGAACAATTTATATGGTAATGTGTGTAATCTCAATCAGTTTTGCTCTGACAATATTCATGATGAATTTTTACATTTTCCCTATGATTGTTTCAACTAATCTTTCTCTAAAGAATATTATCAAGAACGGTTTTTATCTTGCATGCCTTGAACTAAAAAAGAATTTTATTACATTAATAATAGTAATGGCAATAATCTCTCTTCTTGTTGCAATGACATTTGTAACACCGGTTACATTGATTCTTGTTCCTCTTTGGGCAATTACCTTTATAGGTTTTATTATAATGTTCAATTCTTACCCGAAGGTGCAGAAATACGTTATCAACCCATATTATGAAGAAAGGGGAATGGACAACCCCGAGTACGACTACCTAAAACCGCTTTCTGCCGATGAAAGTGTATTTACAGATATGGGCGGTCAGGAAGCGCCGGTTGAAGGTAAAAAGAAAAAAGGGAAAATTATTTCCTGAAACCCCTTTACAAATCAATTTTTGTGTGTTATAATTTATGAGTTGTGTTGTAAAATACAGCATGAGTCCGTCTACTTGGTTTGCGGAGTAAGCCGCTTGCGGAATAATGCCTGCCGCTTACTATGTTGCGGATAATATTAAGAAAGAGGTGTTTTGGCTATGATGCTGAAAGAAGAAAAGACTGCGATTATTGCAGCAAACAAGACAAGCGAAAACGATACAGGTTCACCTGAAGTACAGATTGCAATTCTCACAAAGAGAATCAACGATCTTACTGAACACCTGAAGGTTCACAAGAAGGACCACCACTCCAGAAGAGGTCTTCTTAAGATGGTAGGTCACAGACGTAACCTTCTCAACTACCTTGCTAAGAAGGATATCAACAGATATCGTGCAATCGTAGAAAAGCTCGGTCTTCGTAAGTAATAATGTTTTGAGGGCAGTAAGTAAAGGCGCCAGCCTTTACTCTGCCTTTCATACGTTAAAAAGGCACATTGTAGGGAGCAGTTGTTTAGCATTAAATCGTGCCCGATTTGGAAATAACAGGCAGGATTTATTGCTAAAACTGCGACCTGAAAAATTATTAAGGAGGCAGTTAAAATGTTTGAAAACCACAGAATTTTTAAAACAACCTATG
>JAZUSM010000115.1:0-2839 GCA_045606725.1 Oscillospiraceae bacterium | reverse complement strand
TAAAAACAGCCGCCAGAGTATCAAGCTCAGCCTTTACTTCGTCCGCACAATCCTGCTCACACGCAAGCTCAAAAACTGCCTCCGAGTATATTTTTTCAATTGTACCCGTCATTTTTGCAAGTTCCTTTCAATGCAGCGGGTCAAATACGGAATTCACCCTCCGCAATTATTCACCGATTTCATCAATAAAGCTCTCGATAAGCTGTTCATGTGTTTTCTCATCAATTTCCTTGGAAACAACCTGAGAAGCAATGGACAGAGCAATATCGGAGATTTCGTCCTTAATCTGATTAACGGCGCGTTTTTTCTCTTTCTCAATGTCAGCATTCGCCTTATCGACAATGTTGCGTGCTTCTTCTTTAGCATCTGCAATAATCTCGTCGGAACGTGTCTGTGCCTTCTTTGTGGCATTCTTGACAATTTCAGCGGATTCTTCCTTAGCTGCAGCAAGCTTTTCGGTATACTCCGTTTCAAGCTGCTTAGCGTTTTCGAGAGTCTTGTCAGCTTCCTCGTAAGTCTTCGCAACGGAATTGTTGCGCTCATCGAGGACAGCGTTCACCTTGTCAAAAAGAAATTTCTTGAATATGAGAAACAGAATGAGCGTATTCAGCAAAACGCCGATAATGGTAGTTAAGTCTATACCAAAAAATTCAAAAAAGCCCATTTTATAGAATTGCCTCCTGTTCCTGCAAATTTTTCGTAATCGTCAGATTAACCGAGGAACTTGAGGAATGGGTTAGCAAACAGGAGCATAAGGGCAACGAACAGACCATAGATACCTGTTGTTTCAGCGATAGCACATCCGATAAACATTGTAGATGTAGCTGTACCCTTGATTTCAGGCTGTCTGCCGATTGTTTCGATAGCCTTGCCTACTGCGTAACCTTCACCGATACCAGGGCCGATACCTGCAATCATAGCAAGACCTGCGCCGATAGCCTGTCCGGCAAGGACAGTCGCCTGTGCATTCAATAAAGCTTCATTTTCCATTTGTTTGTACCTCCAAAATTATATTATAATAGTATAATAGGTTTTT
Organism: Oscillospiraceae bacterium; assembly: GCA_045606725.1. Classification (GTDB taxonomy): domain Bacteria; phylum Bacillota; class Clostridia; order Oscillospirales; family Ruminococcaceae; genus RGIG8773. The sequence goes on along the minus strand of JAZUSM010000115.1, from coordinate 1,803 downwards.
AGCCTTCTCGTCCGTTTTTGATGTATGCCATAGTAAGCATAATGAAAACGTAGGACTGAATTACGCCCGAGAACAAGTCAAAATAAATTGACAGAACTGCCGGAATACCTACCTGCAGGAAGCTGAAATAATATGTGTCAGCACTGAATCCGATAAGATTATAAATCGCACTGCTTGCAAGTCCAAGAGCTGCATAAAGCATAGTAGTAATAATCATACCGCCGGCCATGTTACCGAACATACGAAGCGCCATTGATACAGGTGTAGCAATTTCACTCAGGATGTTGAACGGTGTAAGGATTGCAGGAGATGCAAGTCCCTTGAGATATCCCTTGAAGCCATTTGCATCGATTTTATTGTAGGTAATCAGCACAAAGCTCATAACCGCCCAGGTCGCAGTAACATTGATATCGACAGTCATGCTTCTGATACCCAGCAGTGAAACCAGCGCACCAATCAGTGCAAAAACAAAGATTGTTGCAAGGTACGGACCATAGAATTTCTTTCCTATACCAAGGTTTTCGTCGATAAGGTTGTTCATGAAGCTGACCATTGTTTCAGCAAGCGCCTGACGCTTTGTATCAGGAACGGTTTTCAGATCCTTGGTAAGCCAGCGGCAGAAAAAGAACGCTGCAACAATAATTATCCAGCCGATTACAATTGAAGCTGACAGCTTAATACCGCCAAGCTCTAAATAGGACGGACCCCGAACGTTAATATCCATAACGGCTTATCCTCCCTTCTTATTTAATGCTGCGTGCAGAGTATATGCAATTTTCGGAAACAGCTGAGGAAGCGCACACGCTATAAGGTTAAGAGAGCTGCATTTTATTCCCGCAAAGAACAGCGCACCCACAATTGCCAGTCTCAGCATATATGAGCCGAACATATAACCCTTTGCTGCACGCAGAGGACGTTCGACAGCCCTTTCCGAAGAAAGACCGAGAATGATAAAATTGACAAGCATAACCGCCGTTCCTGCCAGAAGCCCCAGCGGAACCTCTTTGCACAAACCATACACAGGCAGCGAAATAATGTAAATCACCGTATCAAGAACAAGCGCTCTCGGAAGCAGGAATTTCAGTTCCCTGTTTATCATTTCACTGAATATCCGACTTGCCATCAAGCATACCTTTCCTTTCCGTATAACTTACAACTATATACTTAAATATTATATCACTTTACCTTAAAAAATTCAACTATTTCCTTATTATCTCAATGCACTAACTTTTTTCAAAAATTTCAGCAACTTTTTTTCAAAAAGGTATTGACAAATGTTTTTTCTTGTAGTATAATGATAAAGCTGTCGAACGAGAGCACAATAAATCGGGGCGTAACTCAGTTTGGTAGAGTGCTTGGTTTGGGACCAAGATGCCGCAGGTTCAAGTCCTGTCGCCCCGACCAAAAAACAAAAATGCAAAGCATTTTTGTCCTACGAGTATTTTGCCTTGCGAAAATACGTCGGTAGTTTGTTTAAATATCACGCTAATTATGAACAAAATGTAAAACCTCAAAAAGAGGGTTGACAAGTTCAAGGCAGTGTGATATAATAATTAAGTCGCTGAACAAGAGCGACAAACAGTTAAGCTGGTGTAGCTCAGTTGGTAGAGCAGCTGATTTGTAATCAGCAGGTCGGGGGTTCGAGTCCGTCCACCAGCTCCATTTTTTTGCTTAACTGCAAAACCTAATATGGAAGAGTTCCCGAGTGGCCAAAGGGGGCAGACTGTAAATCTGTTGCTTCGGCTTCGGTGGTTCGAATCCACCCTCTTCCACCAGAAACGCCCCTGTAATTTTTCTTACAGG
>JAZUSM010000114.1:0-6882 GCA_045606725.1 Oscillospiraceae bacterium | reverse complement strand
TTCATCTGTTCCCTCGATGTAGAATGTATCCTGTGTATCTCTTGCAGGGTGGTCGGGAGGAAGGTTCAACGCCTCGAATACGTGATAATCGTCGTCAACCTCAGGACCGTCGGCAATATCAAAGCCCATACCCATGAATATTTCACGGATTTCGTTTTCAACCTTTGTAAGAGGGTGAAGCTTGCCCATTGGAGCTGTCTTTCCGGGGAGAGTAATATCAATTGTTTCGGATTTAAGCTGTTCAGCTTGTGCGTTTGCCTTTAATGCAGCAAGCTTTGTGCTGAGAGCTTCTTCAATATCAGCTCTAACCTGATTTGCAAGCTGTCCGATAACAGGTCTTTCCTCTGCGGAAAGTCCGCCCATCTGCTTCAGAATAGCGGTAAGCTCGCCCTTTTTACCGAGGTACTTTACACGGAGCGCTTCAAGCGCTTCAGCGGAATTGCACTCGGCAAGCTCTGCTTCTGCAAGCTGTCTGATTTTTTCAAGCTGTTCCTTCATTAAAAAACAATCCTTTCCTTATCCCGAAATTACGAGGAATTCTATGCAAAAAAATAAAGCCCTGCCCCTGAACGGGACAAGGCATAACCTTGCTTATAAACCACCCACAAAGGACAATCATCCTCTATGCCTTAACGCAGCAAATACGTTTCCGCCTACTTGCAAAATGTTTCAGCAGAACCACTCGTGAGCGAAATTCGTCATACGGAGGTACAAAGGGACTTCCAGCTTACGCCCCTCTCTCTGTGTATACCGTTGTTCCATACGCTTACTAATTCTGTACCAATACGGCACAGCCAAGAACTTATCGGATAAATTTTCTTCAGCCGAACAGCCAAAAGATTTTTCGAAAAATTATCTTCAGCCTAACAACTAAAAGAAATTTTCCAACGGAAAATTTCTTGGAGCCGACTGCTTCGCAGTCGGTTTTCTCATATCATCGTGTTTCGGGATTATTATTACAAATACTATTATATACAATCCCGTCACAAATTGCAAGTAAATTTTTCTTGAAAGTTGAAAAAAAGTGTGCTATAATATATTTTATACAAAAACTAAATGAAATCAGGAGGCAAAAATGGACATTTTTGTTGAACAAATTGTAAAGAAAGCCCCAAACGGCAAAGATACGGCAAAGAAAATATTAATTGTGGTCGGTATGTGTCTGATTTCGGCACTGCTCGCTTTCGTAATGATGTTTATACCTGCATTCGCAGGAATTGCATTTCTTCTGCTTTTTGGTGTAATGTACGGCGGCTATTATCTTATTACGGGGGTTGATGTTGAGTATGAATATATCGTGACCAACGGTGAAATCGACATTGACAAGATTATTGCCAAAAGAAAGCGTTCCCGTCTTATCACCGGAAAGGCTTCTTCTTTCGAAGCTTTCGGAAAATACGAAAACGCTCCCGATATAGACAGCAGCGTTACAATTGTAAGCGCTGTAGGAACAAGCCTCAGCGGCGCAAAAACCGAAGAATGGTATGCTGACTTTACTCACGCTTCCGCCGGTAAAGTACGTCTTGTATTTTCAGCTGAAGATAAGGTTATTGAGGCTATCAGACCTTTCCTGCCAAGACAGATAAAGGTTAATCTTAACAAACAATAAGTATATATTCCAACACTATTATATTTAACCGAAAGGATGTTATTTTTATGACTATTGGCTCCTATCTTGTAGAACTTGACCGCTTTAAGAAAATGGCTGCCAAGCCAAGATTTCTTGCCAAATATTATTCACCACAGGAAATGAAATACCTTATGGAAAAACATTTTCCTATGTTCGCAATGGGCGAAATGTTTGCTGCAAAATTTGCCTTTCTCAAGGCAATGGGTATCAACTCAACAGGTATTCGTCTTAACGAAATTTCTGTTCTGACCGATTACAGCGGTGCTTACTATATAAGCCTTTCGGGTAAGGGCAAAAAGGTTTTTGCGGCAAAAAAGTGCAGAATTGCAGTAAGTTGTTCACACACCAAGAACATTGCATCGGGAATTGTTACATTCTACGAATAATATGGGGGTAGATTAATGTTTTATCCTACACCAAAGCAAATGAGAACAATTGAGGAAAATTCCGAAAAGAATGGTGTTTCCTGCCGCGAATTAATGGAAAACGCAGGCGGCGCTCTTACTATGCTCATTTATAAAATCGGTCAGGAAACCGATATTTCATCAGGTATTGTATTTGTCTGCGGAAGCGGAAACAATGGCGGCGACGGTTTTGTTTCCGCACGTCTTCTTGCTGAAAGCGGCATGAACGTTACTGTTGTTCTTGCCTGCGGCGACCCGTCAACCGAGCTTGCGGCGCTGGAATACTGTGAATTAAGCGGGGTTCATGGCGTTGAGGTGCTTAACCTCAACGACAACATCGATAAGGTTTTCTCTAAGTTCGCTTCTGCGGCGATAATCGTTGACTGTGTTTTCGGCACGGGCTTCCACGGCTTTCTCCCTCCGCAGATAAAGGCTTGCTTTTCCTTTGCGCAGAGAAGTCCTGCTATCAAAATTGCGGCAGACGTGCCGTCGGGCGGTGACTGTTTAAAGGGTACTGTTGAGGAAGGCACGCTGAAATGCAATTACACCGTAACTTTCGGCTACAAGAAAATCGGTATGCTTTCCGAACCTCTTGCTGAATACTGTGGGGAAATAATTGTCGGGGAAATCGGTCTGCCTGCAAAGGCTGCTGCCGGAATTGAACTCCTTCCTACACTTTTCGAGGAAAAGGACGCTGCTGCATTGTTCCCGAAGCGTGCAAAAAATTCACACAAGGGCGACTTCGGCAGGGTACTGAATGTGGCAGGAAGTTCAGGCATGAGCGGTGCTGCGGCGCTTTCAACAAAAGCGGCCCTCCGTTCGGGCGCGGGACTTGTTACCCTTGCTTCAAGCGAAACCGTAATCAGCAGGATTGCTTCTTCAATGCCTGAGGCGATGTACCTTGTTATTGACAAGCCTGACGCTGATGCTGTTCTAAAGGAATGTGAAAACAAGAATGCTGTTGCCGTGGGATGCGGTCTTTCCGTTACCGACGGCACAAAGAAGCTTGTTGAAAAAATTATCGGAAATGCGGCTTGTACTGTAATTCTTGACGCAGATGGAATAAACTGCATTGCGGACAACATAGATATAATCAAGGACAAAAAAGCAGAATTGATTATCACTCCGCATGCAGGCGAACTTGCAAGACTTTGCGGCACGACTCCTGAGGAGGCTTCCGCTGACAGACTTACTCTTGCTGTAAATCTTTCAAGAGAGTACGGCGTAACCGTTGTTGCAAAGGGTACTCCAACGATTGTTGTGGGTAAGGGCAAGGCTTATGTTATTCCTGCAGGAAATCCGGGATTAAGCCGAGGCGGCAGCGGCGACGTGCTGACAGGAATTATTTCAGCATTTGCGGCACAGGGACTTGAACCTGTTGATGCGGCGGCAGCTGGCGTGTTTGTACACGGTACGGCGGCTGACCTTGCGGCTGAAAAGCTTTCCGAAACCGGCATGCTTCCGTCGGATGTGATTGAAAATCTGCCTTTTGTGTTCAAGAAATGGAACAGATAAGGCGGAACAGTACATTGTAATAATTGCCCTCTGTTCTTTAGAATGGAGGGCTTTTTTATGTGCAAATTCAGAAAAGGGATATCAATTATTTTACTTGGAGTAATTTTAATGACAACATTTACTTCATGTAAATCAATTGACGGTAGTTTTCTAAGCAAAACACCTGATATGAACGCTCAGTATGAGTCGGAAATGAAAATTCAGGCAGGCGAACTGGAATTCAGCGGCAAAATCACACGGTACGGTTCTGAACTGTGGGAAATGTCCGTCGATTCCCCCAAAACACTTGCAGGACTTGAACTTGCAATGAACAGCGAGGGTGTAAAAGCAAAACTTGGCGAGCTTTCGCTTGATGTCCCGATGGAGGACGTAAGAAGCACAGCTGTTTTTTCGCTGATTTTCAAGGCACTTGACCACTCGGCCGCGAATAAGCTTTCATGTATTGAAACAGAGGAAAACATGTACTACGAAGGCGAATTCGGAGGTACATTCTATCGCCTTTCATTTGACAAGGAAAGCCTGAAACCTGTTCTTCTCGAAATCCCTGAAGCGGAGCTGACAATGGAATTTCTCGGCTTCGGAATTCTCACAGCAGATGAAGAATTGGCAAACACTTCCCAAACCGAAGCTGAAACAGATTGACATTTTGTGCAAAAACTTCACAATCAGTTACAGCCTAATTACAAATTGTTACGCAACCGTTAAAAGTTATAAAAATCGCTTGCTTTTTTTGTTAAGCATGCTATAATTAGCTTGACCTCAGAACATTATGAGGGACAACAGAAAAAGAAAGGATTTTTAAATATGAAAAAGATTATTGCAATGATTTCCGCAATCGCTGTCTGTACAGCAATATTTACTGCCTGCAGCAGCGGTGAAACAGAAACACCAGAAACTACAACTGCTGAAACAACAATTTCCGAAACAATAGCTGAAGAAACAGAAGCAGCAACTGAGGAAGCTCCTGCTGAAACAGAGGAATCCGTTGAGGAAGCTCCTTACGAGGACGGCGGCGAGGTTTCCGCAAATGCTCTCCAGCCTGTTGCTGACGCTGCACTTGCAGTAGGCGAGTGGCCTGCAATGATGGAAGTTACAGACACAATGATGCTTACAGACTACTTTATGCTTGACCCTGAAAACGCAAACTACCTCAATATGCTTGTTATGCAGTGCCCTATGAGCGCTACAATGAGTGAAATCATCATCATTGAAGCTGAGGACGTTGAGGCTGCAAAGGCTGACCTTAATGCACGCCGTGACAAGGCTATCTCTCAGGATGCATGGTATCCTAACGATGTTGAACTTGCAGAAGCTTCCATCGTAGGAACTGAAGGCAACTACGCTTACTTCATTCTTGCCGGTGCTGCTGCTGAGGCTGAGCCTGCAATTATTGAAGCTATCAAGGCTCTTTAATCCATAATCGACAAAGTGCGTATCCGATTTTCGGGTGCGCACTTTTTGCAAGTTTGCAAGTTCAGAATTTCATTTTCCTGTCTGCAGCTTTTTATCCATTTTAAGGAACAAATTGTTAAAAAATTGTCATTCGACTTCTTTTGCGTGCATATTGCCGAAAAAGTCTGCGAAAAATTGGTGTGTTGAGATAATGAAAATTTGAAATCACCCTTGACTTATTGACGGAAATAAAGTATAATAGTATATGTGGAAAGTTTGAATGTTTTTGCAGGAAAATATTCGCAAATGCAAATATATTCGGATTTTAATTCAAATTCAATTAAGGAGTTGTAAATTATGTCACTTACACAGAACCCTAACATCCTCAAGTGGATTGATGAAATGGTTGCCCTCTGCAAGCCTGACAGTGTTGTCTGGATCGATGGCTCCAAGGAACAGCTCGACGCTCTTACAGAAGAGGTTTGCGCTCTTCCTGATGATAGCAAGGATAAGATGTACAAGCTCAACCAGGATAAGCTCCCTGGCTGTCTTTACCACAGAACTCTCCCTAACGACGTTGCTCGTGTAGAGGACAGAACTTTCATCTGCTGCAAGAACAAGGAAGATGCAGGTCCTACAAACAACTGGTGCGACCCACAGGAAATGTACGCTAAGCTCACACCGCTCTATGACGGCGTTATGAAGGGCAGAACAATGTACATCATCCCTTACTCCATGGGCCCTATCGGTTCCCCTATCGCTAAGGTTGGTGTTGAAATCACAGACTCTATCTATGTTGTTCTCAACATGAACATCATGACAAGAATGGGCAAGGAAGTTATGGACGCTTTCGGCAACGAGTCCAATGACTTTGTAAGATGTCTCCACTCCAAGGCTGACGTTGACCCTGAAAAGAGATACATTGTTCACTTCCCAGAAGACAACGCAATCTGGTCAGTTAACTCCGCTTACGGCGGTAACGTACTCCTCGGCAAGAAGTGCTTCGCTCTGCGTATCGCTTCCTACCAGGGTAAGAACGAAGGCTGGATGGCTGAACACATGCTCATCCTCGGCGTTAAGAAGCCAAACGGCGAAATCAAGTATATCACAGCTGCATTCCCATCTGCTTGCGGCAAGACAAACCTTGCTATGCTCATCCCACCAGAGGGATACCGCAAGGACGGCTACGAAGTATTCACAGTTGGTGACGATATCGCTTGGATGAAGCAGGGCGAAGACGGCAGACTCTACGCTATCAACCCTGAAAACGGCTTCTTCGGTGTTGCTCCCGGTACTAATGAAAAGTCCAACTACAACGCTCTCGCTTCCACAATGAAGAACACAATCTTCACAAACGTTGCTATCAACAATGATGACAACACAGTTTGGTGGGAAGGCCTCGACAAGAACCCTCCTGTAAACGCTACAGAATGGAAGGGTGCTAAGGTTAACGGCGTTGAATTTACATCCATCAAGGGCGAAGACGGCAAGGCTCAGAAGCTTGCTCACCCTAACTCCAGATTTACAGCTCCAGCTGAAAACTGCCCATGCATCTCCCCTGAGTTCAACAACCCACAGGGTGTTCCTGTTTCCGCTATCATCTTCGGCGGCAGACGTGCTTCCACAACTCCTCTCGTATATCAGTCCTTCGACTGGACACACGGCACATACATGGGCTCTGCTGTTTCCTCCGAAACAACAGCTGCTGCAACAGGTGCAGTTGGCGTACTCCGTCACGACCCAATGGCTATGAAGCCATTCATCGGCTACAACGTAGGCGACTACTGGGCACACTGGCTCGAAATGGGCGAAAAGCTCGGCGACAAGGCTCCTAAGATCTTCAACGTTAACTGGTTCAAGCAGGACGAAGAAGGCAACTTCATGTGGCCTGGTTTCGGCGACAACATGAGAGTTCTCGACTGGATCATCAAGAGATGTGAC
>JAZUSM010000113.1:0-96836 GCA_045606725.1 Oscillospiraceae bacterium | reverse complement strand
GACTTGAACCAGAGTGCACCTTCCTGTTCGTATGTGTAACCGCTCTTCTTGAGAAGTTCAATTACGTTTTTAATAGCATCACTGTTGTGGAGAGTGCTTTCACGGAACCATGTGTTGTACTCAATTCTGTACTTGCGGAGGTCATCTTCAAGTTTCTGAATATTCTTTGGAAGTGCAAAAGCAACAAGAGCGTCCTTGCGTTCTTCTTCTGTCTTATCAGCATAAGCGTTGCCGTTGTTATCATAGAAATTCTTAGCGTGAACAATAATATCAGCACCAAGATAAACATCTTCTGGCATAGGGAAGGTGTCTGCATCATTATAAATTGCCTGGCAAAGCTCCTCGTTGTCAGCGTACTTTGCAATGAATGCCTGTCCGTTTTCGGAGCAAAGCTGTAAATAGCGGAGATTAAGGGAGTTGCCGAATTTTTCAATCTGATTGCCAGCGTCATTTACATAGAACTCACGTTCAACGGTGTAGCCAGCCCAGTCAAGAACAGCAGCAAGACAGTCTCCGATAGCACCGCCTCGTGCATTACCAATGTGCATAGGGCCTGTTGGATTTGCAGAAACGAATTCAACAAGGATTTTCTTTCCTGCACCTGTATCTGTTCGGCCGTAGTTTTCCTTTTCAGCAAATACAGAACCAATTACATTTGAGAACCAACTTCTTGACAGAAAAAAGTTAATGAAGCCAGGACCTGCAATTTCAACACGTTCAAAAGAGCTGCCTTCAAGAATTATTGCCTCACAAAGCATTTCAGCAATCTTTCTTGGTGCGGACTTCAAAGGCTTTGCACAAGCAAGCGCAATATTTGAAGCAAAGTCACCGTGAGATTTGTCCTGAGGAATTTCAATGTTGAAAGCGGGCAGGGGAACAGCCTCAATTTTTCCTTCAGAAACAAGTCTGCCGAGAGCAGCCATAAGCAGCTCACGAAGTTCATTTGAAGCGGATTTGATTGGGTTAATCATTTTATTACATCCTTTCAGTTATTTAACATTAAGATAGATTTCGTTATCGGAAACGTATCCGCCGTTTACATCAATAGTATATTTAAGATAAAGTTCACCGCCGTCAAAAGTAATATTGCTTCTGACTGCATGAGTGGTTATTCCCATCATAATATCACCATACGGTGTGCCATAATGACAAAGATGCTTGCGGTCAGCCTCAATCGTAAGAATAGACGGCGCAGAACCTACACGTTTAAGGGTAATAAGCATATCAGTGGAAATAACAATAAATGTCGTAGAGCCTTTGAATCCAGTAGCTTCTGATTCCTCATAGCTTATTTCTATGTCGCCATTATCGAGAATTCTGAGTACACCATCAGAATTCAGCTCAGTTTTGCTGCTGTCATTTCCAACAGAATTTATACTTTTAAGATTTAAAAAAATTTTTCTTTCCATTTTAATCCTCTGTTTTAAGATGAATCAGGAAATCAATTCCTCAATACCGACCTTGTAAATTTTACCGTTTATGGAGTTTCCGAGAAAAGCGTGTGCATTTTCCTCAAAAAGCTCAACGCTGTCAGAAGTGTAGTAAGTATTTGTCCCTTTATCTTCACGGTCTGTAAGCATATCATTGCGCATCAGCATATTGTATGCATACTTTGCAACTTCTTCACCAGACGAAATAAGCGTAACATTTTCTCCCATATAATCAGCAATTGTATCACGGATGATAGGGTAATGAGTGCAGCCAAGAACAAGTGTATCAATACCCTCAGCTTTAAGTGGAGCAAGATACTGTTCAACCACAAGCTTTGTCACAGGATTATTTTTGTCAGTGAATCCGTTTTCCACCAAAGGAACAAACAGCGGACAAGAATTGCCGATGACTTTTACATCAGGACGTATACTTCTTATAGCTTTTCCATAGCTTCCGGATTTTATAGTTGCATCAGTGCCGATTACACCTATTTTTCCGTTTCTTGTCACACTGCACGCTGTCTGTGCCGCAGGAAGAAGCACACCTGAAAAAGCAATATCACCATCAGTTGTTTTGCCGCTGCCAAGTACAGATGAAACTGTTCCGCAAGCAGCAATAATCATCTTAACATTATGTTTTTTAATAAAAGCAATATCCTGACTTGCATATTCAAGTATAGTTTCACGTCCTCTTGCACCGTAAGGAACTCGTGCATTATCTCCGAAATAAATAATATTTTCATTCGGAATAAGTTTATTAAGCTCCTTAACGCAGGTCAGTCCTCCAAGACCCGAGTCAAAAACACCGATTGCATTATTGTTCATAGCAACCTCCTTGTGTTGAAATCAGCCTTCAAGACTGAGAGTAATAAGATTATCAAGAAGTTCAGGCTGTGAAATACCCATATTTTCCATAAGCTTCGGATACATACTTATCTGAGTGAAGCCTGGGAGAGTGTTGATTTCATTAAGATAAACAGTTCCATCATCGGTAAGGAAGAAATCAATTCTTGAAAGTCCGGAGCAACCCATAAGCTTGAATGCTTTTACAGCGGTTTCGCGGATTTCTTTTGACGCCTCAGTAGGAATATTGGCAGGAATTGTAAGACCTGATGTTCCGAGGATATACTTGGCTTCATAATCATAGAATTCGTTGCAGGAACTGATTTCACCAACCTCGGAAGCAAATGGAGTTTCTTTTCCGAATACAGCACATTCCACCTCGTGTCCCTTTATGAATTCCTCAACAATAACTTTTTTGTCATGGCTGAAAGCAAGCTTTATTGCATTTTTCAGTTCTTCAAAGGAGCTTGCCTTGTTTACACCAACTGAAGAGCCACTGTTTGCAGGCTTTACAAAGAGCGGGTAATCAAGCTCACCAGCAATTTCATCACAGACATCTTCAAGTCTGTTCAAATCAGCAATCGTAACACTTTTCCATTTTGCCATCTTTATTCCGCCTGCTTCAAGCATAACATGTGCTGCAGCTTTATCCATGCAGTTTGCTGAGGAAATAATATCACATCCGACATAAGGAATTCCAGAAAGCTTAAGCAAGCCTTGGATAGCACCGTCCTCACCATTCTGACCATGAAGAGCGGGAAATACTACGTCAATTTTTGTAGTAGTGCAGCTTCCTTCTGAAATTTTCATAATGCCCTTATACATTGGGTCAGGAAGAATAACAGCAGGAACACAGTCAGGGTGTGATTCCCAATTGCCTGAAGAAATAAGACCTATATCACCCGGATAGAAAAGCCATCTGCCTTTTTTTGTAATACCAATAGGAATAACTTCATATTTGTCGGATGGAATAGCAGAAATAATGTTGGTTGCAGAGATAAGTGAAATATCATGTTCGTTTGAAATACCGCCGAACAGAACAGCAACTCTGATTTTTGACATAGTAAAGACTCCTTGCTGAACAAAATAGTATAAAATGCTTTATCCGCCGATACAATATCATACTGATACAATAAAGGCATATTCAATTTATTATATCACATATTTATCTAAACTGCAACAGTTTTTTACCATTAAATAGTACGGAAACAGCGAATTTTTCACTGTTTCCGTATATGGAATTATTCAATTGTTATATAATCTGCTGCAGCGTAGCCGTCGGTAGTATTGTAACGGATAACATACCAGTTACCGGTCTGGCCATAAACAGAAACTGCGGCACCGTTAGGTATCTTTCCTATAATTGACGCATCTGTTGATGGATAGCTTCTTATATTCAGATTTGAACCATCAGTCGAAACAATTCCCCTCTTAACAGGCTGAGCTTCAACAAATGGTATACCGAAATAGTCACAAAGTCCCTGAACAAGATTTCTTGCTATAGGTGTAATGTTGGCTTTAATCCATTCTGCATCAGCCTGATTGTCGTGATATCCAAGTTCAGCAAGTACAGCAACAGCTCTTGTTCTTGTTACTTCACCTAATGATGTTGTAGGAAGTGTGTTAACCTTTGACGGATCAGGGTAAATATACTGAAGATTGTTTGCAAGTATAGAAGCTAGCTGTCTGCTTTTTTCAGAATACGGGGAATAATACAGGTCAATTCCACGAAGCTTTCCTGCGAATTGTCCGCCTCCTGCATTGGAGTGCAGAGCAAGATGTACATCGTAATTTCCTGCATTGGAGTCGCTTATTGCACCACGAACGTCACGGGAAGGGTCATTTCTTCTGTATTCAATACCTGACGAGCGTAAATAAGGCTCCATTTCATCAGCAACAAGGTTCATGTACTGCTCCTCATTGCCACCGTTTATATATGGGTTCCATTCCTGTGTGGAAGGACTTAAAAAAACACTTGGCATAATTATTTCGTCTGCATGTGCAGACTAATCCTCCTCGTCAATTTGTACGGATATACTCCGTTGCTTCATTATATGCTGTTATTTGTTATGAGATACAAAAACCGCCCTTTTTCAAGAGCGGTTAAAAATTTATTCAGATTCATTAAGCTTTTCAACTTTATAGCGCTTAACAGCAGCATCATTTACAACAACGTTCTGTCCTTCTGTCCAGCTTGTAACAGCTGTATCAAATTCTTCACCCTTAAGCTCATTAAGAACATCAGTCTTTTTATAGTCATAATATTCTTCGTCAGCAAAAAGGTCCATCTTGTAAACAATGTAATACATTTCATCTTCTTCAATGAGCAGGTATTCGCCAACTCCGAGAGCATCACCTACAACCTTTTCATGAACGGAAGCAGATGGAATAGGGTAATCTGCAGATGTTACGCTTCCGAGAAGAACAAGGTCATCAGCCTCTTCTGTAGTTGAGAGGTCATCAACTGGTTCTGTAGCAGTTGTTTCTGTCGATGTAGCAGCTTTAATAAGTCCGTTGTAATATTCATCATATTCTTTGGAAATTTCTTCGAAAGTAACGTCTGTAGTACTCATTCTTTCGATGTATTCCTCAGCCATGGACTTGATTTCAGCCTTACCATCAGACTTGAGCAGGTTGCCTTCGCCATCCTTGAGAGGCATATCAATATATTTGATTCTTGCAAAGTTTTCATTGAGATAAGCCTTGATATCAGCTTCAGCGACTTCCTTTTCGCCGCCTTCACCGTAGTAGTAGTCAAAAATAGCAGCCTTCTTTTCGCCGTTGATTACAACATCAAGATATGACTCCTGACTTACGCCGATAGCTTCAAAGTATTCGCTTACATATTCCCACCACTGTTCAACATTGGCTTTGGCAAGTTCTTCTTCATTATTTTCAAACTTAAGACCGAGCTCATCAAATTTCTGTTCAACAGCAACATATTCCTGCATACCCTTTACAGCCTGATCATTGACCCAATCCTCAGTGGACATACCATCAATTGTAATAGCCATAACATCAGTATCTGTTTCAATCATATGTTCGTATGCACGTGATAAAGCATCGGATTGGTAATAGATGAAAATACCTGCACGAAGTTCAGTATCATTAATTTTAGCACCCCATGTAGTGTCCTGACCACATGATGCAAGTGAAAGTGCCATTGCAGATGTAATTGCAACAGCAGAAAGCTTTTTAATTAAAGACATAGTCTTAAAAACCTCCATATACATTATAAATACATAATATTATAACATATATTTTAATGCTTGTCCAGTATTTTGCCGAAAAAACATAAATATGTTTTTAACAGGCATGAAAAATAGTTATATCTGAGTTGTTGACAAATATAAAATGATATGATATAATCAAAACATAATAAATCAAATGCGCTGATAGGAATAAAAGCCGATTGACTTTTTCAGAGAGCTGCCGTATGGTGAAAGGCAGTAAAGAATTTTGGTTATAACTCGTCCTTGAGCAGTCCGCTGAACATCTTGTGCTCAGATAAGTAGGTTGGAACGGGTTCTCCCGTTACAGAGATACGCATTGGATATCGAATGATTGAGATGCGGTGAGGTGCAGACGAAAGTCTGAACAAGAGTGGTACCGTGGAAGTTACAAGCTTTCATCTCTTACAAGGAGATGAGGGCTATTTTTATTGCCTGACCTTCTTGGCTCAACCGCAAGCAAGAATGAAAGGAAAGAAAGCTATGAAAAATTACAACCACTATCAGAAACGTTACTTTATGCCTCCTGTTCCGTGTTACGACTGGACAACAAAGGAAAAAGTCGATAAGGCACCAATCTGGTGTTCCGTTGACCTCCGTGACGGCAATCAGGCTCTTATAATTCCTATGTCACTGGAAGAAAAGCTGGAATTCTGGAAGTATCTTGTTAAAGTAGGTTTCAAGGAAATCGAAATTGGTTTCCCAGCCGCAAGTGAAACAGAATATGCTTTCTGCCGTGCGCTTATCGATCAGAACCTCATTCCCGACGATGTAACAGTTCAGGTGCTCACACAAAGCCGTGAGCATATCATTGCCAAAACCTTTGAAGCGCTCAAAGGCTGTAAAAATGCAATCGTCCACCTTTATAACAGTACCTCTGTTGCCCAGCGTGAGCAGGTGTTCAAAAAATCCAAGAAGGAAATCAAGGATATCGCAATTTTCGGCGCTAAACTCTGTAAGGAATACCGTGAAAAAACCGAGGGCAACTTCCGTTTCGAGTACAGCCCCGAAAGCTTTACTGGTACCGAGCCCGAATTTGCACTGGAAGTCTGCAACGCTGTAATTGATATATGGGAGCCGACCGAAAATGATAAGGTTATCATTAACCTCCCCGTAACAGTTGCGGAAAGTATGTCCCACGTCTATGCTTGTCAGGTTGAATATATGTGCAAGAACCTCAACCGCCGTGAAAACGTAATTGTTTCGCTCCACCCACACAACGACAGAGGATGTGCAGTTGCCGACTCCGAAATGGGACTCCTCGCAGGTGCAGACCGTATCGAGGGCACCCTTTTCGGCAACGGTGAAAGAACAGGTAACGTTGATATCGTAACAGTCGCAATGAATATGTTTACCCACGGCGTTGACCCTGAGCTTGATTTCTCCAACCTGCCCGAAATTACAGAAGTGTACGAAAAAATGACCCGTATGCACGTCTATGAGCGTCAGCCGTATAGCGGCGCATTGGTATTTGCCGCATTCTCAGGCTCACATCAGGACGCTATCGCAAAGGGTATGAAGTGGCGTGAAGAAAAAACCCCTAATTACTGGAATGTGCCATATCTTGCAATTGACCCGAAGGACGTGGGCAGAGAGTACGAGGGCGACGTTATCCGTATCAACAGCCAGTCGGGCAAGGGTGGTATTGGCTACCTTATGGAGCAGAAATTCGGCATAGATATGCCGCCTAAAATGCGTGAGGACTTCGGTTACGCAGTCAAGAGCGTTTCCGACCACGCACACAAGGAGCTCAACCCTGACGAAGTTTATGACATTTTCTTTGCACGTTACGTCAATAAAACAGACCACTTCCGCATTGACGAAGCACACTTTGCACAGAAAAACGGTATCATCGCAACAGTTACCTCAGATTTCCGTGGCAAGCTTATTACCCGTGAAGCAAACGGTAACGGTCGTCTTAATGCCGTTTCCAACGCAATCAAGGACGCATTTTCAATCAATTATACAATCCTTTCCTATACGGAGCACGCCCTTGAACACGGCTCATCCTCCGAAGCTGCCGCTTATGTAGGAATTCAGACCGACGGCGGCGTATACTGGGGCGTAGGTATCGACACCGATATTATCGTTGCTTCTGTAAATGCACTTGTTTCGGCAATCAATAATAGTGGGCTTCTGAAATAATATACAATAAGAAATCCAGAGAAGTTTGGTGCTTCTCTGGATTTTGTTTAATTACTGTAAATTATTTATTTCTCCCTCATATTCCATTGAACGCATTTTATTACTTCCATCAAGCTTTTGAAATTCACCATAATTAGTGAAATGTAACCCGCATTTTTCCATAACATGACCAGAAGCTTTATTTTGTTCTACATGACTGGAAGAAAATTTGACCACATCAAAGTGTTTGTTAGCAAACTTCATCATTGCCTTAGTTGCTTCAGTTGCATAACCATTTCCCCAACAATCATATCGTAAATTGTAACCAAAACCCCAAAAGCCAATCTTCTTATTGTCTGGACCTATGCTTCCACTACCGACTAATAAATTATCTTCTTTTCGCACGAAACCAAAGTGGTATTCTTCATCTGGTGCTTGAAGTGAAGTTAGCCAATCCACAACAGCATCTACAGATGTATATGTATTATAAACCATATATTTTGCAACTTTTTCATCGCTTACCCATTGATATACAGCTTCTGCATCATCAATTTTAAGAGGACGTAATATCAATCTTTCAGTTTCTATAATATAATTGTGCATTTTTCCACCTCGTCGAGTTTGATTTGTTATATTCCATTATAGCAACACCGTTCCCAAAAGTCAATCACCCAACATTCCTCTGCACTCTGTATTTCGCCCCAAACCACCTTTTATCAATCTCATAAAGCACCACAAAAACAATCCCCGCCACACAAAGATAAATAACCGCCTCAAACATAACCGACGAATAAGAAATAAACCTCGTCAGCATATCCGCAACCTGACAGCAGAAAAAGCACATCACAAACGGCTTGACAATGTAATTCCATACCTCAAACCGCACACCTGCCGTCCTGCATACAAAAATAATCCTCACAATATTGCTGTAAATATTGCTTGCGTAATAGGAAATCAGTACGCCCGTAAATCCGTACAAATCCACAAAAATAATCACGCAGACAATTCGTATCACATATTCGCATAAGCTGTTCACTGTGGAAAAATTCTGCTTGCCAAGCCCCTTTATAATGCCCTCAAGCACAATCTCCAGATAAATAAACGGCACAACAGGGAACATCTTTACCAGCGTTTCGCTGACAAGACTGTCGGACGGACAGAGAATTTGTCCGATTTTATCGCCAGCCGCAAGAAGCATTCCCGAAATGAAAAAGGAGTACGCAAAAGCACGGATGAATATCTTTTTTATCAAATCCTGAACACGTCCGACATTTCCCGACGAATTCGCCCTCGCAATCTCAGGTATAATGATGTTCGACAAACTTGTGAGAATTACAGCAGGGTAGAAAATCGTAGGAATAATCATTGCCTCGAACATTCCGTATTCGCTCATAGCACGTTCAGCGGAAACATTGTACTTCAACAGCGCAACAGGCACAAGTGCCTCATTAAGCGATGACATAATCATCTGTACATATCCACCCGCAACAATAGGCAAGGATAATTTCAGATAATTAGGAATACGCACAATTCTCGGATTTACCTCAGGCAAAATGGAAAATCGTCTGTATTCCTTATAATAATTAACAATGTAAAAAATACAGCTGATGATTTCCCCAATAAGAATTGCACCCGAAATCAGTGTGTAAATACTTAACCCACGGTCAAGTAGAAACAGCACACCGAATGTCAGTATGCTCCATTTTGCAGTGAATTCAATAATGTCACCATAGCAGGGGATACGCACGTTCCGTATTGCATTGAAATATCCCTTTATGCACGACCCGAAAGCTGCAGGCGGTAGCGAAAACGCAATAATTCTTATCGCAAGCACAAGAGCAGGTTCACCTTGTGTGCATTTTGCAATAATGCCTGCAAGTCCGAAAGAAAGCAGTGCAAAAAATGAGGATAATAACAGCGAAAATCCCGTAGATAACCGCATTATGTGCGTAACATTTTCATTTCCTGCACCAATTTCCTCCGAAACAAACCTGCTTGTTGAAATGAATATATTTCCGTTGGCAAGCACCATAATAAATCCGAACAGCGAAAATATAAGCGTCATTACCCCGACCGAAGCAGTACCAAGCTTGTTTGAAATAACAATGTTGAGCCATAAACTTAATCCCTGCAGTATAAACGAAACAGCAGTAAGCCGTGCAGTATCTCTTGCAATACGGTTCATAAAAATTTTCAATGTTTATCCCTCTTTTCTTAGTTATATTTATGAATTTGGTAAAAAAACTATGTATGATGTTGCTATTTTAATAAAATTTGGATATAATAAAATATGTATGCAAAAAAACAATATGGAGATGAGCTTTAATAATGACAAAAGCAGAACGATTTTTCAATGATATAAAAGATAAAAAAGTTGCCTTTATCGGAACAGGTGTAACAAACAACGATACTATCCGCCTGTTTCTGAAAAAAGGGATTGATGTTACTCTTTGCGATAAAAAGACCCGTGAGCAGGTAGGCACTCTTGCAGATGAATTCGAGTCTGCAGGAGCAAATCTTTCTCTTGGTGAAACATACCTCGATGCAATCTTTGAATGTGACATTGTTTTTCGTGCACCTGGTGTCTACTACCACATTCCCGAATTACAGAAAGCTTGTGAAATGGGTATAGTTGTGACCTCTGAAATGGAAGTTTTCTTTGACCTTTGCCCTTGCAAAACCTATGCTATCACAGGTACAGACGGCAAGACAACAACCACAACAATCACTACAGAAATCCTTGAAAGAAGCGGTAAAAAGGTACATAAGGGCGGTAATATCGGCAGAGCACTTTTACCAATTATCGAAGAAATCAGAGAAGATGATGTAGCAGTTGTCGAGCTTTCAAGCTTTCAGCTTATCAGTATGAGGAAATCGCCCGACCGTGCAGCAATTACAAATATCTATCCTGACCACCTGAATGTCCACGGTTCAATGCAGGAGTACATTGATGCAAAGAAAAACATTATACTGCATCAGAATGCATTTTCAACAACTGTACTCAACCTCGATAACGAGGTAAACAACCTCAGTGAATATGTACGCGGTAGTCTCTATAAATTCAGCTTGAAAACCAAGCCGGAGCGTGGCTCATTCCTTGATGATGAAGGCTGGCTTTGCTTTACGGATAAGGGAAAAACAGAAAAAATTGTCCATAAGGACGAAATAAAAATTCCCGGTATGCACAACGTTGAAAACTACCTTACAGCAATATCTCTGGTTCACGGTGAAGCAACTAACAAAGCTATTGCAGAAACCGCAAGAACGTTTGGCGGTGTTGAGCACAGAATAGAATTTGTCCGTGAGCTTGACGGAGTGCGCTACTATAACGACAGTATTGCTACAAGTCCCGTTAGCGTAATTGCAGGACTCAATGCGTTTGGCAGAAAAGTAATAATGATTGCAGGCGGCTCTGACAAGAAGCTTGATTATAATCAGCTTGCAGAGCCTATTAACAAGTACGTTAAAACCCTTGTTCTTCTCGGTGCAACAGCAGATAAAATCGAAGAAGCAGTAAGAGCGTACTCAGATTATAACGAAAATGAGTGTAGAATTATCAGAGTGAATACAATGGAAGAAGCAGTTGAAGCTGCAAGAAAATTTGCTGTTAATAATGATATTGTAACTCTCTCTCCAGCAAGCGCAAGTTTTGATATGTATAAGAATTTTGAAGAAAGAGGCAGACACTATAAGAGTGTTGTAAATGCCTTGAAATGAGGAATAATATGAATCTTGAACAAACAATAATTCAACTTGCTGATACAAGCGGTGTAAGCGGTGACGAAACAAAAGCCGCAGAGCTTGCACTTGAAATGCTGAAAAAAAATACCGATGACTGCTATATCAAAAACGGTAACGTAATCGGTCATTTTGGCAAAAAAGGTGCAAAGCCCCACATTATGATTGATGCCCACATTGATCAGATCGGCTTTGTGGTAACTTATATTACAGATGATGGCTTCCTTAAAATATCAAATTGCGGAGGCATTGACCGCAGACTGCTTCTTGCACAGCAGGTAACCGTCCTTGGCAAAGAGCCTGTTACAGGAATAGTCTGTGCAATTCCGCCCCACCTTGCAACCGATGAAAGCAGCGTCCCCGAAATGGATGAAATCTGCATAGATATTGGTATGACAAAAGCGCAGGCAGAGGAGAAAATTTCTCTTGGCGATAAAATCGTTTTTGCTGCAAGCTGTAAAAAACTTCAGGGCGACCGCATCACAGGTGCAGCACTTGATGACCGTTGCGGTGTAGCGGCAATTCTCCGTGCACTTGAAATTATCAAGGACAATAAGCTTGATTACGAGCTGACAGTTATGTTTTCAACTCAGGAAGAATTAGGCGAGCGTGGAGCAAAAATCGGAGCTTTTGATATCGACCCCGATATCGCACTTGCTGTTGATGTAAGCTTTGCGCTTACCGCAGATGACTCAGAGCTTAAATGCGGAAAAATGGGCAAGGGCTGTATGATTGGTTTTGCCCCAACCCTTGATAAGGAGCTTTCTCAGCAGTTCAGGTCAATTGCCGAAAAGAATAATATGCCGTATCAGATTGAAGTAATGAGCGGTGAAACGGGTACAAATGCAGACAGATTTTCAGTAAACAAGGGCGGCGTAAAGGCTGTAACCTTGTCAATATCGCTGAAATATATGCACACCCCCGTAGAAGTAATTTCTCTTTCTGACGTTGAAAATACAGCTCAGCTTATTGCAGCATATCTTCAGGAGGTGAACGTATGAGGATAGAACTTCTTGAAAAGCTTTGTCAGATTAACGGAACATCAGGCGATGAGAGCAGAGTAAGAGATTTCATTATTTCTGAAATCTCAGGACATTGCAACTATACTGTTGACCCACTTGGAAATATTATTGCACATAAAAATGGTGCAGAACCTGCAAAAAATAAAGTTATGATTTCCGCACATATGGACGAAGTAGGAATGATTGTAACTTCGATTAAATCTGATGGAACTTTAACTGTATCAGCTGTCGGCGGGATTGATGCGCGTGTTGCAATCGGAAGACAGGTTTCCGTGGGAGATAATGGCATAAACGGCGTAATAGGTGCAAAGGCAGTCCATAATCTCTCGGCAGATGAAAGAAAAAAAGCACCGAAATTTACTTCTCTTTATGTTGATATCGGTGCAGCTGATAAGGAAGAAGTTGAAAAACTTGTTTCACTCGGCGACAGAGTTCATTTTTCGTCAGAGTTTCTCACATTCGGTGACGGATATGTCAAGGGTAAAGCGATTGACGACCGTTTCGGCTGTGCAGTAATGATTGACCTTATCAAATCTGAGCTTCCTTATGATTGTACCTTTACATTCGTAGTGCAGGAGGAAGTCGGACTCCGTGGAGCACGTCCTGCCGCATATACTGTCGACCCAGATTTTGCACTTGTGCTTGAAGCAACGACCGCTGCCGATATCCCGCTTGCAAGCGGAGAAAAACGCTGCTGTGAGCTGGGCAGGGGTGCGGTCGTTTCCCATATGGACCGCTCAACAATTTATGATAAAGAGCTTTACAATATTTCCCGTGAAATAGCGAAAGAGCAGGGCATAGGCTGGCAGACAAAGACAATGGTTGCAGGCGGCAACGACAGCGGTGCAATTCACATCTCCCGCGGAGGTGTGCGCACAACAGCAATTTCCGCACCGTGCCGTTATCTCCATTCACCGTCTTGTGTAGTTAAGCTTTCCGATCTTGAGGACTGCGAAAAGCTTACAAAACTTATGATTGAAAAGATGTGTACACTTTAATGAAACAGATTTATGACGGCATACCTGAGCTTGTGACAAATTCGTATTATGGATATAAAATATTAGCAGCTTATCGTGCCTATGGAGCGAGATATGACTTCTGCAAATTCTATTCCTGCGGCAATGGAATTGTTCATATTTATAACTCATCTATGGTTATTGATGGAAATGCTGATTTGGCAGAACTGGAAATGCTTATCGAAATGACAAAACCTGCAACAATAGAGGTGTCAAGTGTGCGCGCTTTGCAAGTTAGCTCGACATATCAGAAGCATAACCGTACTATGTTTTGTTTGAAATCTTGTAAAACCGATGTTGATGTGAATGCTGTAAAGATAAACGACTTTACATACGAGTGCTACAAAATTCTCTCTGAAAGCTTTGAAAATATGGGAGATTTTGAAAGCTGGTACGTTGATATCAATCATAGAATACGACATAAAGTGGCAAATCTGTATTTATTTGACAGCACTACAGCTACACAACAATTTAACATAAATGGATTTGTTTTCCTGTCGCATATTGCAACAGCCGAAGTCGCAAGGGGCAGGGGGACTGCAAGAAAGCTGCTGTATTTTCTTGCACAAAAATACAAATCAGTAGGCTGTGAAGCTTACCTCTGGGCGCTTGATCACAGAAAAACTTTTTATGAGTCAATAGGCTTTGAGCCTGTTGCCGAAGATATACTATATGAAATGAAAGGTTGATAAAAATGGCAGAAATTTTTGACCCTAAGCCGATTGTAACAAAAGGCTTTGAAATAGATGAAAGAATTTTGAAACTCGCTGATAAGGCAGAAGAAAACTGTTCGGCGAGATTTGCTGAAATTGATAGAATTGCGCGAACTAACGGTGAAAAGGTACTCCGTGCATTTATAAATAACAAGGTAAGCGCTGCTTGTATGACAGGTACAACAGGCTATGGTTACGATGATGTAGGACGTGACACTCTTGATAAGGTTTACGCAGAAGTAATGGGCGCAGAGGATGCTCTTGTACGTCATACTTTTGTTTCAGGTACTCACGCTCTCACTTGCGCACTTTTTGGTGTTCTCCGTGCAGGCGATAAAATTGTAAGCCTTACAGGTGCACCTTACGATACACTTGAGGAGGTTATTGGTATCCGCGGCAGCGGAAACGGTTCTCTTGCTGATTACGGAGTTAAGTACGACCAGGTTGATCTTCTTCCTGACGGTAAACCTAATCTCGGTGAAATATTCCAGAAGGTAAAGGATGCTAAAGTTGCATACATACAGCGTTCAAGAGGATATTCACTTCGTCCAACACTCACAATCAATGGTATTGCCGAAATTGTAAAGGCTGTAAAGAACGCTAATCCAAAGGTTATTGTAATGGTTGACAACTGTTACGGCGAATTTGTGGAAAGTCGAGAACCAATTCACGTTGGCGCAGATCTTATTATCGGTTCTCTTATCAAAAATCCGGGTGCAGGTATCGCTGAAACAGGCGGATATATTGCAGGTAATAAGGAACTCGTCGAACAATGTGCGTACCGTCTTACATGCGTAGGTATGGGTAAGGAAGTAGGCTGTACACTCAATCAGAATAAGCTTATGTATCAGGGACTTTACTTTGCTCCTGAGGTTGTTTCAAATGCAGTCAAAACAGCAACCTTCACAAGTGAAATTATGACTCTGCTTGGATTTGAATGTTTCCCGAAACGTGATGATGTGCGTGGAGATATTATTACAGCAGTCCTTATGAAAAATGCTGAAAACCTTATTGCATTCTGTCAGGGCGTTCAAAAGGGCTCTCCTGTTGATAGTTATGTAACTCCAGAACCATGGGATATGCCTGGTTATGACTCACAGGTAATTATGGCGGCGGGTGCTTTTAATATGGGGGCTTCAATTGAACTTTCGGCTGATGCTCCTCTACGTGAGCCTTTTGCAGCATATGTTCAGGGTGGATTAACATATCCTACAGGAAGAATGGGTATTCTTGTTGCTCTTCAGGAGATGCATGATAAGCATTGCCTGAGATTATTTTGATTTTAATGAAATTAAATATTTTTAACAAAAAAAGCTTGACAAAACTTGTGAAGCATGATATAATAATTAAGCCGCATGTATTGGGCTTTTGAAGTGTATTTTATACCGCCTTACTACAGCGAGTTTATGGAAAAGGCAGGTGCCGGAAATGTACGCAATTATTGAAACAGGCGGAAAGCAGTATCAGGTTAAGGAAGGCGATGAGCTTTTTATTGAAAAGCTTAATGTTAATGCTGATGATACTGTAACTTTCGACAAGATTATTGCTGTTGGTAAGGACAGCGGTCTTGAAGTTGGTGCTCCTTATGTTGGTGGTGCAACAGTTGAAGCTAAGGTTATCAAGAATGGTAAAGCTAAGAAGATTACTGTTTTCACTTATAAGCCAAAGAAGGGTTCTTCACATAAGAAGCAGGGTCATAGACAGCCTTATACAAAGGTTCGTATTGACGCTATCAAGGCATAATCAAATTAAGAGATTAAAATTCCGTTTACTGGAGGTGTAATTGAATGGCACATAAAAAGGGTATGGGCTCCACCAAAAACGGTCGTGATTCCGAATCGAAACGTCTTGGTGTTAAGAGAGCTGATGGTCAGTATGTACTTGCTGGCAATATTATCGTTCGTCAGAGAGGAACTCACATTCATCCAGGTGAGGGTGTAGGTAAGGGTTCTGATGATACACTTTTTGCAATGATCAATGGTAAGGTTAAGTTTGAAAGAGTTGGTCGTGATCGCAAGAAGGTTAGTGTTTACGCTGACTAATTTTGATAAGAAGAGGATTTGTTCCTCTTCTTATTTTTTTATAAATAAAAAAGCTGTCATTTACCAACGACAGCTTTTGATTTAAATAAAAAATGTTTGGGTTAAAACGGATACACTGTTATCAATATCGTCAAGGTCTATAAGATACATAGTTTTTCCAATACCATTGAATACAGTGTTAAGTACTTCCGTAACAGGAAAAACAAGAACAGTATTTTCACGTTCAATACCATTATATTCCCAAAAATTCTTGAATTTAAAACGCATATTTATTGTGTTTTCAGTAATCTTATTTTTTATATAGAAGTCAGAAATTGGCTTCATTTCTTTGTCCATACCTGTATTGCTGATAGAATTACTTATTTTTTCTGGGGTTAAAAAATAATAATTTGTTCGATCAATCTGCTTTCTTAAACTTGAAGCTATGCAAGCACTAAATAATTTATCCATATGGAAAAGCATTGAATATTTTACTTTTCCTCCTGTAAAGAAAGTTGAACCTTCGTTAAGTAAAAAAAGCCTGCTCCATTTCATGGCGTTAAAATATTTACTCATGCTTCTATCTTCAATGCTTTGAGAAAAATCATGCTTAGGATTTGTAGAAGCTTCAACTTGATCAAGAGTCATGAGCAACATTCTGATTTTTTTCTTATTAAGGTTATTGGAAGATAATTTGTCAAGAACCTCAAGAGTTTTTTTGAGTAAACGATTTTCTGCTCGATTAACACTGAATACGTCGAATTCAACAAAGAATTTTTCTTTGTGTGCATAATTCTTTTTGGCATGTTCAGAGTAAATTGTTTTGCCTTTAACAAAAGTTTCGTTGCCACGATAGGGGACATAAGTTTGCTTTAATCCATTACGAACAACATTCAGAACCTCATCAGTATACATTCGTACAAAAATTTCAAAAAGGTTAAGCTGCTCTTTTTTGAAGTATAATTCATCAACATTTCTTACAGGTACTTCACGAATACCATCAAGCATTCTAAGTAACAGCTTTTTTGAAACTACAATATTTTCTTCAAAATCCTTACAAATCTGTGGAAGAATTTCTATTTGAGTACCATCTTTAAGCATGATAATACCAACATATCTTGTAGGTTTCAATGCAACACGACCGTCATCAAGTGTTTCTTTTGTAAAAACTGAATACTTTTGACTTTCTGCAAAGTCGTCAAGACGTTCGAAGTTGTGTTCAGATAGAACTATTAAATTTTCTGCATCGTTTTCGTAACTTTTATTAACAAAATAGTTTGCTTCAGTTACAACGTAACGTTTTAATTTTTTCATACAACACCATTAAATCTTAAGATAAGCGTTAATATTAGCAAATGCAGCATTATTTATAGAATAAACTTCATCATTTTCAAGGTAAAGTTCAGCTTTTGAACCAAAAATCTGTGCGTAATCAACAGCTGTTGCACGAACAAACTGTTCGTTTTCTTCTTTATTGGAATCACCAAGAACAAGACGAATTTTTTCATAGTCATCGTAAAAATATTCCTGAAGAAGCGGAACAATTGAATTTTTAAATATATGTGCAAGCACAGCAAGGGTAGGTCTTTGACGGAGCTGCATGAAATAAGCGTGTCCGATAGTGTGATCACGGTCACACAGAATTTCGATACGTTTATTAATTTTCAGCATGAGTTGCTTAATATCAACTCCTTCTACAACTACACCATCAAGTAAGTCAGGATTAGGCATCATTTCAATAAAATCGAAACGACGTCTTAATGCAGAGTCAAGCATAGCAATAGAACGGTCAGCAGTATTCATAGTGCCAAGTATGTATACGTTTTCCGGTACACCGAATGCCTCCTGAGAATATGCAAGTTTAACAGTAGCAGCTTCAGCTTGTCCAATTCTCTTTGTAGGTTCGATAAGAGTAATCATTTCACCGAAAATTTTAGAAACGTTACCACGGTTTATTTCGTCAATTATAAATACATATTTTTCACCTGGATTTTTGGCAGCTTCCTCACAAAATCTACGAAATACACCTTGGTCTACACGGTAAACCATTTCTTCTTTACGTGAACGTTCACCACGTTCGTTCATTACCTGGATAAAAACAGGCTTAATACCTTCAACGAATTCTTCGTAACCAAAAGACTGGTGGAAAGTAGTAAATTCAATCTGACCATAAAGGGTCTTTAATGCATGATATTTTTCGAGAAGTTCATTGTAATCATCTTTCATAACTTCACGTACAGGACGTCCATAAATAATAGAAATTGCATATGCAACCGTATTATATGTTTTACCTGTACCAGGAGGACCGTATAAAATGATATTTGCTCCCATTAATTGTTCACCTCATCAAAAAATATAAATTAAATGGTAAAGTAGTTTGCATTTAAATAACTAACCTATTATTATATTTTAATATATTTTTACAATAATTTCAATAGTTATCTTGTTTTTATATTTTATTCTACATTTTTGATAAATATATGCTTGTTTGGCTAGTGCTTTTTTATGAAAAATGAGCCGAAAAAAACAACGGCTCATTTGATGTTAGTAAATAATACAACTTCCTGTTGTAATTGGTGTGCATAAATATGAGAAATAATTATTTTTATTAAAGAAAAATGCGCATTTTTCAGCTTGAGTAGGATTTTTAAATAAGCCGAATACAGCTGATCCACTGCCAGTCATAGATGAATAATCTGCATCAAATTCATACATTTTTGATTTTATATATTTGATATTGAAATCATCAGTAACAGACTCAAATCTGTTATATCCTATTTCTTTTATGGAATTAATTGAACCATTATATTTATTGAAATTCGGACTAAAATTAAACCCGACAGCATCTATTTTATCAAAAGCAATTTTAGTTGATATTCCTGAATAACCTTTAGCAATAACAATATAACACTGTTCTAATTCCGGTGCTTCAGTAATAATTTCTCCTATTCCTGTACAAATTTTAGTACCGCCTACGATACAGAATGGAACGTCTGCGCCGATATATGATGACATGTCACGCAATTCTACAGAAGAAAAACTTGTTCTGAAAATATGATTTAATCCTATCAGGACAGCCGCAGCATCAGTACTTCCGCCGCCTAAACCTGCTTCTGTTGGAATGTTTTTTTGAATAATAATATTCAAACCATTATGTTTAATGTTCGTTTTTTGGATAAATAACTCAGCTGCTTTATATGCTATATTTTGCTTATGTGATGGAATTTCTGAGTTGGATGTTTCAACAGAAATTAAACCTGTATTTGATTCAGAAATTGTCACGATATCAAAAAGCGAAATGCTTTGCATTATCGTAGAAAGTGTATGATATCCATTGGAAAGTTTACCTGTAACGTCAAGTGCAAGATTAATTTTTGCAGGTGCTTGAAGCTTAATTGTCATCACTTTCACCCTTATTACTTTTTATTTCTTTAAGAAATTCGGAAATTCTGGATACAGCCTCCATGAGATGCTTTAAAGAATAAGCGTAAGAAATTCTTATATGACCTTCGCCGCATTCGCCGAAAGCATCACCTGGAACAACAGCTACTTTATGACCAAATAAAAGTTGGTCGCAGAATTGCTGACTTGTAAGACCAGTTGATTTTATAGATGGGAATACATAGAATGCGCCTTTGGGTTCAAAGCATGTAAGACCAATCTCGTTAAGTGCATTAACGAGCCATCTGCGACGTACATTATATTCGTTTACCATTTTCTCAACCTCTTTATCGCAGCTTTCAAGTGCTTCAATAGCAGCGTATTGAGAAACAGTCGGTGAAGACATAATAGCATACTGATGTATTTTAAGCATTTGTTTGATAATTGGGGCAGGACCTGCAATATATCCCAAACGCCAGCCTGTCATTGCAAAGGCTTTTGAAAAACCGTTAACAAGCAATGTTCTTTCTTTCATTCCGTCTAATTCTGTAATTGAGCAATGGCTGCTTCCGTAAGTAAGTTCAGAGTATATTTCATCTGATAAGACCATTATGTCTGTGCTGCGAAGAACATCTGCAATTGGTTCAAGTTCTTCACGAGTCATTATTGCACCTGTAGGATTGTTAGGGTAGGGAAGAATAAGAAGCTTTGTTTTATCTGTAATTTTGGCTTTTAGTTCTTCTGCAGTAAGCTTAAATCCGTTTTCAGCCTTGGTTTCAATACTTACAGGAATTCCGCTTGTTAGTTCAACTATCGGGGCATAGCATACAAAACAAGGTTCTACAATAAGAACCTCATCACCAGGGTTTACAAGCGCTCTTATACCAAGGTCAATTGCTTCAGAGCCGCCAACAGTAACTATAAGTTCTTTATCAGGGTCATATTCAACATTTATTTTTCTTTTAGTGTATTTTGCTATAGAGCGTCTTAACTCAATAAGACCAGCATTGGCTGTATAAACAGTTTTTTTCTTTTCGAGAGTGTTTATGGCAGTATGACGTATTGCCCATGGAGTAGGAAAATCTGGTTCACCTACACCAAGAGAAATGACGTTATCCATTGTTGCTGCAATATCAAAAAATTTTCTGATACCAGAAGGCTTTAACCCTTTACAGCGTTCTGAAACTATTTTATCGTAATCCATCATGGAGAAATTAAGCTCCTTTCATCTGTTGCCTCATCTTCAATGAAAAATCCTTTTTCTTTGTAACGTTTGAGCTGGAAGTGAGTTGATGTAGAAATTACTCCCTCAATTGTTGAAAGCCTTTGATGTACAAAGAATGCTATTTCCTTATAACTTGTTCCGCTTATAGTAACTGCAAGGTCAAATGCACCTGACATAAGTGTAAGACTTTCGACCTCATCGTACATCATGATTGTTTTTGCTATATCGTCAAAACCGCAATCTGCTTTGGGAGTAACTTTAACTTCAATAAGCGCAGTAACATTATTCTTATCAGCAATATCATCATTTACAATTGCAGAGTATCCTTTAATCATTCCGTTATGTTCATATTCTTTGATTTTAGTTTCAATTTCAGCTTCGGAGGCACCTGTCATTGCCGCTAATTCTTTGCAGGAAAGTCTGGCGTTTTGTTTGAGAAGCTTAATAATTGTATCCATTTGGTATTCCTCCTAAAAATAATTATTTTTAATTATACAATAAAACTAAAGATTTGTCTATATTTTTATAAAATTTGGTTTTCTATCCTTGAAAAATGTAATGTATTTGAAGCCGGCTTCTTCAGCAAGTTTTGTACCGTCTTCAATACCACTTCCCAGATCTTCAATAGTGTGTGCATCTGAACCTATTGAGATTATTTCACCACCGAGATTGCGGAACATTTTAACATATTTAATAGATGGATAAGTTTCTTTGAAGTTTGCATTTCTCAGTCCTGAAGTGTTTATTTCAATTCCTTTTCCCTTTGAAATAAGTTCACGAAAACTTAGTTCAATTATTTCATCAAATCGGCTTATATCAAATTCAGATCCTAAATGACGGTGGAAATACCTGAGAAAATAAGTAAGATGTCCTAGGATGTCCATTTTCCCCCATTTACAAAGCTTGTAGATTTCCTGCATATATTTTTCAGCTAATTTATAAAGGTCATTTACACCTAGAACTGTATAATCGAGAAGTGCAAAATCTTCGGTATCAGGTATCTGATGTATTGAACCTATAACAAAATCAAGTCTTTTGTCGGAAACAATCTTTTCTGCAATATCAGTTTCCTGAGTAGCTTGTCCCATTTCAACGCCACATAACAGATTAAGCTTGCCACTGTATTTTTCTTTAAGTGTTGTAACAGCGTTGACAGAACTTTCAAAATCTTTTCCAAAATTAAAATAGCGATATGTATTGGCATTTAAATAATGTTCTTCTGAATACCAACGATTGCATTCGCAATGGTCAGTAACTGCATAAGCTGCAAGGTTAAGTTCACAAGCACGTTCAATCATAAGATTGATATCAGCTTCTGAGTCGACGGAATACTGAGTGTGTGTATGACAATCTACTAATTTCATAAATGTCAATCCTTTCAAAATTAGATATTTTTATTATAACACATTTTCTAAAAATATAACATATAAATTGTAAAAAAATAATACAAATTTGTTTGATTTTGGTCTTTATTTTTTTGTGAAAATATGATATTATTTATTGTGTTTAGATATAAAAAACGGAGGTTTTATTAAATGAGAGCGGTTATTACAGTTATAGGTAAAGATACAGTAGGAATTCTTACTAAGGTAAGTGGTATTTGTACTGAATATAATGCAAATGTAATTGAAGTAACACAGAGTGTGCTCCAGGATATGTTTGCTATGATTATGCTTGTTGATATTTCCAAGCTTAACGATAACTTTACTGAACTTGTTAACAGAATGAACGGACTTGGTCAGGAACTTGGTCTTCAGATTCACACAATGCATGAGGAAATTTTTAATACTATGCATAGTGTCTGATTTAAGATTTGGTAAAAAATACAGTTTAGGAGTTGCTTATGCTTAACGTACATGATATACTTGAAACTATAAGAATGATTCAGGATGAATGTCTTGATATCCGTACAATTACAATGGGTATATCACTGCTTGATTGTATTGACAGTGATATAGATAAGGCTTGCACAAAGGTGTATGATAAAATTACGCGTTGTGCTAAAAATCTTGTAAGAGTTGGCGAAGATATTGAAAAGGAATATGGTATTCCGATTATCAACAAACGTCTTTCTGTTACACCAATTGCAATTATTTCCGCAGCATGCAATGCAAGTCCTGTTAAATTTGCCCTTACAATGGAAAAAGCAGCAAAAGCTTGTGGTGTAAATCTTATCGGTGGTTATTCTGCACTTGTTCAGAAGGGGTTTTCTGCAGGCGACGAAAGACTTATTGAGTCTATTCCTGAAGCACTCGCTTCTACATCATGTGTATGTTCTTCTGTAAATATTGGTTCAACCAAAACAGGTATTAACCTTGATGCCTGTAAAATGATGGGTAGAATTATCAAAAAAAGTGCAGAACTTACTGTTGATAATCAGTGCTTTGGTGCTGCAAAGTTGGTTGTATTCTGTAATGCTGTTGAGGATAACCCGTTTATGGCAGGTGCTTTTCATGGTGTTGGTGAACCTGATTGCATTATAAATGTAGGTGTATCTGGTCCTGGCGTTGTACGTTCTGCACTCAGGAAATATCCTGATGCAGATATTACTCAGATATCTGATGTTATTAAGAAGACATCATATAAGATTACTCGTGTTGGTCAGTTAGTTGGTGTAACAGCTTCTGAAAGATTGGGCGTTCCGTTTGGAATTGTTGATCTCTCTCTTGCTCCTACACCAGCTGTTGGAGATAGTGTTGCTTATATACTTGAAGAAATTGGTCTTGAAAAGTGTGGTGCTTGCGGTACGACTGCAACTCTTGCATTGCTCAATGATGCTGTTAAAAAGGGTGGAGTAATGGCTTGTTCAAGAATTGGAGGCCTTTCAGGTGCGTTTATTCCTGTTTCAGAAGATGCAGGTATGATTGCTGCCGCTGAATGTGGCGCGCTCTCTATTGAAAAGCTTGAAGCAATGACGGCTGTTTGCTCAGTTGGTCTGGATATGATTTGTATTCCGGGAGATACTACAGAAGAAGTAATATCAGGACTTATTGCAGATGAGGCTGCAATTGGTATGGTCAACTGTAAGACTACTGCTGTAAGAGTCATTCCTGCTATTGGAATGAAAGAGGGCGATGTGCTTGATTGGGGTGGACTTTTTGGTCGTGGACCTGTCATGAAAATTAATACACATTCGCCTGCTAAATTTATTAACAGAGGTGGACAAATTCCTGCACCTCTTCATAGTCTTAAAAACTGATTTTTACGCAATTCCTGCAAGCGTATAAAGTGTTTGCAGGGGTTGCTGTATTTATATTAGGGTGATTATATGGAAAATATTATTACAGATATTCTTAAAATAGAAAGTGATGCACAGAAGCGTTTGGCTGATGCAGAAGATAAGTGTATAGGAATAATTGCTGATGCTAAAGCTGAAAAAGAAAAAGTCATAAGTTTAAAAATTGAAGAAGCAGAAAAAAGAATAGCAGCAATCAATTCAGATGAAAGAAAAAAAGCTGAAAAAAAAATTTGGGAAATTAACAATAATAAAATATCAGAAATTGAACGAATAGACAGCATTTATGAAGTAAAGCATTCTGAATGGGAAGAAAATATTTTTAATCAGATTATAAACGGATAATGCAAGGGGTGTAACTGTGAAAAGAAATTATAATGCAACTGTTGCAAAAATAATGGCTATTTACGGTAAAAGAATAACAGCTCATGATTATTCAGAACTTATTAATAAAAATAGTGTTGCGGATGTTGCGGAATATCTGAAAAAAAATACGTATTATAATTTCTTGCTAAGTTCAGTTGATACGCATACAATCCATAGAGGTATGCTTGAAAATTTATTGAAAAGAAGTGTTTTTGAAAAATATATAAAAATTACAGGTTTCGAAAATATTTCTAATCATGAGTTTTATAATTATAAAGTTATTCAGACAGAAATTGATGAAATACTTAGGTGTATACGGCATATAAATGCAGAATCTGACAAGTTAATTGCTGATATTCCGATTTATATGAATGAACTGACGTCATTTGATTTAATTAAGCTTGCAAAAGTAAATAGTTTTGAAGAACTTATGAGTTTTCTTAAGAAAACTCCATATTATGATGTATTGATAAAAATTAATATGGATAAGTATGGAAAAGTTGATGTTACACGATGTGAAACCGTTTTAAGAACATATTATATTGAACGATTAAAGCAATCACTTGTTTTTAATAAAAATGATGTGAAGCAATTTTTATTACTTCTTGAATCTGATATAGACCTGATAAATATTATAAATGCATATAGATTAACAGCTTATTTTGGTGAAACGGAAGATGTTATTGAGAAAGATATGCTTCCATTTGGGGGGCATATATCAATACGAAAAAGAAAGCATATATGTAGTGCATCTACGTCAGAAGAATTTATAATGCGTTTTTCAAAATCCTATTATGGAAAACAGATTATTGAAAGTAAGTATAATTTAAACGATTTGGAACAAGGCGTTCAGAGATTAAGGTATCATAATGCCAAGCGAATGCTTAAGCGTTCAGTTTCAGCGCCGTTAAGTGTATATGCATTTATGTTTCTGCTCGAAATTGAAGTGAAAAATCTTATAAGTATAATAGAAGGTATAAGATACGGTGTTGAACCGAGTATTATTGAATCATTAATAATTATGTAAAGGGGTGAAGCTTGTGTCGATAGAAAAAATGGAACTTGTTAATATTGCAGGTTTTGTAAAAAAATTGGATGATGTTCTTGTTTTATTAAGTGATTGTGGTTGTTTTCATATAGAATCTGCATCAAAAATTACTAATAAAAAAAATGGCTTTACAGCAATTAATGAGGAAAATCCATATGTTAAGCCATTGAAACAGCTTAATGAAATTTCAGGCCATTTGGGAGTAAAATACAGGAGTGCAGATTATTCAGATATAGAAACTGATGATATAAAAAAGATTGAAAATTATATAGTCGATGTTTTAAGTCATGTAAAGCTTTTAAAAGAAAAAGAACATGAAACGTATGAAAAATTATCAGTTCACGAACGAACAATGTATCAAGTAGATCATTTGCAGGGACTTAATGCGGATTTTCAGCAGATTTTTCATTGTGAACATATAAAAGTAAGACTTGGGAAACTTCCAGTTGACAGTTTTAACAAGCTTTCATATTACGATGACAAACCGTTTTACTTTACGCATTTCAGTGAAGAAAAAGAATTCTACTGGGGTATGTATTTCGTTCCGGTAGCTTTTCAGGAAGAAATAGATGAAATATTTGAAGGGCTATACTTTGAAAGAACACACATTCCAGATTTTGTGCATGGTGATTCTGCTAAAGCTTCAAGTGAACTTCATAAAATGGTAGAAGAAGATAGAAAATGTATTGAAGAATGTAAGAGCAAACTTAATGATTATTCAGAACAAAGTTTTGAAAAACTGTGTAAAGTTTTTTCTTTTTTTAAATCACTTCACGATAATTTTGATTTGAGAAATAAAGCTGCTATTGTAAATGATAAATTTTATATTATTGGTTTTGTGCCTCATTCAGAAGCAGATGAATTTTTGAAACAGTTTGATAAATTTGATGATGTTTCAGTAGTACTACAACCTGCTGATATCAATGGAAAACTGGAACCTCCTGTTAAGTTGAAGAATAATAAATTTACTCAGCCATTTTCTATGTTTGTAGAAATGTATGGACTTCCATCGTATAACGGAATTAATCCGACAACTTTTGTTGCTGTGACATATACTTTATTATTTGGAATTATGTTTGGTGATGTTGGACAGGGAATAGTTCTCGCAATTGCAGGAGCAATTCTGTGGAAAATAAAAAAATTTGCTCTTGGACCTATACTTACAAGAATTGGTCTTTCCGGTGCTTTTTTTGGATTGTTATATGGAAGTGTCTTCGGATTTGAGGAATTGTTGGATCCGTTTTACGAAGCTTTGGGAATAACATTTCTTCCTTTTAAGATTATGGATAATGTAACTACAATTCTTGTTGGAGCTATTTCATTAGGTGTGTTGATAATGATAATTTCTATATTAATCAATATTATTATAGGAATTAAAAATAAGAAATCGGAAGATGCTTTATTTGGAAATAATGGTGTTGCAGGTCTGGTGTTTTTTGGTTCTATTCTTGTAGGAGCAATAGGAACATTTTCAGGAATTAAAATATTTACAACGTCATATGTAATATTTTTAATTGTTCTTCCGCTTGTTGCAATGTTCTTGCGTGAGCCTTTGTCGTATTGGATAAAAGGTAAGAAATATGTTTTGGAAGAAGGACTTACTGACTTTATAGCTTCAAATTTCTTTGAAGTATTTGAATTTTTACTCGGATATGCAACGAATACACTTTCTTTTGTGCGTATAGGAGGTTTTGTGCTTTCTCATGCATCAATGATGCTTGTTGTAATGGAACTTGCAGAACAGGTTTCTGCATCGGCCGTACCGATTGTAATAATATTAGGTAATATATTTGTTATGGCAATTGAAGGTTTGCTTGTTGGTATTCAAACTTTACGTCTTGAATTTTATGAAATATTTTCTCGTTTTTATTCTGGTGATGGTAAGCCATTTGTTCCGATAAAGATTAATTATGATGAAACAATAGAATGATTTTTGGAGGCATTATTATGTTATATTTGTTTTTACTTCCTGTTGTTATTATTACACTTCTTTTTGCACCTGTAATTATTGCAGTAAAAAAGAAAAAAGGTGAACGCTCAATCAGAAATGCTCTTTTGGCAAATTTCTGTACTTTTTTCGGAGTAATGATTGTTTTTACAGCTTTACCAATTGGAATATATGCTTCTGCTGAAGAGGTGGAAGAGCAGACCGCTATTGTTTCTGAAAATGTTGAAGCAATGGAAGAAGACGCTGAAATAACAGACAAAGGAATAGGATATATAGCAGCTGCACTTGCGGTTGGTCTTGGTTCTATAGGCGGTGGACTGGCTGTTGCGGCAGCAGCTCCTGCTGCAATTGGTGCAGTAAGTGAAGATCCGAAATCTTTTTCAAAATCACTTATTTTTGTTGCACTTGGCGAAGGATGTGCACTTTACGGATTTATCATTGCCCTTCTTATGTTGTTCATGTAATAGCTATTGGAGGAAATATGCAGTTTTATTTGATAAGTGATAATGTTGATACCCAAATGGGCATGCGTCTTGCGGGAATTGAAGGAGTAGTTGTTCATACAGCCGATGAGGTGAAAAAAGTATTTCAAAATATAGAAGATAATAAAAATATAGCAGTTGTTCTTATAACAGAAAAGCTTGTGGAATTATGCAAAGAATTGGTGTATGAATATAAACTTAATAAAAGGTGTCCTCTTGTTGTTGAAATTCCTGATCGTCATGCAACATCTAATATTTCCGAAACAATCTCAGCTTACATTGAATCAGCTATTGGTTTGAAAATATAGATATCCCTAAAAATATTAAAGGTGGGGAAATGTATTATGAATACTGATAATGAAAAATTAAATAAATTTATTAAGGCTGTAAATGATGAAATTGACAGTAAAATTAAAGTAATGATTGATAATGCTGAAAAAGAAAGAGCGATAATACTTTATCAGGCTGAAAAAGAGGCTGATGAGGTGGCTGAAAAGCATTATAATGTCAATTATCAAAAAAATGATAAGTGTTTTGTAAAAGGAATATCTGATGCGGAACTAAGTGCCAAAAAAGAAATTATTCGCCACAAGGAATTAATTGTTGATAGAATTTTTGAAAGCATTGAACAGAAATTAAAAGAATTCAGAACAACACCTAAATATGTGGATATGCTTATCAAGAATTTGCTGTTGATGCATATTTCAGATGGGTCAGAGATTTATTTAGGTTCAGAAGATATGAAATATTCAGAACTTTTGTTGAAAGCAGTATCTGCTGGAAATCTGAAAATTTTAGTTAGTGAAAAAATTATATTTGGCGGAATAATTGTTTATAATCCTGAAAGAGGAACTATTATTGATCGAACTTTCGATTTAGCTCTTGAAGAAAAAAAGAGAGCATTTATTAAAAGTAATGTTTTTGCAAGATAAAGTCCGATGAGGAGAATTGATTTGAATACGATTTTTTCTATAAACGGTCCTGTTGTCAAAGTAAGAGATACTAAGGATTTTTCAATGCTGGAAATGGTATTTGTTGGAGCCAAACGTCTTGTTGGTGAAGTTATAGGTATTAATTCTGAGGAAACAACTATTCAGGTTTATGAATCAACAACAGGTCTTAAGCCAGGAGAAGTGGTTGTGGGAAGCGGTACACCTTTGTCAGTTACATTAGGTCCTGGAATAATTTCTAATATATTCGATGGTATTGAACGTCCTTTGAAGCAGCTTGAAAATATAAGCGGAAGCTTTATTATGGAGGGTACGGATGTATCTGCGCTTGATGCAGAAAAAAAATATGCTGTAACAGTTACTGTTAAAGTAGGAGATTACCTTAATGGCGGAGATGTCTATGCTGTGTGTCCTGAAACATCTACGATAGAACATCGTTGTTTGCTTAATCCTAAAATGAAAGGTGAAATTATTTGGACAGCTGAAGATGGAGAATACTCAATTAATGATAATGTTGTTCAGATTAAGACTGAAAATGGAGATACAGAGTATCTGACGTTATGTCAGAAATGGCCTATCAAGCAAAGCAGACCTTTTAAAAAAAGACTTCCAATTAATAAACCGCTTGTTACAGGTCAACGTGTTATTGATACTATACTTCCTATTGCTAAAGGCGGAACTGCGGCTGTTCCAGGAGGATTTGGTACAGGAAAGACTATGACACAGCATCAACTTGCAAAATGGTGCGATGCAGATATAATTGTATATATAGGATGCGGTGAACGTGGTAACGAAATGACACAGGTTCTTGAAGAATTTTCAAAGCTTGTTGATCCTAAATCAGGTAAAGCGCTTATGGACAGAACAGTTCTTATTGCCAATACATCCAATATGCCAGTTGCTGCACGTGAAGCATCAATTTATACTGGTATTACACTTGCTGAATACTATCGTGATATGGGATATCATATTGCAATAATGGCAGATTCAACATCACGATGGGCAGAAGCTCTTAGAGAAATAAGCGGACGACTTGAAGAAATGCCAGCTGAAGAAGGCTTTCCTGCATATCTTCCGTCAAGAATTTCAGAATTTTATGAAAGAGCTGGTTATGTTGAAACACTTAATAATAATGAAGGTTCAATAACAATTATAGGTGCTGTTTCACCTCAGGGATCTGATTTTTCTGAGCCAGTTACACAGAATACAAAACGTTTTGTACGTTGTTTCTGGGCGCTTGATAAGTCATTGGCATATGCACGACATTATCCTGCTATTAACTGGAATGATAGTTATTCGGAGTACATTGATGACTTGACTGATTATTATAATGAAAATGTAAGTATAGATTTTCTTAAGTATCGTCAGAGAATTTCAAACATTCTTCTTGAAGAAAATAAGCTTATGGAAATCGTAAAACTCATTGGATCAGATGTTCTTCCTGAAGAACAAAAGCTTATAATAGAAATAGCTCGTGTTGTTAGAGTCGGATTTTTGCAACAAAATGCCTATCATAAGGATGATACTTATGTACCATTGAAAAAGCAGTTTATGATGATGAGTATTATACTTGAACTATATGATAAATGTCTGAAAGCAGTTATGAGTGGTATTCCTTTAAGTGAAATTGTAAATTTGGGGATTTTTGAAAAGGTTATAAAGATGAAATATGATATTC
The DNA here is from genome assembly GCA_045606725.1 of Oscillospiraceae bacterium. Classification (GTDB taxonomy): domain Bacteria; phylum Bacillota; class Clostridia; order Oscillospirales; family Ruminococcaceae; genus RGIG8773. The sequence goes on along the minus strand of JAZUSM010000113.1, from coordinate 66,386 downwards.
CAAATGATAAACCTGAATTATTCAGAACTCTATCAGCGGAAATTGAACAAAAAATTAAGAAAGTAATGTTGGAGGTCTGAAATGAACTTACAATATATTGGATTAAGTGAAATAAACGGACCTTTAATTATTCTTGATAATGTTGAAGGAATTTCCTACGATGAAGTGGTTGAAATTCGACTTGATGATGGTTCTTCAAGAAATGGGCGTGTAGTTGAAGTATCAGGTAAAAAAGTTGTTCTGCAAGTTTTTGAGGGAACAAATGGTTTATCATTAACCAATACACGTACTCATTTTATGGGGCATCCTATGGAAATTGCGTTATCACCTGAAATGCTTGGAAGAACATTTAATGGTGCTGGAAGACCAATTGATGGTTTGGGAGAGATTTTTGCTGAAAAAACGTCAGATATAAACGGAAAACCAATTAATCCTGTTTCACGTTCTTATCCAAGAAATTATATTCATACAGGTATTTCATCCATTGACACCCTTATGACACTTATAAGAGGGCAAAAGCTTCCTATATTTTCTGGTTCAGGACTTTCACATAATAAATTGGCTGTCCAAATAGTTCGACAAGCTGAAATAGCTGAAGAAAATGGGCAGGAATTTGCTGTTGTTTTTGCAGCAATGGGCGTAAAAAATGATGTGGCGGATTATTTCAGAAGAAGTTTTGAAGAAAGTGGTGTTCTTCAAAAGGTTGCAATGTTTATAAACCTTTCAAATGATCCTATTATTGAACGTATACTTACACCAAGATGTGCATTGACAACAGCAGAATATCTTGCTTTTGAAAAGGATATGCATATATTGGTAATACTAACAGATATGACATCATATGCTGAGGCTGTAAGAGAATTTTCTTCTTCAAAAGGTGAGATCCCTGCAAGAAAAGGTTTTCCTGGATATCTGTATTCGGATTTAGCTTCGTTATATGAACGTGCAGGTATTATAAATGACTCAAAGGGTTCAGTTACTCAAATACCAATTCTTACGATGCCTAATGATGATATTACTCATCCAATTCCTGACCTGACAGGATATATTACAGAGGGGCAGATTGTACTTGACCGTGGACTAGATCAAACAGGTGTTTATCCTCCTATATCCGTATTGCCGTCTTTGTCACGACTTATGAAAGATGGAATTGGCGAGGGATATACGCGTGCTGACCATGCAGATGTGTCAAATCAACTTTTTTCGTGTTATGCCAAAGTAATGGATGCAAGAGCATTAGCATCCGTAATTGGTGAAGATGAACTTTCTGAGCTTGATAAAGCGTACATGGAATTTGGCAAAAAGTTTGAGAAATATTTTTTGACTCAGGAATTTGATGAAAACAGAACAATTGATGAAACCCTTGATCTTGGTTGGAATTTACTTTCATTGTTGCCTAAATCAGCATTAGACAGAATTAACGAAAAAATTCTTAATGAGAAATATAATCCTAAAGCAGCATTATTATTTAATTAAGCTGAAAAAAGGAGGGAGGTAGCTATGGCGGAGCAAGTATTTGCAACAAAAGGAAATCTTATTAATTTACAGAAATCTTTGGCACTTGCCAATCTTGGTTATGAGCTTTTGGATAAAAAAAGAAATATACTAATTCGTGAGCTTATGATGCTTGTTGGTGATGCAAAAAAGTTATGTGAAACAATTGATAATATGTATATAAAAGCTTATTCTGCACTTCAGATAGCTAATATTTCTCATGGTATTGTTGAAAACATTTCGAATTCTATTCCAGTAGATAATTCGATAAGTATTTCTTACAGAAGTGTAATGGGATGCGAATTACCAAAGTTATCTATCGAATTAAAAAGACCTGTTTTGAATTATGGATTGCAATATACAGATTCAAATGTCGACATGGCATATATATGTTTTGAAAAGGTTAAATATCTCACTTTGGAGTTGGCTGAAATTGAAAACAGCATTTATAGATTAACTAATTCAATTCGTAAGACTCAAACAAGGGCTAATGCGCTCCAGAATATTGTAATTCCTAAATATAAAGCTAATCTTAAATTTATAATCAATAGCCTTGATGAAAAGGAGCGCGAAGAATTTTCAAGAATGAAAGTCATAAAAGCGAATAAGAACAGAAAGAAGTATTATCTAAAGCAAATTTAAATAATGGGGATGTATTTGCTACATCCCCATTATTTTTATGATAATCTAATATCATTTGCTTCATCTCGTGCAATTTCTGCGTTATCTTCAAATACGTTAACTACACTTCCATCAGATAATGTTTTATTATATGTTATAACATTAGTGTAATATTTGCCATTTATCTGATTTGGATATTTAGGATTAACTTTAGCTTGATTTCCATGTTTTATGAGTCTTTCTTTCATTATATTATCATGCTTTACGAGAAGCATGAATCCTCCTATCTTTAAAATTTTGAAGAATATGACTTTTGCGAGTATTATAAATATTTTTTTAAGTTATCTATATATTGCTGTTCTTTTTGAAGCATTATTTTGGCAACATTTGTGAATTCGGAATTTAAAAAAGATGTTCTGTTTAATGCTTGATTTATTTTTATAATTCCCATATTCGTGCCTTGAATAAGCATTTCTGCTATGTGCTCTGATGAACTATCTTTAGCACAATTTAAAGCAATTCCGGTAGATGTCATTGTTTTAATCATTAACGGAACTTTATGAGGTGTTATTTTGTTTGTTTTCATTGAATTGATAATATTATTTTGTTGTTTTTTATAGTTGTAAAGTTGTTTTTTTATTTCGTTTTTTAAATTTGTATTTTTAATTTTTGGATACAGTTTTTTTATTGAACTTATACCCATTTCAGTATTTTGATATAATGCGTTAATTAATTCGGTATTTTTCAATGTGTTCATCCCTTTCTATTATATTAATAATATTATTATGACATTTTTAGTATATAAATATTTTAGGTTATATATTGAAAAACAACAGTTTTTGATGTATAATAAGAATGTTGTAAATAAATCAATTTCATACTGTTATTTTTATTTTTAAATATAACTATTTAAGAAAGGAGTATATAATTAATTTATTATGTATACACTGATAAAACAGGAGGGAAAAGCAAGAAGAGGAAAGTTTGAAACGGTTCATGGAACATTTCAGACCCCGTGCTTTATGAATGTTGGTACCGCAGCTGCAATTAAAGGCGGTATTTCTTCAATAGACCTTAGAGATTTAAAATGTCAGGTTGAACTTTGTAACACATATCATCTTCATGTACGTCCATCTGACAGAGTAATCAAAGAAATGGGCGGCCTTCATAAATTTATGAACTGGGATAAGCCAATTCTCACTGATAGCGGAGGATTTCAGGTCTTTTCACTTTCAAAATTGCGTAAAATCAAGGAAGAAGGCGTATATTTTAATTCCCATGTTGATGGACGCAAGATATTTATGGGACCTGAGGAAAGTATGCAAATTCAATCAAATCTTGCTTCCACAATTGCAATGGCGTTTGATGAATGTGTAGAAAATCCTGCGACGCATGAATATTCAAAGCGTTCATGTGAACGAACGGTTCGATGGCTGTATCGTTGTAAAGATGAAATGGAAAGACTTAATGCTTTACATGATACGATAAATAAAAAGCAGATGTTATTTGGAATAAATCAAGGTTGCACATTTGAAGATTTACGTATCAATCATATGGAAGAGATTGCAAAACTTGATCTTGATGGTTATGCAATTGGCGGTCTTGCTGTAGGTGAACCTACAGAGGATATGTACCGCATTATAGATTCGGTAGAACCTGTTATGCCTAAAGAAAAAATACGTTATTTAATGGGTGTAGGCACTCCGTCAAATATTATTGAAGCTGTTGCAAGGGGAGTTGACCTTTTTGACTGTGTTATGCCAAGCAGAAATGCACGTCATGCTACAGTTTTTACATGGAATGGTATTATGCATGCAACAAATCAGTGCTATGAAACAGATCCATTACCGCTTGATCCTGAATGCGATTGTCCAACCTGCCGTAATTTTTCCCGTGCATATATCAGACATCTTTTTAAAGCTAATGAACAACTTGCTGGACGTCTTGCTGTTATGCACAACCTTTATTTTTATAATACACTTATGGAAAAGATACGTGAAGCACTTGACAATGGTACTTTTGCAGAATTCAGAGCAAAGTATTCATCGTTACTTGCTTCACATCTATAATTATTTGTTAAAATGGTATTCTTTTTAGTTATAGTTATTGAAATGCAGATATAGTTATGTTATAATATTAATATGTGAGTTTACGTCGTATACAAATCCTTAATATATAAAAAAGGAGTCAGGAATATGAATTACAGCATTAAAGAAGTTGCAGAAAGATTAAAAGGACTGCGTGATATTCTCGGAATTTCCATTGAGGAAATGTGTGATAAGACAGGTTGTTCAATTGAGGAATATTCACTTATTGAAAATGGTGAGAAAGATTTTTCTGTAACATTTATTTATAAGTGTGCAGAGATATTTGGTGTTGATATCATTGAAATTCTTACCGGTGAAAATCCAAAACTTAAACGTTACTGTGTTGTAAGAAGGGATACAGGTCTTCCTGTTAAACGTCGTGAAGGCTTTGAGTATCATCATCTTGCTTATATGTTCAAAGATAAGAAAATAGAGCCGTTCCTTGTTAAAGCACCATATTCTGATGAAGCACAGGATATGCCGATTTCACTTTCTGTACATGAAGGTCAGGAGTATGACTACATACTTTCAGGAAGTCTTAAACTGGTTATTGATGGTAAAATTAAGGTTCTTACAGCAGGTGACTCAATTATTTATGATTCAAGAGCCCCTCATGGTATGATTGCTACAAATGGCGAAAATTGCGAGTTCCTTGCGATACTTATCAAGTAATATTTCAAAGAAGGTTGTAACAAATATGGAAATGAAAGACTTATATAAAAAGTATGTTTCTGACGGATATGATGCTGACGGTATACTTAATAAATTTGACGTACATGTTCCCGAAAACTATAATTTTGGATATGATGTAATTGATGAAATTGCAAAGAATGAACCTGAACGTCGTGCAATGATTTGGGTAAATGAGGAAGGTGAGGAGCATATCTTCACATATTCTGACCTTATGAAGAAATCAAATCAGGTTGCAAATATGCTTATTGCCCATGGAATAAAGAAGGGCGATAAGGTTCTTGCTGTTTTGAAGCGTCATTATCAGTTCTGGTTCCTTACTATTGCTCTTTGTAAGATTGGTGCTGTTCTTATTCCAGCTACAAATCAGCTTATGAAAAAGGATTACACATATCGTTTCAAAGCTGCTGATGTAAAATATGTTATCGCAACAGCAGACGGAGAGGTTACTGAACATATTGAAGAATCACTTACAGAATATACTGATATTAAGGAAAAGTATATTGTGAGAGGCAATCGTGATGGTTGGGTTTGCTTCGATGAAGAAATGGACAAATATTCAGAAACCCTTGAGCGTATTGAAAATAAAGTTGACGATGATATGCTTCTTTATTTTACGAGTGGCACAACAGGCTACCCAAAGATGGTTCTCCACAGCCATTATTATGCTGTAGCACATATTCAAACTGCAAAATACTGGCACAATATCAAGGAAGATACAATTCACCTGACAATTTCTGAATCAGGCTGGGGAAAATGTATGTGGGGAAAGATGTATGGTCAGTTTGCTTGTGCAGCAACAGTTTTCGTATATGACTTCAACCGCTTTAACTCTGCTGATATCCTTACAAAAATCCAGAATTATAAGATTACGTCTTTCTGTGCTCCTCCTACAATGTACCGTATGTTCATCAAAGAGGGTATTGAAAATTACGATCTTTCCAACCTCAAATATTCTACAATTGCAGGTGAAGCACTCAATCCTGAGGTTTACAACAGATGGCTTGAATATACTGGTCTGAAGCTTATGGAAGGCTTTGGTCAGACAGAAACGGTGCTTGTTGTTGCTAACCTTCCGGGTATGGAACCAAAGCCGGGTTCAATGGGCAGACCAACTCCACTCTACAATGTTGATATTGTTGATGAGGACGGTAACTCACTTCCTGCTGGAGAAACAGGTGAAATTGTTATTCGTACAAACGGTATGCATCAGATTGGTATGTTCAAGGAATACTATAAGAATCCTGAGGCTACCAATAATGCTTGGAATAACGACATTTACCACACAGGCGATACAGCTTGGAAGGATGAGGATGGTTACTTCTGGTATGTAGGACGTACTGACGACGTAATTAAGGCTTCAGGATATCGTATCGGACCATTTGAAATTGAAAGTGTTCTTATGGAGCATCCTGCTGTTCTTGAAGTTGCTGTGACTGGTGCAAAGGATCCAATCAGAGGTCAGGTTGTTAAGGCAACAATCGTTCTTACAAAGGACTATAAGGATAAGGGTGACGAAGCACTTGTCAAGGAGCTTCAGAACCACGTTAAGGTTAATACCGCACCTTATAAGTATCCAAGAATTGTTGAATTCGTTGATGAACTTCCAAAGACAATCAGCGGTAAAATCAGAAGAACAGAAATTAGAGCAAAAGATAATCAATAAAACTAACAGCTGTTGGGAATTAATCCTGACAGCTGTTTTCATAATAATTAAGCATTTTTTCAATAAGTAATCTTGATTGTTGTTCATCATTGTAGCATAATGGCTCATCACCATATGTTAAAGTGTGAAATGGTTCAATATCCTGTATATTACCAGGTAAGGATTCCCATACTTGATACATCTTACTAGCGAAATATGTTAAATCAGTAGAATAATATAATATTCTTAACTTTTTAATCAGTGTTTTACCGAAATCTTCAATGTTAATATTATTGTAATCAAAGTTTGCTCTTATGTAAATAACTTGATTTTTTATATTATTCATACATTCTAATTCTAATAAAACATCATTATTTGGATTATTGAGAAATATATCATCAAGACGGCTCTGAAATTCATCTTCTAAATCAAATCCATCATATATCAATATTGCATATACCAATAACTCATCCATAAAAAAACTCATTCTCCTTGCGGAACATCTTCATTCAGACTTTTGTTACGGTAATTCAAATTAGTACGAAGCGTATATCCTTGTTTTTCCCAGAATGCATTTGCCGAATCATTATCCTTAAAAACCAAACCGAATATTTTAGTGATGCCTTCTTTGCGCAAAGCATCTTCTGCCTTTTGAACAAGCATATGAGCAATACCTTGACGGCGGTAATCAGGGTGAACACACATATGATGAACAATTGCACGTCTGCCGTCGTGACCTGTAAGTATTACACCAACTATCTTCTTGGTATCATCATTTATATACGCTAAAAAACAGGTTGTAGGATTACGTTTCAAGTATCGTTCAATTCCATTTCTGCTGTCATCAACAGGATTCAACGCACGTCTTGATTGTTCTGTACTGTTCCATAGCTCAAAAATCCCGTCATAATCTTCAATAACAATAGATCTGATTGCAATATTCATTGTGATTATCCTCTCAATATTCTGATATGTCAATAAGTAAATTATAACAATGCTGCCATAAAAAGTCAAGTACACAAAAAACCTCCTGCCAAAAGACAGGAGGTTTCATTTTTAAATTAAAGATTGATAATAACCTTACCTTCGGAAGTTGGATTTACTGTAATAGCATCCTTTCCGAAAACCCTAATCTTAAAAGAAGAAGTTGTGTTAGTATAAGAAACTTCAATCTTTCCACTGTTATTTGTAGCAGTAAGAGTGAAAATCTGTTCAGCTTCAGTGTTATAAATCTTACATTCAGCTGTTTTGCTTTCTTCAAGCTCGTAAATAACGAACTCAGTGTCTGTAAGATAATCATACTCAAAGTTCTTCTCAAAGTTACCGTAAGCAATAATGCTGTTTGGCTTAGCAAGGCATGGGAGAGAGAAATAGTCAAACTTTTCGTTGTAGAACTTGCCACCCTCGTACTGCTTACCGGAGATGATATCTGTCCATTTGCCAGCGGGTACATAGAATTCAGCGGTGCCTTCTTCATTGAAAATAGGAGCAACAAGGATATTGTCGCCGAACATATACTGACGATCAAGGTTGAGACAGACAGGATCATCAGCATAGTCAATAACCATTGCTCGCATCATTGGTACACCGACAGAAGATGTTTTGATAGCCTGACCCCAGATATAAGGCATAAGCTTACCTTTGAGCTTTGTGAAGAAGCGAAGAACATCACAGCTTTCTTCATCAAAGTTCCAAGGAACTCTGTAAGAACTGTTACCGTGGAGACGTGAATGAGAGGAGAACAGACCAAATGCAGCCCATCTCTTGTAGATGTCGGGTGTGGCAGTAGCTTCAAATCCACTCATATCGTGGCTGAAGTAACCAAAACCTGAGAGACAAAGAGAAAGTCCGCCACGGAGTGTTTCTGCCATAGAAGTGTATTCTGCAGAACAGTCACCGCCCCAGTGAACAGGGAACTGCTGACCACCAGCTGTTGCAGAACGTGCAAACAGACAAGCCTTATTTTCGCCGTAATATTCCTTGAGAACGTTAAATACGCACTTGTTGTAAAGATAAGTATAATAGTTATGCATTGCAATCGGGTCAGAACCGTCAAAATACTTTACCTTTGTAGGAATTCTCTCACCAAAGTCAGTCTTGAAGCAGTCTACGCCCATATCGCAGAGTGCACGAAGTTTGGAAGCATACCATTCGCAAGCATCAGGATTCGTAAAGTCAACAATAGCCATACCTGGCTGCCACAAGTCAGCCTGAAATACACTGCCATCAAGATTCTTTATGAAGTAGCCATTAGCCTTACCTTCATCAAAAAGTTTTGAACGTTGAGCAATGTAAGGGTTAATCCATACACAGATTTCAAGTCCCTTAGCTTTGAGTCTTTTAAGCATAGCGGCAGGGTCAGGGAACTGACGCTTGTCCCATTCAAAGTTACACCATTCAAATTCCTTCATCCAGAAGCAGTCAAAATGGAATACCTGAAGCGGAATATCACGTTCAGCCATACCATCAATAAAGGAACTTACAGTTTCTTCATCATAGTTTGTTGTGAAGGAAGTAGTAAGCCACAGACCGAATGTATAAGCAGGAGGAAGTGCAGGCTTACCTGTAAGAGTTGTATAATTAGCAAGAACTTCTGTAAGGTTTTCGCCGCCAATCATGAAATATTCAAGGTGTTCACCAGGAACAGTAAAGGAAACCTTTGAAACTGTATCAGAAGCAACTTCATAAGAAACCTTATCAGAGCTATTTACAAATATACCATAACCTCTTGAAGAAACATAAAAAGGAATACATTTGTAAGACTGATCGGAGCAAGTACCGCCGTCGGAATTCCATGTTTCAACACTCTGACCATTCTTTACAAAGGTGGTAAACTTTTCACCGAATCCGTAAATATTTTCACCAACAGAAAGAGTAAGTTGCTCACGCATATATGTACTGCGTTCATCCTGAGGATAACTCCAGAATGTTTCGTCCTGTGTGTGTGCAAGACGTGTAGATACACTGAACTGATTTTCATTAACAACAGTAGTAGCTCTCCATGCGCCACCTGTAAGCTTTTTGTCCTTGTAATAATATTGAATATTCCAATTGAATTTACCAACTCTTACCTTTGTATTTCCTGAAATAAGCTCCCAGTAATCAGAACTTTCAATAACTTCAGGAATAAATCCCTGATCTTCGTTAAGTTCAAATTTAGGCATATTATCCAAAGTGCCTTTGTAGTGATCAATAGTAACTTTGATAACATCTTTCTGAGTAGAAGCAAAAGTAATGTCAAGAACAGGACCACCAAGAGTCATACCTCTGTTCTGGATATAATTGGTAGTAGCGAGAACATTAATATAGTTTTTGCCGGTCTGAATTTCATAGGCCTGAGAAGCATAATTTACTTCATAGCCTCTTTTGTTAAGCCAAAAGCCATCTGCAAACTTCATACACAAAACTCCTTTGTTATGTAATTGATTACATTGTACAACATATACATAAAAAATGCAAGGGGTTTAGAAAGTTTAACGATTTGTTCATATCTGTTTTAATAGTAATAGGAATACAAGCTGTATTTAAAGAATATAGATTATTTAGTAGTTGTAATGAACTATAAACAAGGAGGAATTTGTATGGAATTAAAGGTAACAAAAGAAAAAATATCATCTACAGAGGTAATATTTTCAGAAACATACGAGCAATCAGTTGAACTTGATTATATTCTTCCGGATTATCTGCCGGAGATGTTCAAAATATTGAAATGTATTGCTGTTCCCAATATTATTTCTTATGATGTAAGTAACGATAAACTGATTTATGAAATGGTAGTAAATATTCGTATATTATACTGCTCAGAAAACAGTAATGCTGTGCATGTAATTGAACAAAAACTGGTTTATTCAAAAAAAGTTGATCTTGAAAAAAACTGCATAAATCCAGATGTAAGTATTATTCCGCACATTAATTATATGAATTGCCGTGCGGTAAATCAGCGAAGGATAGATGTAAGAGGTGCTGTTTCAACGGATGTTACTATATCTGATATAATTTCAAATGAAGTTATTACAGATGTATCAGGTGGTAATGTTTATCTTAAAAAAACGTCAGTTGTATATCCATCAGACCATATCAAAAATAATAGGATTGTTACTGTTTCAGATGAATTCAATTTAGGTTCATCAAAACCACCTGTTGTAAATATTATCAGAAGCAGTGCCGTAATAACATCAAGTGACAAAAAAATTATAGCAAATAAAGTTATTGCAAAAGGTGAGATATGTGTAAACATGTTGTACACTCATTGTGAAAAAGGAATTGAAACAATGCAGTTTACAATTCCTTTTTCTCAGGTAATTGATATGGACGGTGTAGATGAGCGTTTTGTTTCATCTGTCAATATGGATATTATTTCCTGCGAGATTGTTCCGCGTTCTAACGGCGATGGAATTGCTGAGAATGTAGAGTGTAATGTTAAAATTAACGTTATTTGTTCTGCTTATAGAACAACAGCATCAGATTTGGCTATTGACGAATACTCGACAATGTATAAAGCAACAGATGAAAGAATTGCTGTAAAAGTTGAATTGCCTCCAAAAGAAATGAATAATAATTGCGTGATCAAAAGTACAATATCAGCTTCCGAAGAAGAATTGGAATGTATTTATGATGCCTGGTGTACAGTAAAAAACTTTACAGTACATAATAACTCAGAAAATAAAAGCATTATTATTAATGGAAATGCAGATTATTGTATCATTGGAAAGAATGCAAATGGAAGTCCGATAATTTATGAACATGAAGAACCGTTTACAGCGGAATTTTCTGTTGAACATATATCGGATAGTTCGATTGTAAATATTAAACTTATTCCTGTTTCATGCTCATATAATCTTACAACAGACAGCATTGTAGAAATAAAAGCAGAACTTAAAGTAATCGGACATATAAAGAATGTGGCAGTAATCCAAGGAATTACTGATATTTTTGTGAATGAAGATTCACCTTTAGAAAAAAAACAAAAATATGCACTCAAAATTTATTATACAGATGAAAATGAAGATTTATGGGAAATTGCAAAAAAATACGGAACATCTGTCAATGCAATAATCGAAGAAAATGAAATTGAAGATAATATTATTTTAAATAATAAAATGCTTCTTATTCCAATCGTTTAAATAAATCAATGGAGGTATAGTTAAATGATTAATAATGACATTTATTGTGATATAGCTAAAAGAACAGATGGTGACATTTACATTGGTGTAGTTGGTCCTGTACGTACAGGTAAATCTACTTTTATTAAAAAATTTATGGAGCATCTTGTTATACCTAATATTGTAAGTGAATATCGTCGTGAACGTGCAGTAGATGAATTACCTCAATCATCGGCAGGGAAGACAATTATGACAACAGAACCTAAATTTATTCCTGAGGAAGCTGTTGAAGTAACAATTGGTGATAAGGCACGTTTCAATGTCAGAATGATTGATTGTGTAGGTTACATTGTTCCAAGCGCAATAGGATATATCGAAAATGAAGCGCCAAGAATGGTGGTTACACCTTGGTTTGAAGAAGAAATTCCATTTGCAATGGCAGCTGAGGTTGGTACACAAAAAGTAATTCAGGATCATTCTACAATTGGACTTGTAATCACAACAGATGGTAGTATTTCTGATATTTCTCGTGAGGAATATGAAGAAGCTGAACAGCGTGTTATTAATGAACTTAATTCAATTAATAAACCGTTTGTAATCTTGTTGAACTGCCTTTATCCAAATTCAGAAAGTTCAAAAATGCTTGCTGCAGAGCTTTCAGAAAAATATAATACACCTGTTATTCCTGTAAACTGTGTTGATTTAAACGAAGAAGATATCAATGCAATTCTAAAGCAGGTATTATATGCTTTCCCAGTAAAAGAAATCAATATCTGTATGCCCAAATGGGTTACTGGATTAGTTAAAGGGCATTGGCTCAAGAGAGATGTTTTTGATTGTATTAGAGCGGCTGCAGAAAATGTCAAATTTGTGCGTGATGTTAATAGTGTAACCGATATTATTTCAGAATGTGATTACATAAATAGTGCAACTATTTCTGGAATTGATCTTGGAAAGGGAAGTGCAGAAATATGCGTTGAACTTGAAAATAATCTTTTCTTCAAAATTCTCGGTGAAGAAACGGGAATTGAAATTACCTGTGAAAGCGATCTTATGCCACTTCTTAAGGAGCTTACAGCTGTTAAGCGTAAATATGAAAAGATTGAGAATGCTCTTTCTGAGGTTGACGCAACAGGATATGGAATTGTAATGCCGTCAATCGAGGAGCTTTCTCTCGAAGAGCCTGAGATTGTAAAGCAGGGAGGTAAGTACGGAGTACGTCTTAAAGCTTCTGCACCATCAATTCACATGATGAAAGCTGATATCGTAACTGAAGTAAGTCCGATTGTCGGTTCAGAAAAGCAGTCGGAAGAACTGGTTATGTATCTGCTTAAAGAATTTGAGGAAAGTCCACAGAAAATCTGGGAGTCCAATATCTTCGGCAAATCTCTCCACGAGCTTGTTAATGAGGGTCTGCATAACAAGCTTTACCGTATGCCCGTTGACGCCCGTATGAAGCTTCAGGAGACCCTTGAACGTATTATTAACGAAGGCTGCGGCGGTCTTATTTGTTTTATCCTTTAAAAAATTATAGCCTGAGAAATTTGGTTTCTCAGGCTATTTTTATTATACAAAAAGTCACTTCCAATTCCTCGGAAGTGACTTTAAAAATATTACTTGAAGTAAGCTACGCCGCTTTCGAAAATCTTCTGGTCCTTATTACCTGGAACATTCTTGCAGATTTCGGAACCGATACGTTCACTATGACCCATCTTACCGAGCACACGTCCGTCAGGAGATGTGATACCCTCGATAGCTTCAAATGAAGTATTAGGATTGAAGCGGATATCCATTGTAGGTGCGCCGCTGAGGTCAACGTACTGTGTAGCAATCTGACCGTTGTCAGCAAGCTGCTTGATAAGCTCAGGAGAAGCAACGAAACGACCTTCACCGTGGGAAATTGCAATTCTGTGAATGTCACCAACCTCACAGCCTGCAAGCCAAGGAGACTTGTTGGAAGCAATTCTTGTATTAACCATCATAGACTGGTGTCTGCCGATAGTGTTGAATGTAAGTGTAGGGGAGTTGTCTTCCATATCAACAATCTTTCCGTATGGTACAAGACCAAGCTTGATAAGAGCCTGGAAACCGTTACAGATACCAAGCATAAGTCCGTCACGGTTGTCGAGGAGGTCATGAACAGCGTCTTTGATGCGTGGATTACGGAAGAATGCTGTGATAAACTTACCAGAACCGTCAGGCTCGTCACCACCAGAGAATCCACCAGGAATCATAATAATCTGTGATTGCTTAATAGCCTTTTCAAAGTAGGAAACACTATCTTCAAGAGCAGCTGTAGAAAGATTCTTGATTACAACAACCTCAGGGTCAGCGCCTGCACGTTCAAATACTCTTGCAGTATCATATTCACAGTTTGTACCTGGGAATACAGGGATAAGAACACGAGGTTTAGCGAATGAAGAAGCGTGCTGAACTGGTTCCTTGGTTGTGTATGTGAAAATTTTAGCAGGCTTGTCTTCTGTCTTGATATTGCAAGGGAATACAGGTTCAAGTCTGTCTTCCCATTTTTTCTGAATATCAGCCATATCAACAACGTAATCCTTGCAGTCAATCTTGTAATCAGCAATTGTTTCACCAATTACATTTTCGACTGTGAATGGATTACCGTCAAGCTCAACAACAAATGCACCATATCTGGAGTAGAAGAGAAGATCTTCGGAAAGCTTCTTATCAAATTTGAAACCAATTCTGTTACCGAGTGACATTTTTGCAACAGCTTCAGCAACACCGCCGAAACCAACTGCCCAAGCTGCAACAGCTGTGCCATCAGCAATAAGTTTTTCAACCTTTTCATAGCAGGATTTTACGCTGTCAAATACAGGAAGGCCATTTTCATCAAGGTCAGGAACGATAAGAATTACCTTATCACCAGCTTTCTTGAATTCAGGAGAAATAACCTTCTTAGCGGATGCTGTTGAAACGGCAAAGGAAACGAGTGTAGCAGGAACGTCGATATTTTCAAATGTACCAGACATAGAGTCTTTACCACCGATAGATCCGCATCCGAGTTCAAGCTGTGCCTTAAGAGCACCAAGAAGTGCAGAGAAAGGTTTTCCCCAACGTGTAGGATTATTCTGTGTTCTTTCAAAATATTCCTGGAATGTAAGCCAGCAGTGCTTGTAGCTTCCGCCTGCTGCAACAACTTTAGCAATTGACTCAATTACAGCAAACATAGCTCCATGATATGGACTTCTGTCGGAAACATATGGGTTAAAGCCCCAACCCATAATAGAGCAAGTGTCAGTCTGACCCTTGAGAACAGGAATTTTAGCTGCCATAGCCTGTGTAGGTGTAAGCTGGTAAGCACCGCCGTAAGGCATAAGGACTGTACCTGCACCAATTGTTGAGTCAAAACGTTCAACAAGACCCTTCTGTGAGCAAACGTTAAGATTAGTCATGAGTTGTTCCCAGCTATCTGGCGTATCGCTGTATGTTTTAATCTGGTTTGTAACTGGAACAGGAACAGAAACAGTAGTATGTTTTTCGGCACCGTTTGAATTAAGGAATTCTCTTGAAAGATCAACAATAATCTTGTCGTTCCACTTCATTTTAAGACGTGGTTCAGCTGTAACAACGGCAACAAGAGTTGCTTCAAGATTTTCCTTAGCAGCTTCAGCAATAAATCTGTCAGCATCAGTTTTGCGTACAACAACAGCCATACGTTCCTGACTTTCAGAAATGGCAAGTTCTGTACCATCAAGACCGTCGTACTTTTTAGGCACCTTATTAAGGTCAATTACAAGACCATCTGTAAGTTCACCGATAGCAACGGAAACACCACCTGCACCAAAGTCATTGCATCGCTTGATCATCTTTGTAACATCAGGATTTCTGAACAATCTCTGAAGCTTTCTTTCTTCAGGTGGGTTGCCCTTCTGAACTTCTGCACCGCAATTTTCGATAGATGATTCTGTATGTGATTTGGAAGAACCAGTAGCACCTCCGCAACCGTCACGACCTGTACGACCGCCAAGAAGAATAATTACATCATCAGGATCAGGTAACTCACGAATTACATTTGCCTTTGGAGCTGCACCTACGACAGCACCAATTTCAAGACGCTTTGCAACATAACCTGGGTGGTAAATTTCAGATACGTGACCTGTTGCAAGACCAATCTGGTTACCATAAGAACTATAGCCTGCAGCTGCGCCAACCGTAATCTTTCTCTGTGGAAGCTTGCCGTGTATAGTATCTTCAACAGGAACAAGCGGATTAGCTGCACCTGTTACACGCATAGCCTGATATACATATGAACGTCCTGAAAGTGGATCACGGATTGCACCGCCAAGACATGTAGCTGCACCACCAAATGGTTCAATTTCAGTAGGGTGATTGTGAGTTTCGTTTTTGAACATAAGAAGCCAATCCTGAAGTTCACCATCAACATCAACCTTAATTTTAACAGAACAAGCATTGATTTCCTCGGATTCATCCAGATCCTTCAAAACACCATCTTTTTTTAGTTTTCTTGCACCAATTGTAGCGATATCCATAAGTGTGATTGGTTTATCGCTTCTGCCGAGTTCATTTCTGATGTTGATGTATTCATCATATGTTTTCTGAATGTAGTCAGCGTTGATAGTAGCTTCATCAATAATTGTAGAGAAAGTTGTATGACGACAATGGTCAGACCAATACGTATCAATCATTCTGATTTCTGTGATTGTAGGATCACGTTTTTCAGTTTCCTTGAAATACTTCTGGCAGAATTTTATGTCATCAAGATCCATAGCAAGTCCATATTTGTTGATAAAGTTTACAAGCTCGACTTCCTCAAGATAAATAAAGTTGGAAAGTGTTTCAACATCTGTAGGAATTTCATATTCCGAAGCAAGAGTGTCTACTTCTTCAAGAGAAGCTTCACGGCTTTCAACAGGATTGATTATGTAGGATTTGAGCTGTGCAAGTTCATCAACTGAAAGTTTGCCTTGCACAATATAAATACGAGCATTCTTAACCTTACAACGTTCTCCCTGAGTAAGAATCTGAATACACTGTTCGCAGGAATCTGCACGTTGGTCAAACTGACCTGGAAGATATTCAACAGCGAAAACAGTTTCATTCTCATTGAGTTCAGGCAGTGTGCGATAGCAAGTGTCAACAGCTGGCTCTGAAAATACATTGCCGATAGCAAGTGTAAAATCAGCATCACTGAGACCTTCAGCGTCATAACGGTTCAGAAGACGTATGTTTCTGAGATTGTCAAGACGAAGAGCCGTTTTTACGTCGGAAAGCAGATTTTTTGCTTCAACGGCATATGCAGGCTTTTTTTCAACATAAATACGAAAAACTGACATAAATATTACGCTCCTTAATATTAAGATAAAATTTCGCCAATACAGCAATCTTTTCCTAACTCTATTATTTTAACATAAAAAAGTTGATTACGCAAACTTTTATCTGAATTTTTTGTTAAAATTTTTACATGTGTGTAATTTGGTGTAAAGCCATGATGAATTCCATCTGTTTTTTCACGTTCAAAAAGAACGGGAAACTCTTTTCCTAACTGACTTTCAAGAAATTTTTGTGTGCTTTCATTAGTTAGTTCTATCATTTGTGCTGTGCGGATATTTTTTATATTTTCAGGAATCTGATTATCAAATTCTGCTGCTATAGTTCCTTTCCTTGGGGAATATGGAAAAACATGGGATTTTGAAAAACCTATTTTTTGAATGAAATTCAAAGATTGTTCAAAATCTTCGTCCGTTTCTCCTGGGAAACCAACCATGATATCTGTTGTGATGGCAACATTGTAAAAAGATTTTCTTAGTAAATCAACAATTCTTTTATATTCAGTAGTATTATATCGTCTGTTCATAGCCTTAAGAGTTTTATCACAACCGCTTTGCAGGGATAGATGAAACTGAGGACATAGTTTTTTTAAATTAGCCAATCTTAATATATCATCTTCTGTTATAATTTCAGGTTCAATAGACCCTAACCTGACTCGTTCTATGCCATCAACCTTACAAACAGCTTCAACTGCATCGATAAGTCTTTTTCCAAAATCAATACCATAAAAAGAAAGATTAATTCCAACCAAAACAATTTCCTTATAACCCGCTTCTGCAAGTTGTTTAACCTCGTAAATAATATCCATTATAGGTTTAGAACGAAAATTTCCTCGCGAGTAGGGTATAATACAATAAGTACAGAACATATTACAGCCATCCTGTATTTTAACAAAAGCACGGGTATTATTTTCATAACCTACATTTGTCATTAATTCAAATTTTTCGTTCCTTGCATATTCGGATACATGGCATGTTTTGATGTAAGTACTTAAAAATTCTGAAACAAGCTTAGGTAAAAGATTCCTGTTTTTAGTTCCTGTTATAATATCAGCATCAAGCTTTTTAGCTTCTTCTGAAAATGCTTGTGGGAAACATCCTGTAAGAACAATTACAGATGATGGGTATTCTCTTCTTAAGCGTCGTAATTCTTTTTTTAGTTTTTTGTCGCTATTACCAGTTACAGTGCATGAATTTACTATAAAAATGTCTGCTTCTGTTTCTGATTTTGAAACAGTATATCCATGACTGATAAAATTTTGTTTTATATTTTCTGATTCGTATAAATTAACTTTGCATCCCAATGTTATGATGTGAATATTCATAAATACCTCGCGTATGTTTTGTGCAAATTGCTGAGCGAAACCCTTTTCGTTTTGGTAGAAAATTCATACTGTTACAAAAATAAAAAAACTTTCTAGAATTCTCTTGACTAAATAAATCAAAGATGTTATGCTATGCTCATACCAAGAAGGTAAATCAAAACACAACTATTCAAGAGGACGAAATCACAAGAAAAAAATATGTTTCAGGTTCTCGCAACGTAAGAAAGGTGGTCATTTTTATGAACAAGACTACAGTAATGTTAGGTACAATTAATGATGTCAAGAATTTTGTTGCAACAGTTTCTCTCTGCGACTATGATGTTGACCTTATTTCAGGAAGATATGCAATTGACGCAAAATCTATTATGGGTATTTTCAGCCTCGACCTTTCCAAGCCTATCAAGCTTGAAGCTCACACAGATGATGCTTCTGAATTCTTCGCAAAAATTAAGGAATTCATTGTTGAATAATTAGTTGTTCAATTGAAAAAACAAATTGATAACTCCATTTTCGAAAGAAGATGGAGTTATCTTTTTATCAATGCTTTTGAAGAAAACGTTCATCACAGTATTCGCATTCAAGTGTATCTCCGATACCTCGGAAGCTTTTAGGAAGATAAGTTTCCTTGTTGGTAATACAGTTCGGATTTGTACATTCGTTGCCTTTTCTGGTTTTACCAATCAAAAGCTTAGTGGGGTATTCATTTTTTAATATTGTCATAATGAGTGCCATTCTTACATACATACCGTATTTGGCTTGTTTGAAATAAAGTGCTCTGGGATCATCGTCAACTTCAATAGCAATCTCATCAACTCTTGGTAAGGGATGAAGCACACATAAATCCCTTTGTGCCTTTAACATTTTGGAATGGTCAAGTCTGTAGACATATTTTTGCTTTTCATATTCTTCAGGTGAAGCAAAACGTTCTCGTTGAATTCTTGTCATGTAAAGCACATCAAGCTTTCCTATAGCTTCTTCAATGGAGTCAACTTCTTCAAAAGTGCAGTTTGAAGCATTAAGAATACTTTTTATATAAAAAGGAAGCCTTAATTCAGGGGTAGAGATTAAAACAAATTTATTGTTTTTATAACAGGATAATGCCTTACATAATGAATGAACAGTTCTTCCATTCTTTAAATCGCCGCATAAGCCTATTGTGAGGTTTTCAAGACGTCCTTTTTCTTTTGAAAGTGTAAGTAGATCCGTGAGTGTTTGGGTAGGATGTAAATGTCCGCCATCTCCGGCATTAATTACAGGGCAGTCAGCAGTAAGTGCAGCTGCCTTTGCAGAACCTTCAAGTGGATGACGCATTACCATAATGTCGGCATAACTAGATACAATTTTAGTTGTATCCTTGAGATTTTCACCTTTGGAAACCGAAGATGTAGCAGGATTATCAAATCCGATTATTGTGCCGCCAAGTTTTAGCATGGCAGTCTGGAATGACATTTGAGTTCTTGTAGACGGTTCATAAAAAAGTGTGGCCATTATTTTTCCGTCACATTCGTGTGCATAAGCAGATGGGTTATCCGATATTTTGGCACCAAGGTCAATAACTTCGTTCCACCAACTGACAGGCATATCATTCAGGTCAATAAGGTTAGTGAATTTAGAAATCATAAATTAAACCTGCCTTTCATTACATATCACTTTATTGTAGCAGATTTTATTACAATATTCAAGACATTATTAAAAAAAATCCATCAAGTTTATATACTTGACGGATTTTTGACTTTATTCCCAGTTATATTGTGTAAGTTTACCTTCTGAAGCAAGTTCAGGAAACTCCCATTGTCTCAGAACTTCGTATACTGCAATTGCTACAGAATTTGACAGATTAAGACTTCTTAAGCGTGGTCTCATCGGTATTCTCAGACATCGTTCAGGATATTTTACAAGCAGACTTTCAGGAAGTCCTGCATCTTCACGTCCAAAAAACAGATAACTGTTATCAGGGTATGTTATATTACTATAGGTGTTTTTACCTTTAGTAGTAAAGAAAAAATAATTTCCCGGATTTTGCTCAATGAAATCAGTCATATTGTTATAATAAGTAATATCCAGTTCATTCCAGTAATCAAGTCCTGCACGTTTGAGATTTTTATCAGTAACTTCAAACCCAAGAGGCTTGATGAGATGCAGTTTAGCACCTGTTACTGCACAGGTTCTTGAAATATTACCGGTATTCTGGGGTATTTGAGGTTCAACAAGAACAATGTTAAGATTATTTATATCAATCGCCCCTTACATTTGTTCATAATCGCATAGTGTAGGATTTGAAATAAGAAAGTCCAGACAACTTTCCAACATAATTCCATCACGTGTATCAGTAGAATAGCTGTAAGTTGTTTTTATGGCACGTTCAAGAAATGTAGTTGCCCTGTTCATTGCAAGCGGAAGGCTGTCTCCTCTGAGAACAGAGCCGGTAAGTACAGAAGCAAATACATCTCCTGTTCCAGGATAGTTGGCATTTATCATATTATAGGGTATTTTCCAGAATTTGCTGTGTTCGCGGTCGTATCCAACATTATATGTTTTACCATCAGAGAATACACTTGTAATTACAACAATTTTAGGGCCGATTTCCGAAAGGCGTACAAGATAGCTTTTGACTTGCTGCATAGATATATCGGGTTGAACAGGATTTTCTCCCAAGAGTATGGCAGCTTCCGTGATATTTGGGGTAATAATATCTGCTATTGCAACAAGTTCTTTCATTCTTGAACGTAATTCGGCGGTACAAGTTTTATATGGTTTTCCATGGTCTGCCATTACAGGGTCAACAACTTTCAAAGCAGTTTTATAATACTCAAAAAATTCAAGACAATGATCGATTTGTTCAGTAGAAGCAAGAAATCCGCTGTATATACAGTCAAATTTGTATTCAAGACGTTTGTAGTGTTCAAGAGCAGGCAAAATATAATCTGTCAGATCTCTGAGTACAATATCTCCGAACCCTCCTGTATGTGCTGATAAAATAGCTGTAGGGACAGGACAAACCTGAATTCCCTGTGCAGAAAGTGTAGGGAGTATAACAGATAGGGAACAACGTCCTACTCCTGATAAATCGTGAATTGCTGCAACCTTTGAAGAATTGTTATACATACTTTTATAACCTTTCTGAAAGCTTATCTGATAATTGCATATGCAAGATAAATTACATATGCTGTTGTGAGAATTATGCCTTCAGCTCTGTTAACTTTATTTTTAGTAATACAAAAAACATAAGCAAACAATGAAGCTGCTATAAGAATAAGCATATCTGTTAGGCAAAGTGCATTAACACCCATTGGTGTAATTACAGCAGATGCTGCAAGTACAAAAAGAATGTTGAATATATTTGACCCTACTACATTACCAACTGCAATGTCACTTTCTCCCTTTTTAGCAGCAACAATACTTGTAACCAATTCCGGAAGGGAAGTGCCGACAGCAACAATTGTAAGACCAACAAGTGTTTCACTCATGCCAAAAGCAAGAGCGATTTTTTCTGCACTATCAACTACAAATTGACCGCCTATAATAATTCCTGCAAGGCCTCCAAGAGTGAATAATATGCTTATTGGGATACTGTGTTTTGGTTTTTCTGAATCTTCTGAAGAGTTTTCTTTTCTTGATTGAAGTGCAGAAGAAATAAGAGAATATATAAATACGCACATGAAAATAAGCAAAACAATAGCTTCGCTTCGTGTTATAGCGTTTGTTGCACTGTTACCGATAACTATGTCAAAAGACATGACAATAAGTACAATTGTAGCCATAAGCATAAAAGGATATTCTTTTTTTATAATTTGATTTTGTATAGTAATAGGTTTAATAATTGCGCTGATGCCTACTACTACTAAAAGATTGAAGATATTAGAACCAAGTACATTACTTATCGCAATATCATTTGAACCATTTATTCCGGCAATAATACTTACGGCTGCTTCAGGTGCACTGGTTCCCATTGCCACGATTGTTAAGCCAATAATTATTGAAGGAATTTTCAGATATTTAGCTATAGTGGAACTTCCTTCAACAAAGAAATCTGCTCCTTTTACGAGCAAGATAAATCCGAGGATGAGAAAAATAAATGATAATACCATTTTTTTCAACTTCTTTCAAAATAATTTATAAAAAATATATTAACATAAATTATTATCGTTGTCAATTATTACTGGCTAATTCTTATGTAAATAACAAATATAACAGAATTTGCATCTTGAAATGGAAGAAAATATATGTTAATATATTATATATCTGTTATTTTGAAAGGTGTAATATTTTTATGAATAAAAGGTTACGTTCTTCTAAAGGGACGTCTGTAAAGTTGGCTCAAAAAAAGCATCAAAGGCGTATACTTTATGCACGAATAAGAGCATTTCTTTCAGTTGCCATTATTGTAGGTGCTGTTATCGGGGTTGTACAGTTTAATAAATCGCTTGAACTCCCATTGAGCGTAAATGCGGAAAATTATTATCATATTACAGATGAACCAGAGAAAAATGATGAAATTCTTGAGGCTACAGAAAGCGTAGATTCTGTAAATATCAATGATATTGAAATCGACAAGGAATTGCTTAAGTATAATATAACTCAGCCAAGACTTAAGGGTAATTATCCTATTGATATGATAATTCGTTCTGAATATGCAATTGTTTATGATATTCAGGCTGATGAAGTGCTTTATGCCAAAAATGCCGATATGCAGTGTTTCCCTGCAAGCACAACCAAAATACTTACTGCGGCTGTAATCCTGGATAATGTATCGGAGGATTTTCAGTTTATTGCTGGAGATGAACTGGATTTTGTTCATCCTGAATCAAGTCTTGCGTTTGTCAATAAAGGAAATATATTGGATTTGTCTACAATGCTTGATGCAATTATGCTTCCATCCGGAAATGATGCTTCGTATGTTGCTGCAGCGAATGTTGGACGTATTATTGCTGGTAATGATATGATAGCCACAGAAAAAGCTGTACAGACTTTTGTTGATGAAATGAACAGGGTAGCTATGTATATTGGGGCGGAAAATACACACTTTACGGCACCAGATGGTTTTCATGACGATAATCATTATACAACCGTACTTGATATGCTTAAAATAACTCTTTATGCACGGCAGAAACCATTGCTTATGGAGTCGGCGGGAAAACCTAATAAATATGCAACATTTATATCAGGTGAAGAGGTGTCATGGGAAAACTCAAATAAACTTCTTCATGAGTATAGTGATTGCTATTATATGTATGCAAATGGTTTGAAAACGGGTATGACTGATCAATCAGGATATTGTGTTGTAGCAACGGCAGAACGTTTTGAACATGATGTTGTTTGTATTGTTTTCGGTGCAGAAACTTCTGACATAAGGTGGAATGATACTATTGCACTTCTTGATGCTGCGTTTGTACAAATCAGAAACAGGGAAGGTATATAAATGGTTAATATAGGTAATGAATGGGATGAACTGCTTAAAGGAGAATTTGAAAAGGAATATTATCTTAATTTACGTGAATTCCTGAAAAAAGAATACTTTACATATCAGGTTTATCCGAATATGTATGATATATTTAATGCTTTGAAATTTACATCGTATTCAGACGTTAAAGCCGTAATCATAGGACAAGACCCATATCATGGTCCCGGACAGGCACACGGTCTTTGCTTCTCCGTTCAGAAAGGGGTGGCGATACCGCCGTCGTTGCAGAATATGTATAAAGAATTATACTCGGATTTAGGAATTCCTCCAGCAAATCATGGATATTTAAAAAAATGGGCTGATAATGGCGTATTGATGATGAATGCGGTGCTAACTGTAAGAGGCGGGCAAGCTAATTCTCATCGTAATATGGGGTGGGAATTATTTACAGATAAAGTGATTGAATTGCTGAATAAGCGTGAACAGCCTGTGGTTTTCATTCTTTGGGGGAACAATGCTAAACAGAAAATGAAACTAATAACCAATCCAAATCATCTTATTCTTCAAGCTGCGCATCCAAGTCCATTATCGGCATTCAATGGCTTTTTTGGATGTAAGCATTTTTCAAAAACAAATGATTTTCTCATAAGTCATGGTGTGACACCGATTGATTGGAGAATTGATTAACAAAAGGGGAGTACATAATGAAAAAAAAAGTAGCATTGATTTTATCTGCGGTAATGATTTTATCAGCATTTACAGCTTGTAAAAATAATGAAGAAACATCATCAACAGTGGCAACAACTTCTTCTGTAGTATCTACATCAGAAACCCAAACTGAAGAAACTCAAACAGAGTCTGTTGATTTTTTTGAAGAAGGATATGACCCATTTGCAGATAATTATGATCCTTATGGTGGAAATGGTGCTATTGATGCAGAACACACACCTGAAACAGCTGTACCTGATTCTGATAAAAATGTAGAAATAAAGGCAGACGTAATTACAGATGAAACACCAGCATCAACAACTACGAAAAAGGAAGAAAAAAAGACTTCTTCGACTGAGAAGCAAACTTTAAGTAATGATGTAACGCTTGCACTTAACTCTGCAAACAGCTGGGATAATGGGAGTAATAAATTTACTCAGATTGATGGTGTTGTAAAAAATGACTCTGGTAAATCAATTGGCAGTTGGACGGTAACAATCAAGGCAGCTTCAGGTGTAAGTGTTGATCAGTTCTGGAATTGTGAAATTGCTGTAAAGGGCGGAATGCTTACAGTTACTCCTGTTGAACACAATTCAAAAATCGACAGCGGAAGTGAAGGAACATTTGGTATGATTTTATGCAATGCAGGTAGTATTGATGCTTCTGCCGCAAATGTTAAATATGGTACAACAACGGTTGCTGGTTCATCTAACAGTAATTCCAATAATAACAATAATAATTCCAATAGCGTTTCTGTTGGAAACAATAACCCTGAAATTAAGCAGGCTAAGAATGTACCTGCTCCAACAACAGATGACTGGCTTCATACAGACGGAAGTAGAATTCTTGATAAGAATGGCAAGGAAGTTTGGCTTACAGGTATAAACTGGTTTGGTTACAATACAGGTACAAATACTTTCGACGGCCTCTGGGCTTGCGACCTGAACACATCGATTTCGGCAATTGCTGACAGAGGCTTCAATTTGCTTCGAATTCCGATTTCTACAGAGCTTATCAAGAATTGGTCAAACGGAAGTTATCCGAACGCAAATTTCAATCAGGCAACCAACTCTTATCTTGTTGGTATGAACAGCCTTGAAATCTTTGACTATGTAGTAGGTCAGTGTCGTGCCAACGGTATCAAGATTATGATTGACATTCATAGTGCTAAAACCGACGCCATGGGTCATATGAAGCCAATATGGTCAGAGGGCAATATTACTGAACAGGATTTCCTTGACTCACTTTCATGGATGTCAGCACGCTATAAAAATGATGATACAATTATTGCATATGACTTAAAAAATGAACCACACGGCAAGGCAAATGAATCCCCAAGAGCAAAATGGGATGACTCTAAAGACTCTGACAACTGGAAATATATTTCTGAAAAGGCAGCAAATGCCGTACTCAGCAAAAATCCAAACGTTCTTGTAATGGTTGAAGGTATTGAAATCTACCCTAAGGATATAAAATCCAATGGCGATTTCTCCTCAACAAATATGGGTGACTATTATTGTACTTGGTGGGGCGGCAACCTCCGTGGCGTAAAGGATAACCCTGTTGACTTAGACAAATATCAGAATAAGCTTGTTTATTCACCGCACGACTACGGACCAACCGTTTATGAACAGCCTTGGTTCAAGGGTGGATATACCTTTGACAGCCTCTATGAAGATTGTTGGTACGATAACTGGTTCTATATTCAGGAACAGAATATCGCACCATTGCTGATAGGCGAGTGGGGTGGATTTATGCGTGACCCTAACCTCAAATGGATGACCTACCTCCGTCAGCTTATCAAGGAAAACAAAATAAACCATACATTCTGGTGCTTCAATTCCAACTCAGGCGACACAGGTGGACTTGTCCTTGACGATTTCAAGACATGGGACGAGGATAAATATGCCTTTGTAAAGGAAGTTCTCTGGCAGCAGAATGGCAAGTTTGTTGGACTTGACCACGAAATTCCGCTTGGTGAGAATGGTATTACGCTTTCTGATGTAAAGTAACTATTGGAGGGACTATAACATGAAAAAGTATAAAATAGCCGCTATATTAATGATTATTCATGGTGGATTTATGGAACTTGGCGGTATTTTGGCAATGATACCAGCACTTGTTTTAGGAACGGATAAGTTTGATATAGGGCAATATTTTGAATTTAAACTCTCATATTTTCAAGAAAACCTACATATGATGATGGTTATGTCAGCAATATATGGTGTGTTAAGGCTTATTGGTGCAATAGGTTTATTAAAGAATAAAATGTGGAGATTAGTTGTTTCTGTAATAACCTGCATTATTACATTATCATTAATGATGTTTTTACTACCTGCGGGAATTATGGACGGAATACTTGCTGGAAGTGTTTTGGTTTTGATATTAATTCAATATTACGGAGACAAAAAAATAATAGAATAAACATATTAAAATCGACCCGAGAAATTATATTCTTGGGTCGAAATTTTATAAACAGCAGGGAAATATACAAAAAGAAAAAACGGCAACTGAAAAATCAGTGCCGTTTGTTGTGTACATATACGGTAAATTATACAGCTCTTGTAACCTTGCCGGAACGGAGACATCTTGTGCATACATAGATATGCTTAGGAGTACCGTTTACAATAGCCTTTACACGCTTAACGTTTGGCTTCCAAGTTCTGTTGGAACGGTGATGTGAGTGGGAAACCTTTATACCGAAAGTAACACCCTTTCCGCAAATATCGCACTTTGCCATGGGGTTACACCTCCTTTTCAATATCATTTATAAAGTCAACGCTACTATTTTATCACAAAACTTTCCTAATTGCAAGCCTTTTTTGAAAAAAAGTTTGAAATTTCAAATTATTTTTGGAAATGCAGCTAAAAATTGTTATTTATCCTTGTAATTTGGTAAAGAATATGGTATATTAAATATGATTGTAATTATATCCGAAAGGGGTATACATATTTAATTATGTTCTCTACCGAACGAATAACAGAAATCCTTATCCATGGAATAATCCTGCTTATTGCTTTTCCAGTGCATGAATGTGCACATGCACTTGTAGCCAAGTGGCTTGGTGATGATACCGCGGAAAAGCAGGGGAGAATTACACTTAATCCAGTAAAACATCTTGATTTATTCGGAACAGTACTTATGCTTTTGGCAGGTTTCGGTTGGGCCAAGCCTGTACCAATTAATCCTACAAAATTTAAAAAACGTAAGATTGGTATGGCTCTTTCTTCATTGGCAGGTCCTGTATCAAATCTTATTCTTGCTTATATTGCAATAATTTTGTCAAAAATTCTTTTGTACACTGGAATAAGTGAGGAGCTTTCGATAATTTGCATAAACGCAATGCTTATCAATGTTGGGCTGGCTGTTTTTAACCTTATTCCTGTTCCGCCACTTGACGGATCAAGAATTTTGTTGCTAATTCTGCCTGAAAAGATTTATTTCAAGATTATGAAATATGAGAACATTATTTTTATTATCCTTTTGGCAGTGATTTGGTTTGGAATATTGGATATTCCTCTTGCGTTTCTTAGAGTAAAAACTATTGAAATCATGGGATTCCTTTCACTTTGGATTGATAAGTTATTTATATGATTTGGAGTAAATTAAATGGAACAAATGTCGTTTAAGCTTGAAATTTTTGAAGGTCCCCTTGACCTGATGCTTCACTTGATTTCAAAGCATAAACTTAATATCAATGATATTCCGATTGTCACTTTGCTTGACCAGTATATGGAGTATATTGACAGAATGTCTGAACAGAATATGGAAATAGCAGGGGAATTTCTTGAAATGGCTGCACGTCTTGTTTATATCAAGACGGTATCGCTTCTTCCTCAGCATGAAGAAGCTGAACAATTGAAAAAAGAACTTCAAGGTAAGCTTATTGAATATTCGCTCTGTAAAAAAGCTGCTGAGCTTATGAAAGAGCGTTATATCGGCAATGTTAATGCTGTAAGAAAACCGTTGAAAATTGAGTTTGACAACACTTATACTCTTATTCACGAGCCGCAGGAACTTCTTGAGGCTTATCTCAAAATTCAGGTTAAGCCACAGAATGAAAAAATCAGAACCGAAGCATTTAATACAATTGTAAAAAAGAAAATTGTTTCAGTTACTTCAAAAATCATCTATGTTCTGCGTCATCTGTACAAATCAGGAAGTTGTATGATGGATGGGCTATTTGATGGAATGACTAACCGTTCCGAGCGTGTTGCAACATTTTTAGCTATACTTGAGCTTACAAAATCGGGTAGGATTTGGCTTAATGATGATAATACCGTTATCACATTCAACAAAAAACGAAAGCCAGATAATACGATAACTGAGCAAATAGATACGGAGGTATCTTATCAATGAAAATAAATGAAGGTGTTTCTGCAATAGAAGCAATACTTTTTGCCCACGGTGAACCAATTGAGGCTGAAAAGCTTTCGGCAGCAGCGGGTATTGAACATGAAACGTTAGTAAAGTTGATTCAGCTGCTGATGGACAGGTATGAGTCAACTGAAAGTGCTCTTACTGTTCTCAGACTCG
Organism: Oscillospiraceae bacterium; assembly: GCA_045606725.1. GTDB lineage: Bacteria > Bacillota > Clostridia > Oscillospirales > Ruminococcaceae > RGIG8773. The sequence goes on along the minus strand of JAZUSM010000113.1, from coordinate 37,461 downwards.
GTTCATGTTATCAGCTTGCTGCAAAAGCGGAATATATTGAATATATCCGTGCAGCTATGGAATCAAAGAAAAATACACCACTTTCTCCAGCGGCGATGGAGGTGCTTACAATTGTTGCATACAACCAACCTGTTACAAAGGGATTTGTTGAACATGTAAGAGGTGTAGACAGTTCAAGTGTTGTTAATTCGCTTGTTGAAAAAAATCTTCTTGAGGAAGCGGGAAGACTTGATGTTCCAGGTAAGCCAATTGCTTATAAAACAACTCCTGCATTTTTGAGATGCTTTCAGCTTTCATCTCTTGATGATATGCCTGCACTTCCTAATTCAGAAGGACAGGTAAGTTTTGATGAAATTTTAATTTCAAAGGAAAATACGTTATCAGAAAATACAGATTAATAATTAATTCTATTTGAAGGAGGGTAAATATTGACAGCGTTTATAGTTGTTTCTGTAATAATTTTAATATTTACCTTTTTTCTTAATATGAAAATTAAAGCGGAAATCAGTTATCTTGGTGGAAATTTTGAGTTTTCTGTAAAGTATTTATGCTTTACTTTGTTTCCACTAAAAGAGAAAACAAAACATAAGTTTAAGAAAATTAAATCTGCTGAAACTAGCAAAACATCTGAAGAAGTTTTAGAGGAGGGGCAAGCTTTTTCGGAGTCTCTTGATGAAGATAATGTTAATAAGATGAATCCCGATGATTTGGATGAAGGAAAATCCTCCCCCAAAAAGAAGAAAAAGTCTAAAGAGCCATTTTCAGAGAAAATAGATAAGGTATTTGACATAATTGAAAAGGTGAAAATAATCTGGTTTGTTTCCCAAAAATGGCTTGCGCATATTTTCAAGCATATTTACATTGAAGAACTTATGGTTGATTTTCTGATTGCCGACAATGACGCATATAAAACTGCAATGAATTATGGGAAAATAAATGCAGTTGTGTATAATTTCATTAACTTTATCAGAACTATTTTTACAGTTACAATAAAAACAGTGGATATACTCTGTGACTTTGATAAGAAAGAATCACAATACGATTTTTCACTGAAAATCACGGTCAGACCTGCAACAATACTTTCGGCAGTGTTCGGAATATTGTTTGGTTTATTGATAAATATTAGAAAACTTATTGGTAAAAATAAGAAGCAAATTTCAAAGAAAAAAGTTGCTTCTGTGTAAAGGAGAATAATTATGGATACAAAAGTAAAAGATTTAATTTCCTCTTCAATCGGTAAAATTCATGAGCTTTCTGATGCAGATACAATTATTGGCGATCCTATAAAAATTGATGGGAACATTACGATTATCCCTGTTTCTAAGATTTCGTACGGTTTTGCAGCAGGTGGTTCTGATCTTCCTTCAAAAAATGATAAGGAACTTTTCGGCGGCGGAAGTGGTGCAGGTATGTCAATTCAACCATTGGCATTTATTGTTATTGCTAATGGTGAAGTGAAACTTCTTGAACTTGGTTCCGGAAATTCACCAGCAAATGCTATTGTCAGTGCTGTTCCTGAGCTTTTCACAAAAATTCAGACTATGTTTTCAAAGAAAAAAAGTGGAGAAGAAGTTGTAGATGCTGATGATTCAGAAGTGCCTACAAATATTGAACCTGAAATTGAAAAAGTTGAAATAAATACAGAAGGTTTTGATTTCTGATATATTTTTTCTGAAATTTCCATATTAATATTACAGATGTGATATTTTATGGAGGTTTTTATGCAACGCAATATTATTACAGTTTTTTTGATTATCGGTTTATTAAGCATTATGCCTTTTAAAGTAACGGCCGTTTCACTTGATGGTATTTCTGCGGACTCTTATGTTATTATAGAAGCTTCTACGGGCGTTGTAGTTGCTTCTGGTAATGAATTTGAGAAGCGTCCTATGGCTAGTACAACTAAAATAATGACCACATTGCTTCTTTTAGAAAGCGGTAATCTTGATGAAGAGTTTATGGTGAATAATGATGCAATAAAAGTAGAAGGTTCATCAATGGGGTTGTGTGATGGTGATATTGTAACTAAACGAGCTCTGTGTTATGGTATGATGCTTCCTTCGGGTAATGATGCGGCTAATCAAGCAGCTGTTTTACTTGCAGGCAATATTGAAAATTTTTCTGTTATGATGAATGAGCGTGCATCGAAAATAGGATTAAAAAGCACAAATTTTGTAACACCTTCAGGTCTGCACGATGATAATCATTATTCAACAGCGTATGATATGGCACATCTTACGCGAGAAGCTTTGAAAAATGAAACTTTCAGAGAAATATGTGGAACTCAGAGAGTAAAAACGAAATTTGGTAATCCATCATATGAACGATGGCTGGTTAATACAAATAAACTGTTATACATGTATGAATATTGTATTGGAGTAAAGACTGGTTTTACAGATGAAGCAGGACGTTGCCTGGTTTCTGCTGCAGAAAAAGATGGTGTTGTACTTATTTGTGTGACACTTGATGCATCTGATGATTGGAATGACCATATGAAATTGTATGATTATGGTTTTTCGGTAACTGAATCAGAACCAATTGAATTTAGTCATTCGGATTTGTTTGTAAATATTGCAGGCGGTTATAAAACAAGGGTAGCTGTTGCTCCTCTGGATACACCTTTGTATACAAAAGTAAATGGAAAAGAATATGATTTTACACACGAGATTATAATTGATAATTTTATGTATGCGCCGGTTGTAAAAGGACAGAGTGTGGGAAAAATTAATTTTTATACAAATAATCAATTGATTTTTTCAACGCCGCTTGTTGCACAGGAAAATTGTGGAGCAGTTATTTGTGAATATAAACCATCATTGTTTGATAATGTTATAGAATACATAAGAAAAATGTTATAGAGGAGAAGTATTGTGGAAAAAATAAGACTTCAAAAGCTTATTGCTGAAAGCGGATTATGTTCCAGAAGAAAAGCAGAAGAATTTATAAAACATGGAAAAGTCAAGGTTAATGGCAGAGTGGCTTCCATTGGTGACGGGGCAACGTTAAAAGATGTGATAAGTGTCGATGGAGAGCGTATTTATTTATCAAAGAAACGTGAAAAATATTATATAATGCTCCATAAGCCAAGAGGCTATGTTACAACAATGTCTGATGAATTAGACAGAAGATGTGTTACAGAGCTTCTGGAAGATTTTCCGGAAAGAGTATATCCGATAGGACGCCTTGACCGTAACTCTGAAGGCTTGCTTTTGTTTACAAATGATGGTAAGTTTGCAAATGACATCATGCACCCGAGTCGTCATGTTTCTAAAACCTATCGTGTAACAGTACGTCCTGGTATTACAGATGAACAACTTGTGCAGCTTTCTGATGGCGTGATAATTGATGATAGGAAGACATTACCTGCAAATGTTACTGTACTTACACAGGAACAGGGGAGAGTTGTTCTTCAGATTGTAATTCGTGAAGGCAGAAATCGTCAGGTAAGAAAAATGTGTGAAGCTGTAGGACTTGAAGTGGCACGTTTAAAAAGAACTGCTATCGGTCCTGTAAAGTTGGGCATGCTTAAACCTGGAACATACAGGGAGCTTACATCTGAGGAATTGCGTGCTTTAAGAAGTGCTATGGGCGACAAATAAATATGAATTTTTTGAAAATATACAAAAAAATACTGTTTTTGCCTTGTAAATTTTTGAAAAGTGTTGTATAATATAATGGAATATTTTGAATATCGAACGGAGGAACGTTTATGTTGACTGAAAGCCAGAAGGCTAAGTTTGAAGCATACAAATCTGCTTCAGCAAATAACAGCAAGGCTAAGGAAAGACTTGCAGATTTGTTTGATGATGGTTTGTATACCGAAATTGACGCAGGTGTCAAGAATGGTGATGACTATGCAGGGGTAATTACTGCTTATGGTTATGTGGATGGAAGCCCTGTATATGCTTTTTCTCAGGATAAATCTGTAAAAGGTGGTGCTGTAAATAAGCAGCACGCTGCTAAAATCTGCAAGATCTATGATCTTGCATCAAGAACAGGTGTGCCTGTTGTCGGCATCTATGATTCTAACGGAGCATTCATTGATGATGGTGCAGAAGCAATCAAGGCATACAGCGATATGCTTATGTGGACAAACAATCTTTCTGGTGTTGTTCCTCAGATTTCTGTTATTGCAGGTACATGCGCAGGAAGCTCGGCTATGGTTGCATGTTCAGCTGATTTTGTTGTTGTAACAGATGATGCAGAGCTTTATACAACAGTTGGTAAGGAAGTAAAGGGAGAAGATGCAATAGCAAACGGTACAGCTGCTATTGTGACTGAGAATGATAAGAAAGCTATGGAAGCAGTAAAGAAGCTTATTGCTATGCTTCCTGCAAATAATATTTCAGCAATTCCTATGTTTGAATTTGCAGCTACAGGTAAGGCTGCAAGCGGTACTGCCGTTGACATTGCTGAAGCAATTGCTGACGCTGACAGTATTGTTGAACTTTCTGATGGTTTTGGTAAAGCTTCTTATACAGCACTTGTAACAATTGGAGGTTCTGCTGTTGGTATTGCTGCTACAAATAAAACTGCGGACAAGCTTACTTCTGATGACTGTGCTAAGCTTGCAAGATTTGTAAGAACTTGTGATGCATTTACTGTTCCTTTACTTACTATTATTGATACAGAAGGTTTTGATAACGACGCCTGCGTTCGTGATATGGCTAAGCTTGCTAATGCTTATGCTGAAGCAACTACACTTAAAGTTTCACTTGTTGCAGGTAAAGCTTATGGTGCAGCAATGGCTGCTCTTGGTGCAGGAAATGCTGATGTAACTTATGCTTATGCTGATGCTGTTATTTCTCCTATTGCACCGGTTACTGCTGTTGAATTCTTGTGGCACGACAAGCTTAAGGGTGCAGCTGATCTTACTGCAGAAAGAAATAAGCTCGCTGTTCAGTATGCTGATGAAAATGCTTCTGCATTTGATGCTGCGGCAAAGAACTGCGTAGATGATATTATTACTGCTGATGAAGCTCGCGCAAAGGTACAGGCTGTTCTTGAGGTAATGGCAGGCAAAAGAATGACAAAGCGTCTTCCTAAGAAACACAGCAATATGCCTTTCTGATTAAGTTAAATAAATTATAAAATATATGAATGGTGGTATAAAGTTATGAAAAGATTTAATATTACTGTAAATGGCAAGGCTTATGACGTTGCTGTTGAAGAAGTTACAGGTGGTGCACCTGTTGCAGCAGCTCCTGCTGCACCTGTTCAGGCAGTAGCTTCAGCTTCTACAGCAGTATCTGCTCCATCAGCTCCTGCTCCTGCTGTAACAGGCGGTACATCAGTTAATGCTCCAATGCCTGGTACAATTCTTGATGTTAAGGTTAATGTTGGTGATACTGTGGCTGAAGGTCAGGTACTTATGATTCTTGAAGCTATGAAGATGGAAAATGATATTGTTGCTCCTGTTGCAGGTAAGGTCGTTGCTATTAATGTAAAGAAGGGCGATTCCGTAAATTCCAATGATGTACTTGCTTCTATCCAGTAATCTTACGAAAGGTTGATTAAGATGGCTAAAATTAAAGTTACCGAAACTGTCCTTCGTGACGCTCATCAGTCGCTTCTTGCTACAAGAATGACAATGGACGAAATGCGTCCTATTCTTTCTACAATGGACAAGGTAGGCTTCTATTCTGCAGAAGTATGGGGCGGTGCAACATTCGACTCATGTCTGCGTTTCCTTAATGAAGACCCTTGGGAAAGACTTCGTATTATCAGAAAAGAAATGCCGAATACAAAGCTTCAGATGCTTTTCAGAGGTCAGAATATGCTTGGTTATCGTCACTATGCTGATGATGTTCTTGAATATTTTGTTCAGAAGTCTGTAGCTAACGGCATTGATATTATCCGTATTTTTGATGCTCTTAACGACATCAGAAACCTTAAAACAGCTATTGCTGCAGCAAAGAAGGAAGGGGCACATGCTCAGGTTGCTATTTCCTATACACTTGGCGACGTGTTTACAACTGATTATTATGTAAATTACTGCAAGCAGATTGAAGCTGAAGGTGCTGATTCTATCTGTATTAAGGATATGGCTGCTCTTCTTACCCCTTACAGAACGGCCGAACTCACAAAAGCAATCAAGGCAGCTGTAAAGATTCCTGTACAGATTCATACACACTACACTTCAGGTCTTGCTTCTATGTGTCTGCTTAAGGGTATTGAAAGTGGTGCTGATATGATTGATACAGCTATGTCTCCACTTGCACTTGGTACATCTCATGCACCAACAGAATCTATGGTTGCTGCTCTTCAGGGTACAGAATATGATACAGGTCTTGACCTTGTGTTGCTTACAGAAGTAAGAGATTACTTTATGGGACTCCGTAAAAAATATATTGACAGTGGTCTTCTTGATCCTAAGATGCTTGCTGTAGATGCTAATGCACTTATTTATCAGGTTCCTGGTGGTATGCTTTCTAATCTTCTTTCACAGCTTAAGCAGGCAGGAAAGGAAGATCAGCTCACTGAGGTTCTCAAGGAAGTTCCTAATGTTCGTAAAGATTCCGGTTACCCTCCTCTGGTAACACCTACATCTCAGATTGTTGGTACACAGGCTGTATTTAATGTAATTACAGGTGAACGTTATAAGACTGTAACAAAGGAATTCAAGGCACTTGTTAAGGGTGAATATGGAAAGACTCCTTCTGAGATTTCTCCTGAGTTCAGTAAGATGATTCTTAAGGGTGAAGAACCTATTACTTGTCGTCCCGCTGACCTTCTTAAGCCTGAACTTGATAAGCTTAAGGAAGAAGCTTCTGAATGGGTTGAACAGGAAGAAGATGTACTCAGTTATGCTATGTTTCCACAGGTTGCACCTAAGTTTTTTGCTAAAAGACGTGATTTGAAGTATGGCGTTGACAGTGCTCATGCTGATGCTGAAAATAAGGTTCATCTTGTTTAAGTGAATTGTTCAAAAGAGCCGTTAAAACGGCTCTTTTTTGTTTGCAAAACACTTGATTTTTCCTACAAAAAATGATATAATTAAAAATAAGTGTTAGTTTTATAATATATGCAGTTTGCAGAAAGGATAACCGTGCATGATTAAGAGTATGACAGGGTATGGACGTGGGCAGCAGATTGTTGATGGCAGAGAAATTACTGTTGAAATCAAATCTGTTAATCATAGATATTTTGAATTTTCAGCAAGAGTTCCGAGAGCATACGGATATTTGGAAGAGAAACTCAAATCATTTGTTCAGAATAAAGTTTCTCGAGGAAAAGTTGATGTTGGAGTTACAATTTTTAATATTGAAGGTAAAGATGCTCAGATTGAGGTTAATCAGTCAATTGCTGTTGGGTATATTGATGCTTTGAGAAAGGCCAATGAAACAATTGGTCTTACAGATGACCTTGCTCTATCACAGCTTATAAGACTTCCGGATATTTTCAATGTTGTTAAAACAACAGAAGATGAAGAAGTAATATGGAATCTTGTTAAAACAGTGGCTGAAGAAGCACTTGACAACTTTGTTTCGATGCGTGAAACAGAAGGTCAGAAAATGAATGATGATATTAATTCAAGACTTTCATACATCAGTGAATTGGTAGAAAAAGTAGAAAAGCGTTCACCGCTTGTAACAGAAGCGTATCGCGAACGTTTGTATAATAAGATTTCTGAAATACTTAATGATAAGAAGATTGATGAACAGCGTATTCTTACGGAAGCTGCAATATTTTCTGAAAAAACAGCAGTTGATGAAGAAACTGTTCGTCTTAAAAGTCATATTCAACAATTTACATCATTGTTGAATTCAACAGAAGCTGTAGGGCGAAAGCTTGATTTCTTAATTCAGGAGTTTAACCGAGAAAGTAATACGATTGGTTCAAAAGCGCAGGATGTGGAAATTACAAGAATTGTTGTAGAGTTGAAATCTGAAATTGAAAAAATCCGAGAGCAAATTCAGAATATTGAATAATCGGAGGTTGTATGAAGCTTATTAGTATTGGGTTTGGCAATATGATTAATGCAAACCGGTTGATTACAATTGTTAGTCCTGAATCTGCACCAATAAAAAGAATAATACAAGAGGCTAAAGAAAAAGGTTTGCTTATTGATGCAACTTATGGACGACGTACTCGTGCAGTTGTTATAATGGACAGCGATCACGTGGTTTTATCGGCAGTACAGCCTGAAACTATTGCGGGACGTCTTAATAATGAGGAGGAATCCGATGATGAATAAGGGTTTGCTTTGGGTTGTATCCGGTCCTTCAGGATGTGGAAAAGGTACAATTTTAGCGGAAATACTTAAAAATGAAAAATTTTATTATTCTATTTCTGCAACTACAAGAAATGCGAGACCAGGTGAAGAAAATGGAGTAAATTATCATTTTCTTACAAAACAAAATTTTGAAGAACTTGTCAGAAATGATGGTATGCTTGAATATGCCACATATTGCGATAATTATTATGGTACACCTAGAAAACCAGTCGAAGATATGCTTAATGAAGGTAAGCATGTTATTCTTGAAATTGAAGTTCAGGGTGCTATGAAGATAAAGGAAAAATGTCCGGAAGCCAAGTTTGTTTTTATTCTTCCGCCGTCACTTAAGGAACTTCGCAGACGTCTTAATAAACGAGGTACTGAAAGTGAAGATGTGATTGAGAAGAGATTAAATGAAGCTGCAGGTGAAATTAAACAAGCGCATAAATATGATTATGCTTTGATTAACGGAGAATTGTCCGATGCAGTCAATGATTTGCTTGCAATAATCAGAGCAGAAGAACTTAATTTGAAAAATACAAATGAAATTATTGATGAGGTGTTAAAAAATGCTTAGACCATCCCTTAACCAGATTGCTACTAAAAATGAAAGTTATTATTCTGTTGTTCTCGCTGTTGCGAAACGTGCAAGAGAGATTGCTGATGATCTCTATACAAATAACGAAACTCTTGAGGAAAAACCAGTAAAGACAGCTGTGGAAGAATTTGCAAGCAGAAAGTATACTTTTATTGAAGATTCTTCTCTCCGTTCTGCAAAAGATTAATTATCTGGAGGAATAAATTTGCTTACAATCAAGCATTTGGCTGCGGTTGCTGTTAGTTCAACTACATTTGGTTATGACAAAAGATATCAATATATAATTCCTCATGAGATGGAGGGTAAAATTGCTGTTGGAGCAAGGGTGCTTGTTCCTTTTGGAACAGGAAACAGAAAAAGAATAGCAGTTGTTATACGTATTGATAAAGTTACAAATGAAGATTTAAGCAGATTTAAACCTCTTCATTCAATAATTGATAAGGAATCATTATTGAATGAAGAAATGGTTGATTTACTAATTTGGATCAGAAATACAACATTATGTACCTATTTTGAAGCATTCAAAACGCTTATTCCTATTGGATTAAGTGTTAATTTATCAACGAAATATATATTGTCAGATAATGAAAAAAAAGAAATTGTACTATCTGAAAAAGCTTCGGATATGCTGTTAAAAATCAAGGAAGATATATCAGAAGTTAATAATGCAGATAAGAGCATTATTTCTGAACTTGTTCAAGCTGGAATTCTTATTGAGGAAAACATGCTGAAACGAAGAAAAAAAGATGATACAATAAAAATGGTTCGGTTTACCGATGAATATATTAGTGGTAATGTAACTGTAAATCTTTCTCCTAAGCAAAGTGAGGTTGTTGCGTTAATTGATGAAAGCATCACTGCGTCATTTAAAGAAATAATGTATATATGTGGAGTTACATCATCAGTTATAAAAAATCTTATTCAGAAAAATGTTTTCGAAACATATGAATATGAAGTAATACAGACACCTGATGTTGACGTTGAGAATAATGCAGATAATATTGTTTTAAATGAGGAACAACAGCATGCTTTCGATGGCATTGCCGAAATGATTGAACAGAAAGTTCCTGATGTGGCTTTGTTATATGGAGTTACAGGAAGCGGTAAAACATCGGTTTTTGCCAAATTGATTAAGTTTACTCTTGATATGGGCAGAAATGTTATAATGCTTATTCCTGAAATTTCACTTACTCCTCAGGTTGTGAACAGGTTTCAGTCGTTGTTTGGCGATTTAGTAGCTATAATGCACAGCAGTTTATCATTAACGCAGAGACTTAACGAATATAAACGAGTAAAAAACGGTCAGGCAAAAATTGTTGTTGGTACAAGAAGTGCTGTTTTTGCTCCTATGGAAAATATAGGATTATTTATTATTGATGAAGAAGGCGAAAGAACTTACAAATCTGAATCTTCACCAAGATATAACGCTAAAGAAGTTGCAAAAAAAAGATGTCTTACACATAATGCAGTAGTACTTATGGCTTCTGCTACTCCATCAATAGAAAGTTTCTATTATTCGCAAAAGGGGAGATATAAATTATTTCAGCTTGGCAAAAGATATTCTCAGAATACGTTGCCTTATGTTGAAATGGTTGACCTTGCGATAGATGGATTTTATGGTAATTCAACTATTTTTTCCGAAAGATTGGTTGAAGAAATTAATTATAATCTGCAAAAGAACGAACAAGTAATTCTTCTTCTTAACAGACGTGGATATCATACATATATCAGCTGTTCTGATTGTAAGGAACCTTTAATCTGTCCTAATTGCAGTATTCCTCTTACTTATCATAAGACGAATAAAAGACTGATTTGTCATTATTGTGATTATAGTACAGAAATGACAAGTACATGTCCAAGATGTAATTCAGAACATCTCAGATTGACAGGTGTAGGTACTCAGAAAGTAGAAGATGAGATTGCTGCTTTTTTTCCAGATGCGAGAATTTTGAGAATGGATGCAGATACAACTTGTTCAAGACATTCATATGAAAAAAATTTCAAAGCTTTTGAAAATAAAGAATATGATATAATGCTGGGTACACAAATGATTGCAAAGGGACTTGATTTCCCAGATGTAACTTTGGTTGGTGTTTTATCTATAGATAAAGCTTTATTTGCAGGCGATTTCAGGAGCTATGAAAGGACTTTTTCACTAGTAACACAGGTCGTAGGGCGTTGTGGGCGAGGTGAAAAACAAGGGAGAGCAATAATACAGACTTTTGTTCCTGAACATTATGTTCTTAATCTAGCAGCTGAACAAAATTATAAAGGATTTTATTTGCAGGAAATAGCGGCAAGAAAAGCTTTGGTATATCCTCCATTCTGCGATATATGTGTGATTGAGTTTTCATCTGTTATTGAAAAATGTGCTGATATTGCTTCAAAAACTTTTTTGACATTAATATCGACATCAATTACAGCAGGAAAAATTAATGTTCCAATTCGTGTTTTGGGGCCTTCAAAATGTATATATGAAAAAATAAACGGAAAATATAGATATCGTATTATTATAAAATGTAAAAATAATCAAATGTTTAGAGATTATATTAGTAATATTTATAAAATGGCATTTAAAATGAAAGAATTTGCTAACGTTCAGACTACTCTTGATATAAATGGAGATATAGGTCTGTAATAATGAAAGGGCTGAAATTATATGGCTTTACGTAAAATTGTATTGAAAAATGATGAGGTTCTCAGAAAAAAATGCAAACCTGTGGAGAAGTTTGACGAAAAGCTTGGTATACTTCTTGATGATATGGCAGAAACTATGTATAAAGCAAATGGTGTTGGTCTTGCAGGACCTCAGGTTGGTGTTCTGAGGCGTATTGCAGTAGTTGACGTAGGCGAGGGGTTGCTTGAATTGATCAATCCTGAAATTGTAAAAACTAAGGGAACACAAAGAGATGTGGAAGGTTGTCTTTCTTGTCCTAATGAATGGGGATATGTTGTTCGTCCTAATGAAGTTATTGTAAAGGGACAGGATCGCTCCGGAAAATATTTTCAGCTTAAACTAAAGGAATTTTTTGCGCGTGCAGTTTGTCATGAACTTGACCATCTTGACGGAAAATTATTTATCGATATAGCAGATGAAATGGTAGACCCAAATGATCTCAAAGATTAAGAAAGGATTTTTCTATAATGAATATAGTATTTATGGGAACTCCTGATTTTGCTGTTCCATGTCTTAAAGCATTGATAGATAGTGGTGAAAATGTTCAGGCAGTTTTTACTCAGCCTGATAAGCCTAAGGGACGTGGCTATAAATTGACGCCGCCTCCTGTAAAGGAACTCGCATTGACACACGGTATTCCTGTGTATCAGCCTGTAAGTTTAAAAAAAGGCGATGATGCGGAAAATTCAATAAATGTATTAAAAGAACTTTCTCCGGATTTAATAATTGTAGTCGCTTATGGTAAAATACTACCAAAGTCAATTCTTGATTTGCCCGAATACTGCATAAATGTTCATGCATCATTATTACCCAAATATAGGGGCGCAGGACCTATTCAGTGGAGCGTACTTAATGGAGAAAAAGTTACAGGAGTAACAACAATGCTTATGGCAGAAGGTTTGGACACTGGTGATATGCTTATAAGCAAATCAGTTGATATAGGCGAAAATGAAACAGCGTCTGAACTTCATGATAGGTTATCTGTTATTGGTGCGGATGTGCTTTTGGAAACAATTGAAGCTGTTAAGTCAAATGCGCTTACACCTGTCAAGCAGGATGATTCGCGTTCTTGTTATGCTCCTATGCTTACGAAGGATATGTGTCCTATTGATTTTTTGAAACCTGCATCAGATGTTCATAATCATATTCGTGGTTTATCATCTTTTCCGGGGGCTGTTACTATGTTAAATGGGAAAAGACTTAAAGTGTATAAATCACTGCTTATTGATAAAAACTTTGAAAATGTTGAAGCAGGTACTATTGTAAATACCGATGACTTTACAGTTGTCTGTGGCGACGGAAAATGTGTGAAATTTGTTGAGATTCAGGCTGAAGGTGGAAAGAGAATGAATACTTCTGATTTCCTCAGAGGCAAATCAATTGAAAAAAATACTGTTTTGAAATAATTATGGAGGATTCCAATTATGCTGTATTTTGATTCAACATATCTGATTGTTCTTCCTGCTATTATTTTTGCTTTGATTGCTCAATTAATGGTTAAATCTACATTTGATAAATACAGTAAAGAGAAAAACGAACATGGATATACTGCCCGTGAGGTAGCAAGACGTATTCTTGATGAAAACGGACTTTATAATATTCAGATTGAATATATCAGCGGAAATCTTACTGACCATTATGATCCATCAGCAAATGTCATTAGACTTTCTGATACAGTGTATAATAGTACTTCTGTTGCAGCAATTGGTGTTGCTGCACATGAAGTGGGACATGCTATTCAGCATGCACAAGGATATGGTCCAATAAAAATTCGTCAGGCAATCATTCCTATAACGCGTATTGGCTCTAATCTAGCTGTTCCTCTTGTTCTGGCTGGAATGATATTCAGTGCATTGGATTTTCTAATTCCTGTAGGAATTTTTCTTTATGCAGCAGTTGTTTTCTTTCAGGCTGTAACACTTCCTGTTGAATTCAATGCCAGTAATAGAGCACTCAGAACTCTTGATGAAAGTGTCATTTTGTATAAAGGCGAAATAAAAATGGCTAAGAAGGTTCTTAGTGCAGCTGCTATGACATATGTGGCAGCAATGTTTTCATCACTTATGAGTTTACTGCGATTAATATTGATTTCAAACAGGGGAAGAAGAAGGTAAAATGCTTGTGAAATCGACTAGATATACAGTTCTTGAATTGATGAATAAGATGGATAATGGTGCTTATTCCAATCTTGTTTTAGATTCTTTATTAAAAGTTTCAGCTTTTTCAGAACGTGATAAAAGCTTTATGACACACCTTTTTTATGGGACAATTGAGCGTAAGCTTACGTTGGAGTATATAATTTCATTGTATAGTTCAAGGCCTTTACACAAGCTCGATAACGTTGTAATAAATATTTTGAAAATTGGATTATATCAGCTCAGATACATGGATTCTGTTCCAGATAATGCTGCTGTAAATGAAACAGTTAATTTAGCAAAACAAGTAAAAAAATCCAGTGCTTCAGGATTTATCAATGCTGTGTTAAGAAGTTTTATCAGAGATGGTAAAACAATAAAATATCCAGGTGATAAGGTAGAAAGATTAAGTGTTGAATATTCATGCAGTTTTGAACTTTCAAAAAAAATATGTGCAGAGTATTCGTTTGAACTGGCTGAAGAATTATTGAAGTCTTCTGTTACTCCACATAAAACATATGTAAGAGTAAATAGTTTAAAAATAACTGATGATGAATTAATAGCAGAATTTTCAAAGTTAGGAATAAAAGCTGAAAAGGCTGGTGTTATTGATAATTGTCTTATTGTTGACAAACTTAGTGATGTTTCAAATTGTAAATTGTTTTTAGAAGGATATTTCCATGTTCAGGATTTATCTTCTCAGTTATGTTGTAAAACACTTTCACCAAATTTAGATGATATTGTAGTAGATATGTGTGCAGCTCCTGGTGGAAAAACTTTTACAATTGCAGAAATGATGAGTAATAAAGGACGTATAATTGCTGCGGATTTACATAAAAAACGTGTAAATCTTATAAAAAAAGGTGCAGAACGTCTTAACGTAAATATAATTGAAACAATGCAGAATGATGCAAAAATTTTCAATAATGATATTCCTGTAGCAGATAAAATTTTGTGTGATGTTCCTTGTTCAGGTTTTGGTGTAATCCGTTCGAAACCTGAATTAAAGTATATTGAATTGGAAAGTATAAAAAAATTACCTGAAATCCAATATGAAATACTTTCAGTTGCTGCTCAGTATCTAAAAAAAGGCGGGGAATTAGTTTATTCTACCTGTACAATAAACAGAGATGAGAACGATAATGTTATAGATAAATTTCTTCAGGAACATTCAAATTATGAACCAGTTGAAGTGATGTCAGAATTTGGCGAAATTTCAGATGGATATAAAGCAACTATTTTTCCACACCATTTTGGTTGTGAAGGCTTTTTTATTAGCAAAATAAGAAAGGTTGACTAATTGAGTTGAAAAAAGATATTTTGTCTTTGAATTTAGAAGAACTTTGTTCTGAAATAGAATTAATTGGCGAAAAAAAATTCAGAGGAAAGCAGCTTTATGAATGGTTACATACAAAAAGAGTTCATAAATTTGAAGATATGAGTAATATTTCATTGACTTTGCGCACAAAATTAAGTGAAAATTATTGTATAAATAGTATAAATGTTGTCAGAAAGCTTGAATCTGCAATAGACAATACTGTAAAATATTTATATGAATTGTCAGATGGAAATCACATTGAATCAGTTATGATGGAATATAAGCACGGAAATAGCTTATGTATATCTACTCAGGTTGGGTGTAAAATGGGATGTAATTTCTGTGCATCAACTATTGCGGGGTTTAAAAGACATCTTACTCCTTCTGAGATGCTGTTACAGGTTTATGAAGCTGAGAAAAACAGCGGTAAACATATTGACAGTATAGTTCTTATGGGAATAGGTGAACCTCTGGATAATTTTGATAATGTTATAAAATTCCTGCAGATTCTTTCTTTTAAAATAGGAAAAAATCTCAGCCTCAGGCATGTATCATTATCAACATGCGGGTTGGTAAACAGGATATATGATTTGGCTGAGTATAGATTTGGTTTGACGCTTTCTATTTCTTTACATGCAACAAATGATGAAAAAAGAAGTGCTATAATGCCTATAAATAAAAAATATAACATTTCATCACTTCTTAAGGCATGCAAAGATTATATTGACAAAACCGGACGTCGTATTTCATTTGAATATGCGGTTATTCATGGTGTGAATGATACTCAAGCGGATGCTGATGAATTAGTGAAATTATTGAAAGGAATTAATTGTCACGTTAATCTTATTCCCGTAAATGAAATAAAAGAACGTGATTACCATTCAGATAAAAAATCACTTTTTGAATTTCAATCTGCTTTGGAAAAAGGTGGGTTGAATGCTACGATAAGAAGAACACTTGGTTCAGATATTGATGCGGCATGCGGTCAATTGCGTAGGGAATATGAACTCTAAATGCAAAGGAGTGAAAAAATGACAGTAATTTCTGAAACTAACATTGGCTTATCAAGAACGGAAAATCAGGATAAAGTTTGCACAGCTGTTATTGATGAGGATACAATACTTGCAGTTGTATGTGACGGTATGGGTGGTCAGAATGCAGGCGGTGAAGCAAGTAGTAAAGCTGCACAGATTGTTTTTGACAGAATTACAAAAGTTTTTCGCTCTGATTTTGATAAGAAGTCCATTCGTAACTTACTTATCTCTTCAGTAACAACAGCAAATTCTGTAATATATGATATGGCACTTTCAAGTTCAGAAATGGTAGGAATGGGTACTACCTGTGTTATTGCGTTGGTATCAAAAAATGTACTTTATGCACTTAATGTAGGAGATTCAAGACTATATGTAATTAATCATGAAATACGTCAAGTTTCTAAAGACCATACAATTGTAATGCGTATGTTTGAAAACGGAGAAATTACAAAAGAGCAATTAAAAAATCATCCGCAGCGCAATTATATTACAAAAGCCGTTGGGGTATCAAACTATATTGAACCTGATTATTTCGAGTTTGAACTTAATGAAAAATGTTCAGTTTTGTTATGTACAGATGGTTTGTCCAATTGTTGTGATGAAGCTGATATATTCAATATTGTTAAAAAAAGTGCGCCAGAAGATGTACCAGGAAAATTGATTAAGTTGGCACTTGATAATGGCGGTAATGATAATATAACAGTTGCATATATTAATTAAATTTATATATCGTTTTTACAGGAGTGAATTTGATGGATAAAAACATTGGAAGAAAGCTTGACGGAAGATATGAAATAACTGAACTTATCGGTGTCGGAGGTATGGCGGATGTTTACAAAGCGACAGATATTCTTGAAGATAAAATTGTTGCGGTAAAAATTCTTAAAACAGAGTTTGCGGATAACGAAGAGTTTGTAAGAAGATTTCGTAATGAATCCAAGGCTATTGCTGTTCTTTCACATCCTAATATTGTAAAAATATTTGATGTTGGTTTCAGTGAAAAAATTCAGTTTATTGTTATGGAATATATTGACGGAATAACTCTTAAAGAATTTATGGAGCAGCAGGGCGTAATTAAGTGGAAAGATTGTGTACACTTTATTATTCAGATACTTCGTGCTCTTCAGCATGCTCATGACAGGGGAATTGTACATCGTGATATAAAGCCGCAGAATATAATGCTGTTTTCGGATGGTACAATCAAAGTCATGGATTTTGGTATTGCTCGTTTTGCAAGAGAAGAAGGAAAAACTATTTCCGATAAAGCAATTGGAAGTGTACATTATATTAGTCCTGAACAGGCTCGCGGTGATGTTACTGATGAAAAGAGCGACATTTATTCAGTCGGTGTAATGATGTATGAGATGCTTTGCGGGGTTAAGCCTTTTGATGGTGATAATCCTGTTTCTGTTGCATTGATGCATATGCAGAATGAAGCACAGCCACTTCGTTCTGTAAATGATTCTGTTCCGGAAGGTCTTGAAGAAATTGTAATTCGTGCGATGCAGAAAGAAGCTCCTAAGCGTTATCAGTCTGCATCCGAAATGATTAAGGATATTGAAGAATTCAAAAAAAATCCAAGTATTGTTTTTGAATATAAATATCTGTCAGAAAAAACTCAGTATTTTAATGCTAGTGCTGTTTCAAAAGCAGCTGCTGAATCAAATGCGAGAGTTGAAAAGGGCAGTGATGGTAAAAAAATGCGTACACGTTCAAAGGTAAAGGAACAGATTGACGATTACGATGATTATGATGATTATGAAGAAGATGATAAGCCATCAAAATCGTCATATTTTGTTGTTGTATTGACAGCTATTGCGGCAGGTATTATCATTATTGTGGTTGCATTTATTGCAATTATGATAATGGAATATATCAATCCACCAAAGGTAATAACTGAAATTGGTAAAATGCCGAATTTGATTCAGTATAGTTACAAAGAAGTTGAGACATATTATGCTGATTATTTTGATTTGCACGTAGAGTCACAGGAATATCACAATGAAATTCCTGCAGGTGCTATTATAAGACAGACCCCTGCTGAAGGAAAGGATTATATTATAGGTAACTCTACTGTAAAGGTTGTTGTCAGCAAGGGTCCAAGAATGGTTACAATACCTAATGTTTATGAGCTTGATTCAAATACAGCTTTGAATATGCTTAAGGATAATGAAGGGTTTAATGTAATTATTACAAGTGTATTCGATGAAACGGTTCCAAAGGATCAGGTTATTATGACAGACCCGCCAAGAAATGATAAGGTCGCATACGGTTCAACTATACGAATGTATGTAAGTCGTGGTCCTGAAGAACAAGAAGTTAAGGTTCCACAATGTATTGGATATACTCTTGAGGAAGCAAAGGTTCTTCTTGGTGATAAATTTACAATCCAGACAATGACTGTTGACTCAATTGAACCTGAAGGAACGGTTGTTGAACAAAGTATTCCTGCCCTTACTGAATCAGGTCAGCATAATATTGTTAAGTTGAATACAACAATTATACTTACTCTCAGTACAGGTATAATGCCTGAAACCGAAGAAGTAATTACATTCAGTGTGCCAAGCGGAACAAAGGGCAAGGCAACATTTAATTGTTATGTAAATGGTACTATTATCGGTACAACTACTATTGATAATCTGGCATATGCGTCTACTGTTTCGATTAATATTAAGGGTACTGAAATGCAGAAGGTTATTCTTGAAGCAGTTAATAACAGTACAAAGGAAAGTGAAACTATCGGTGAATATTCGGTAGATTTTGTTGAAGGTATAGTTACAGAAGTTAAATTCGAAAAGAATGTTTTAAGAGCTATGTTTTTAGATGAGGAAGATATTACAGCTGATGTGGATAGAACCTCTGAAGAAATATATATAGACGAAGATGATGAAGCATTCTGGAATGAGGTATTCGGTTATTAATGAGTAATTTATGTTCTATCGAAGGTTTGTTACTAAAAGCTATAGGGGGTCTCTATTATGCAGAGACCCCTTTGGGTATTTTGGAGTGTAAGGCAAGAGGAATTTTCAGAAAACAAAATATATCACCATGCGCAGGAGACAGAGTGATTATTACAAATATTGCCGATGATAAAGGTGTTATTGAAAAAATACTTCCGAGAAAAAATAGTATAATCAGACCGCCTTTGGCTAATCTGGATTATATTGTTTTTGTGACTTCAACTTGTGAGCCTGTTCCTAACCTTACATTATTAGATAAATTTCTTGCTATTGCCGCATTTAAAGAAATAAAAAGTATTATAGCTGTAACAAAGATTGATTTACAGAAAAATTCTGAATTAATTGATATATATTCAAATTCAGGTACGGAATTTGTTGAAATTGATTATGAAAATTCAGATTCGTATATGAAGTTATACAATATGCTTGCAAATAAAGTTGCAGCATTTACAGGCAATACAGGTGTAGGAAAATCTACTTTATTAAATCATATTTCTGATAATCTTGATATAAAGACAGGTGAAATAAGTAAAAAGCTTGGTAGGGGACGACATACAACCAGAAATGTAGAGTTATATAAGCTTGACAATGGTGGATATATTGCAGATACACCTGGCTTTTCAACGTTTGAAACTCAAAAGTATGATATTATTCTTAAAGATGAACTTGCATCATGTTTTCATGAATTCAATGAATATGAAGGAAAGTGCCGTTTTCCTGATTGCGCACATATAAAAGAAAAAGGGTGTGCAGTAATCGAGGCGGTTAATTCTGGAATTATTGCAGGTTCAAGATATAATAGTTATGTAGAAATGTATGATGAAGCCAAAATGCTAAAAGAATGGGAAATAAAAAACAGAGGATTGTAATATGAAATCATGTTGGATTTTTTGTGGCGCACCATTAAATGAATTTAATGTGTATCCTCCGAAAAATGCGTATATTATTGCCGCTGATAGCGGTTACACTGCAATAAAAAAACTAGGGATAAAACCAGATTTGTTAATAGGTGATTTTGATAGTTTATGTGAAAAAATTACTGATGAATGCCAGATAATTACTGCACCTGCTGAAAAAGACGATACAGATACAATGCTTGCTGTAAAGACTGCTTTAAATATGGGGTTTGATGATATTACTTTAGCTTTATCAATTGGCGGAAGATTAGATCACACCTATGCAAACATACAAACATTAGCATATATAGTAGATAACAATGCAAATGGTTGTATGATAGGCGAAAATGATATTGTATATTTACTTAATAAAGGGAAATATGTTTTTGATAATAAAAAAAATATGTATTTTTCCATTTTTTCATTTAGTAACAATGCTATAATATCAATCACAGGAACAAAATATATCTTATCCGAATATACACTTACAAATAAGTTCCCATTAGGTGTAAGTAATGAAATAATAAATGAAAATTGTATTTTATCAGTTAATTCAGGACAGATTCTTGTGATTTTTTCTAGTAAATAATCACAAACTAAATACAGTTGAATAATATATATTAACTTTAATATTGGAGGTTAATATATGAAAATTGTAGTAATCAAAAGTCCTAAAATGCTTTCAAATTTTTTTCGGATTGTTTTTAAAATAAAAAAGGATTCTGATGATATGTAATTGACATATTGAAAAAAGAACAGGCTTAAAAGTCTGTTCTTTTTTCAATGAGTAATTTCGCTAAATAAAAGTTTTGCGAAATTACTCATTAAGTAAAGAGTTATGCTAATATTTCTTTTTAGCCTTTTGTCGCTACGCTTAACGGCTAAAAATGAAATATTAGCTTTTGGACTAATGTTATTTGTTCTTATTAATAACAGAAAATGCTTGTTTCAATGATGATACACCATAAATATGCATATTATATTTGTGTGGATCAATATTTCGTAACGAGTGTTTTGGTATTATGCATTCTGTAAATCCAAGCCGTTCTGCTTCAGTTATACGTTGGGAAATATTAGACGTGTTTCTGATTTCCCCTCCTAATCCTATTTCACCGAAAGCAATAAGTTTTTCACTTATTGGTATATCAAAATATCCGCTATATACTGCTAAAGCAACTGATAAATCACCTGCAGGTTCATCAAGTTTAAAGCCACCTACAATATTAAGGTATACATCTAATGTTCCAAAAAACATTCCTAATCGTTTTTCAAGTACAGCAATTATTATTGCAAGTCTGTTATAGTCAAATCCAGTTGCAGTTCTTTTAGGTGCAGTAAAACTACTTTTTGTAACAAGCGCTTGAACCTCTGCAAGTATTGGGCGACTTCCTTCCATTATGCATGCTACACAAGTACCTGAAATACCTGTAGGTCTTCCTGAAAGTAACATTAATGAAGGATTTTCAACTTCGTCAAGACCATTATCACACATTTCGAATACGCCAATTTCATTTGTTGAACCAAAACGATTTTTTACAGCTCTTAAAATTCTGTAACTTAAATGACGTTCTCCTTCAAAATATAATACAGTATCAACTATATGCTCCATAACTTTTGGTCCAGCTATTGCACCATCCTTATTTACATGACTTACGATAAAAATTGGTATTTCTTCAGATTTTGCTGTTCTCATAAATAGATTGGTGCATTCACGTACTTGAGTTATGCTTCCCGAACTTGAATTGATTTCATTAATTGTCATTGTTTGAATAGAATCTATAATAGCAATATCGGGTTTATGTATAGAAATTGTATCTGCTGCAGCTTTTGCATCATTTGTTGACAATAATGATAGGTTTTCGGTATCAACACCTAATCTTTGGGCTCTGATTTTAATTTGACGTGTACTTTCTTCTCCAGAAATGTAAAGAATTGTGTAATTCTCTCCGAGATATTTGCAAATTTGTAGTAATAACGTTGATTTGCCTATACCTGGCTCACCACCCAATAAAACCAATGAACCCTTTACCAATCCGCCTCCAAGTACACGATTTAATTCACCTATCCCTGTAGAATATCGTACTTCATCATCAACATCAATACCTGAAAGTGAAATGATTTTTGATGATAAATCAGCTGATGGTGATATAGTTGATTTTTTAGATAATTTTTTTGCTGATGAAGTATCAATAATTTCTTCTTCAAAAGTATTCCATTCATTACATGAAGGACATTTTCCATTCCATTTAGAGCTTTCATATCCACATTGGCTACATATGTATATTGATTTTAACTTTCCTGCCATTTGAACCTCCGACTAAAAATTAACAAATTCATTTATTCCTGAAAAAATTGTAAAAGCGACTTTTTGCTGATATAAATCATTAGTAAGATTGGCTGCATCTTCAATATTAGATAGGAAGCCGCATTCAATCATTATTGCGGGATTGTTACAATAATAACATAAATAAAGCTCATTTCCGCATAATTTGATTTCTCTTTGATTGTTTGGTTGAAGATTATTTACAAACTTTTGTTGCATTATACTTGCAAGTTGTTCACTTTCAGTATTTTTATCACTGTAGAACATCTGAGCACCATTAAATTTAGGATCACTGAATGTATTTTGATGTATAGAAACACATACAGAATTGGAATATTTATTGAATAATTCCAGTCTGTTTTCCATATCTGAAATCTTTTGATTTCTTATTCCAGTAACACCTTTATCGTGAATAGATTTATCTTTATCACGGGTTACTTCAATATTATATCCGAAAAATTTGCTTAAATCTCTTACTGAAAGCATTATATTCAGATTTATTCCTTTCTCTGTTTTACCGTCAGCAGTTGAACACCCCCCGTCGAGTCCTCCGTGTCCTGCATCAAGAATTAAAACTAAATCATCCTGATTAAGCGTATTACTTGCAGAAATGTTGTCTTCGTATCGAAAAGCAGTATATATTATAACACCAATACAAATACAAAAAGTTAAAGCAACAAAAATTGAATTGAATCTTATTTTTCTCATATAAGCCCTCCTGAAATAGCTTTGTTTTACTGCATTATATGAGAAATAAAGAAATGATATACCCTGTTTATTATGTATTGTCCTTTTTGTAGAATATAAGCTTTATAACATCAACGTCATTATATGTGCATATATATGTTATAATAATTGAAGCGGGCTGTAAAAGTGTAAGTAAACTTATTCCAGCCAAACCACTCCATGATATGCCTGTTATTGTTCGGTCTTCTGTATACATTGTTATAAATGGAAGTACCCATATATCGCATAACATATATATGCTTGTAAATGCTTCATGGATAATACCTGCCTTACACAAGAAGAGGAGAATAAGCATTATATAAGAAAACACAGGGGCAACTATCGCCATTTTAACTGGCATGAATTTGTCAAATTCCATGTTATGAAATTTAACAGCATTTTTATCACGTTTTGCCGCATAATGTGCCCAGTTGAAATACAGACCGAGTGTAATTGTTGTTGTACATAATGCAACAAAAAGCTTAAGAATTAAAAATTTGTTCATTAATAAAATCAAAGCTGAACATACAAAAAAACATAAAAAATTTCCTAAAAACCAGTATCCTATACCTTTAAAGCTTCTTTTAATAAAGTTTTCTTTTTCTTTTGATAAAAATTTCCTGCTCATTTTTTTATGTACGATATAGTTAAAACTAAATCATTTAACTCCTTTCTTAAAGTATAATCATCGAATCACCAAAGCTGAAAAATCTGTATTTTTCTTCAACTGCCTCTTTATAAGCATTCATAGTGTTATCGTAACCCATAAATGCAGATACAAGCATAATTAGTGTGCTTTCGGGCAAATGAAAATTAGTAATTAGTCCGTCAAGTACTTTAAAATCATAACCCGGATAGATGAAAATATCAGTATAACCTTCGCATTCTTTTATTTCACCATTGAATGTTGCTACACTTTCAAGTGTACGGCATGAAGTAGTTCCTACTGCGATAACTCGTCCGCCATTAGCTTTTGTTTGTTTGATTAAATCAGCAGTTACTTTTGGCATATAGTAGTGCTCACTGTGCATTTTATGGTCAAGGACATTATCTTCTTTAACAGGACGGAATGTTCCGAGGCCAACGTGTAATGTTACATAAGCAAGGTTTATTCCTTTACACTTCAATTCTTCGAGCATTTCCTTTGTAAAGTGAAGGCCTGCTGTTGGGGCAGCAGAAGAACCTAATTCACGTGAATAAACAGTTTGATAGCGTTCTTTATCTTCAAGTTTTTCTGTAATATAAGGCGGGAGTGGCATTTGACCTATATCTTCAAGAGCTGTAAAGAAATTGCCTTCACACTCAAATTTAGCAATTCTATTTCCACCTTCAACTGTTTCAATTATTTCAGCTGTCAATCTGCCATCACCGAAAGAAAATTTTGCACCTGGTTTAGCTTTTTTACCAGGACGTACAAGTAACTCCCAAAGTTTGTCACCTTTTTGTTCAAGCAACAGGAATTCAACAATTGCTCCTGTACCTTCCTTTATGCCAAAAAGACGTGCAGGAAGAACTCTTGAGTCATTCATTACAAGCAAGTCACCTTCTTTTAGGTAATTGCATAAATTATAGAAATGGTTATGCTCGATTTCGCCTGTTGTTCTGTTTACTTTAAGCAAACGGGAGTGGTTTCTCGGTTCAACAGGAGTTTGCGCAATTAGTTCTTCTGGCAAATCATAGTAGAAATCCGAGCGTTTCATAGTTGAAATGTCAAGCTGAGTTTTACATATTACATTTTCAGCGTCACGAAGAGAAGCAAGGATTGGTTTGCTCCACTCTCCTGCTATGCTTGAATTCATTAATGATACTTCAACTGTATCATTGATTTCAGAAATGCAATCGTTCAGCGCATCAGCGTTATTGCCGAAATATTCAGGAAAATCAAGCTGTTCAGAAATATAGCTGTAGAATTTTTCTTTTGTATCGAGTGTGTTAAAGTCAAGGGTAAGTTTTATCATTGTATTGCTCCTTAATAAAGCTGTGTAAAGCTTTCATAGTGGTCATTTGTATAGAAAATCAAGCCGTCATTTGAAAATACGATGCGTTCTCCGCCACGATAGCCGCCTTCATAATTTACATCACATTCGGTATATTTACGTCCGTCAGCTTCGGGAAGCAAGCCTTCATAATTGCCGAAATAGTCGCCTCCGATGCTCATTTGGTCTGTAACTTCCCAAAGGTTGCCTTCTTTATTGTTCCAACCGAGTTTCTGTGCTTCTTTTTTAGTTATGAAGTTTGAAGGAAGCGTGCCGA
Source organism: Oscillospiraceae bacterium (assembly GCA_045606725.1). Taxonomy (GTDB): domain Bacteria; phylum Bacillota; class Clostridia; order Oscillospirales; family Ruminococcaceae; genus RGIG8773. Next base: position 12,323 of record JAZUSM010000113.1, on the reverse strand, counting down.
ATGTATGGATATATTCGGCTACATCTTCAGGGGTAGTGTATCTACCGTCTTTTTCTACGGATAATTGTTTAATAGAACTTTCAGTTACAGCTTCCGTTTCTGAATACTCAGTGATTGAAGTTTCTGAAATTATAATTTCAGTTATTTCAGAAGTTTCTGATTGAGTTTCTGTATCTTCATACATGTATTTTTCGTCAATGGAGTATTCTTCTGTTACAACTTCTTCTGACAGAATGTACTCCAGTGCTTCTTCACAGCCTGTGAATGTACACAGAACAGTTACAATCATTACCAAAATACATATAAGTTTGGTGTTTAAAGTTAATTTTTTCATTTTGATACCTTCCTACCTTATTTATTTTAAAAAATCTATTGACAAAGGTTTTTAGTTTGGATATAATAATTATTGAACCGATAGAGGCGCAGTAAAAATGAGTATTGCCGCAAAGACAGCCAGGGTCGATTGTATGCGGTATTGAAAGGTGATACTGCCGAAGGGACTCGTTTGGCAAGCGGCTTCCTGATTGTATATTTAAGAAGTATGCAATTGTCATCATTCGTATGGTGGAGTGCTATCGACATAAATTTATGTATAACATAAAAATGTCAGTATTTCTATTATATAGTATGATTAATCGGTTTGCAACCGATTTTTTTATTTTTATGTAAATTTTTAATTAAAGGAGCTTTTATTATGAAAAAGTATAATGTAGGTATTATCGGTGCAACAGGTATGGTAGGTCAGAGATTCTCCCTCCTGCTTGAAAATCATCCATGGTTCAACGTAGTTGCTCTTGCAGCTTCTCCAAGAAGTGCTGGTAAGCGGTACGAAGATGCTGTTGGTGCAAAATGGGCTATGACTTCCCCTATCCCAGCTGCAATGAAGGATATGGTTGTTATGGACGCTACAGCTGACGTAAACAAGATTGCTTCTATGGTTGATTTTGTTTTCTGTGCTGTTGATATGAAGAAGGACGAAATCAAGGCTCTTGAAGAAATGTATGCTAAGGCTGAGTGCCCTGTTGTTTCCAACAACTCTGCTCACCGTGGTACACCTGACGTTCCGATGGTAGTTCCTGAAATTAACCCTGACCACATTGAAATCATCAAGGCTCAGCGTGAGCGTCTTGGCACAAAGCGCGGCTTTATTGCTGTTAAGTCCAACTGTTCTCTCCAGAGCTATGTTCCTGCACTTCACCCACTTATGGCTGAATTCGGCGTAACAAAGGCTCTCGTTTGTACATATCAGGCTATCAGTGGTGCAGGTAAGACTTTTGAAACAATGCCTGAAATTGTTGATAATATCATTCCTTTCATCGGAGGCGAAGAAGAAAAGTCCGAGCAGGAACCACTCAAGATCTGGGGTAAGATTGAAGGCGATAAGATTGTAAATGCTACAACTCCTTCTATCACAGCACAGTGTCTCCGTGTACCTGTTTCCGATGGTCATACAGCTGCTGTATTTGCTTCCTTTGAAAAGAAGCCAACTAAGGAACAGATGCTTGAAGCTTGGAAGAACTTCAGCGGTGTTCCGCAGGAACTTGAACTTCCATCTGCTCCAAAGCAGTTCCTTAATTACTTTGAAGAAGATAATCGTCCACAGGCTAAGCTTGACAGAAATCTTGAAAATGGTATGGCTGTTTCCATTGGCCGCCTCCGTGAAGATACACAGTATGATTATAAGTTTGTATGTCTTTCACATAACACACTTCGTGGTGCTGCAGGCGGTGCTGTACTTATGGCTGAGCTTCTTGCTGCAAAGGGTTACTTTGACTAATTGAAATATATTTCCTACTATTCTTTTAAGGAGTAATATTTATGAAAAATACAGTTTTTACCGGTGCCGGAGTTGCTATTATTACTCCGATGAATGCCAATGGATCTATCAACTGGGATGAATTTGGCAGAATAATTGATTTTCAGATTGAAAATGGTACAGATGCAATTATCGTTTGCGGTACTACAGGCGAATCTGCTACAATGACAGATGAAGAACATGTTGAAGCTATCCGTTATTGTGTTGAACGTGTAAACAAGCGCGTTCCTGTTATTGCAGGTACAGGAAGCAACGATACGAAGTATGCTGTTGCACTTTCTAAACATGCTGAAGAACTTGGTGCAGATGCACTTCTTGTTGTTACGCCTTATTACAACAAGACTTCACAGCGTGGTCTGGTTGCTCACTTTACAGCTATTGCTGATAGTGTAAATGTTCCGATTATTCTTTATAATGTTCCTTCAAGAACAGGTACAAACATTGCTCTTGATACATATGTTACGCTTTCAAAGCACAAGAATATTGTTGCAACAAAGGAAGCAAGCGGAAATCTTTCCACAATTGCTCAGATTATTGAGGCTTGCGGTGATGATCTTGATGTATACAGTGGAAATGATGACCAGATTGTTCCTATTATGGCTCTTGGAGGTAAGGGTGTAATCAGTGTTCTTTCAAATGTTCTTCCAAAGGAAACACATGAAATGACTAAGCTTTGCCTTGATAATAATGTTCTTGAAGCTGCTAAGATGCAGATTAAGTACCTTGATCTTGCAAATAATTTGTTTATTGATGTTAATCCTATTCCTGTAAAGGAAGCTATGAATCTTATGGGCTTCAATGCTGGTGAATGCAGACTTCCTCTCCTCAAGATGGAGCAGAGCAAGATTGATAAGCTTGCTGCTTCTATGAAGAACGTTGGATTAATCAAGTAATAACATACGGCAGTGTATAGGTATATATCTTTACACTGCCATATTTATAAATATTGAAAGGAATGATAAAAATGGTTAAGGTTACACTTACAGGTGCTAATGGAAAAATGGGTAAGGTTATTGAATCTATTATCAGCGAACGCTCTGATTGTGAAATCATTTCAGGTATTGATCATAATACTAAGTCAAATGACAACTTCCCTATTTATTACGAACCAAAGGAGCTTACAGAAAAGCCTGATGTAATAATTGACTTCTCTCACCCTTCTGCACTTGATGATTTACTTGAATATTGCCTTTCTACAGGTACACCGATTGTTTTTGCAACAACAGGTTATGATGATGAACAGATTGCAAAAATCAAGAAGGCATCTGAACAAATTCCTGTATTCTTTACATTCAATATGTCACTTGGGATAAATTTACTTTGCAAGCTTGCAAAGGCTGCTGCAAATGTTCTTGGTGGTCAGTTTGATATTGAAATTCTTGAAAAACACCATAATCAGAAAATTGACGCTCCGAGTGGTACCGCTATTATGCTTGCAAACGCAATTAACGAAACACTTGATAACAAGTATCAGTATGTTTATGACAGACATTCTCAGCGTAAAAAGCGTGAAAAGAATGAAATCGGTATGCACGCGATCAGAGGTGGCACAATTGTTGGTGAACACGATGTAATTTTTGCAGGTCGTGATGAGGTTATCACACTCTCCCACTCTGCCGCTTCAAAGGAAGTTTTTGCAGTTGGTGCAGTAAATGCAGCTGTATTTCTTGCTGGACAATCGGCTGGAATTTACGATATGGCGGCACTTCTTGATATATAAATGTAACGGACTGTTATACAACAGTCCGTTTGGTTTATTTATTATCGATAACATGAACATCAAGTTGATTGTATGGTATAGATATTTTCTCTTCATCAAATTTATCTTTGATATGTTCAAGTAAATCATAATACACCGTCCAGTAATCAGAATTGTTTACCCATACTCTTACTTTTATATCAAGAGAACTAGAGGCAAGTTCACTCAAACGAATAAATATTTCTTCATTTTTAAGAACAAGCTTATTTTCATTAATTACACTTTTTATTGCTTCAATTGCTTTTTTATAGTCGTTATCATAGGAAATACTGAAAATTTGGTCAATTCTTCGCTTTCCTTCGCTGCTGAAGTTGATAAATGGCGATGTTGCAATTAATCCATTCGGAAAGAAAATGTCTTTGTTATCTACAGTAGTTATCTTTGTGTAGAGAATTGAAATCTCATCAACAGTTCCCTCGTATGAGTCAATTTTAATATAATCTCCAACCTTGATTGTACGGTTAATGAGAAGAATTACACCACCTGCAACATTTGAAAGACTATCTTTGAGGGCAAGACCAACCGCTACACCTGCTGTACCGAGGACAGTAATAATGGATGTCATAGGTATTCCAAGAACAGTCAATGCAATTATTAAGGTGAGTGCAGTAATTAATATTTTTATTACAGATGCAAGAAACTTGTGTACTGTTCTGTCAAGTTTGGATTTTTCTACACCTTTTGAAAAAAGGTTCATTATAATTTTATTTAGTATAGTTCCGACAATGAAAATTATAATTGCCCAGAATAATGTCGGTAGAAAATAAATTATTTTTTCTGCAACAGTTTCAATTAATTCGAAGAATGGTTTCATTTTTTACTTCCTTTCAAAACATATAAATTTAATATATATTATTGAGAAAATTTATGAAACCTAATCATTGTAAAAAAAAAATTAAAAAACATTGAATACATTTTTTGAAGGATAAGACTCAGAAAAAAATATTAAAATATGATAAAATTATACAAAAACATCTTGCATAATTTCTCAAAATAAGGTATAATAAATTAGATATTGATTAAAGGAGGTTTTTCTATGGAAATGCAAATGGAAATGTCATATGTGTGGGCAGTTGTAATTACAGGTCTTGTAGTTGTATTTCTTGGTCTGATTTTACTTATTGCATTCATAAGCATCGTTGGTAAGATCTTTTCAGCTATTGACAAGTCAAAAAAAAACCAAACTGTTGAGTCCCCATCAAAAGATGCGGGCGTAGCTTCTGTTGATAACGGATTTGCTGCTGTATCTGACGACACTGAAGTTGTTGCCGCAATTGCCGCTGCAGTTGCAATGATGGGAATTGCTGACAATACGACATATAAAATCAAATCAATTAAAGCTGCAAATAATGCTCGTACTTCAAGAAGTGCATGGGCTATGGCAGGCCTTAATGAATCAACCTCCCCATTCTAACAGTTCGGTATTATTTCAGTATAGAAAGGAATTGTCCAGATGTTTGATGTTTTTAAAGACGCCATTGTCGGTCTTGCCAATGACAGTGGATTTATGAACATTGGAATAAAAGAAATTATTATGATTTTGATTTCTTTTGTTTTTATGTATCTTGCGATTGCAAAGAATTTTGAGCCTTTGCTTCTTCTTCCAATTTCATTCGGTATGCTTCTTACAAATCTTCCAGGTGCAGAGTTGTATCATCCTGAATACTTTGTAATTGATGCAAATGGTCATATTGATGTAGTTAACGTTCTTACAAATGGTGGTCTTCTCGACTTACTATACCTTGGTGTTAAGCTGCAACTTTATCCGCCGCTTATTTTCCTTGGAATCGGTTGTATGACAGACTTTTCTGCTCTTATTGCTAACCCCAAGAGTTTCCTTCTCGGTGCAGCTGCTCAGGCAGGTATCTTCTTTACATTTATTGGTGCAGCTGTTCTTGGCATGTCACCTACAGAATGTGGTTCTATCGCAATCATCGGTGGTGCTGATGGCCCTACTGCTATTTATGTATCAAGTAAGCTCCTGAAACCTACTGATTCTATCAATACAGGTACTATTGCTCTTGCTGCTTATACTTACATGGCGCTTGTTCCAATTATTCAGCCTCCTATTATGAAGGCTCTTACAACAAAGAAGGAACGTGGCGTTGTTATGGAACAGCTCAGAACTGTTTCACAGACAGAAAAGATTCTTTTCCCTATTATTGTTACAATCGTTGTATCTCTGCTTGTTCCTTCTGCTGCTCCACTGGTTGGTATGCTCATGCTTGGTAACCTTCTCAAGGAAAGCGGCGTATGTCAGCGTCTTGTTGATACAGCTCAGAATGCACTTATGAACATTGTTACTATTTTCCTTGGTGTATCTGTTGGTGCTACAACTAAGGCAGAATATATCCTTAACTCTTCTTTTGCAAAGGTTATTGTTCTTGGTGTTATTGCATTTTCTATCGGTACAGCTTGTGGTGTACTCTTTGGTAAGCTTATGTATATTGTTACAAAGGGTAAGGTTAACCCACTCATTGGTTCTGCAGGTGTATCTGCTGTTCCTATGGCAGCTCGTGTTTCTCAGAAGGTTGGTGCTCAGGAAAAGCCTACAAACTTCCTTCTCATGCATGCTATGGGTCCAAATGTTGCGGGTGTTATCGGTTCTGCTGTTGCAGCAGGTGTACTGCTTAGTATTATATAAAAAATTAAAAGGGTATCGTAAGATACCCTTTAATTTGAAGGTACATAAGAAAATTTCTTATGTACCTTCTCTTTTTATTTATTCAAGCCATATCTGTCAATAATATCAGCATAATCCTTATAGGCATAGTCCAAATCTACATCACCTTTAATTCCTGCGACAGAACCTTCATCCGTATACTGCCACATTCCATAATGCCCGTCATAGTAGGTGTTGAGTTTCTCATTATCGCCCCAGCAAGCAATCCATATATCATAATCCTTTATTCTTGACATATCAAGACATTCATTAATAAATGATGGAGAACAGTATATCATTGCATAATAACCGGCATCTTCAAGTTCTTCCATAAAGGTAACAACAATATCAGTTACTTTTTTTCTGCTCATTTTTTTATAGAAGTTTTCTTCTATATCAAGTACCAATGGATAATCAGGACTATAATTTCTTATTGTTTTTAAAAAGTATTTTGCTTCTTTTTTAGCCTCCGAAACATTTTTAGCATATGTATAGTGATAGAAGCCATAATCTATATTGTATTTTTTACATCCATTTACATTTGCTTTAAGTTTAGGGTCGGTATCTTCGAATCCATATGAACTTCTTATCATTGCAAAATCAATATTATCATTTGCAACTTTCTTCCAATCGATATCTCCTTGCCATTTTGAAACATCTATTCCTTGAAAAAATGAATTATATATTGTAACTTCTATATCTGCAGATATTCCGTCATCGGTTGTTACTGTAATAATTGCAGAGCCTGGTTTTCTGGCAGTTATTGTACCTGCATCCGAAACTGTAGCGATTGTTGTATCAGATGATGTATACGTAACATTATCATATATTCCAAGCGGGTAAAAAATAGGTTCTATCTGGAATGTTTTACCTTTTCTTATCATTGCATATTTATCTACAAAATCAATACCTGTAGCAGTACCCTTAACCAATTCTGTTTGGACATTACCGTTAGCATCTGTAACAGTGAAATATATATTACGTTTCATTCGACTTGTAGCTTTGATTTGGATTTGAGCCGTACCGTATCCGATAGCCTTTACCAGACCGTTTTCATCAACAGAAACTACTTTTTTATTAAGGTTTATGTATTCAACATAGTCATCTGATTTTAATGGACTAAATGAAAATTTGATTTGAAATGTATCACCGATAACAATTTTATTTTTTTGTGGTGTTTTCAAACGTATATTTTTAGCAGGAATTTTGACTTCTCTGTTATCTTTATTATTTTTTCCTGCGACAGCATCATCAATACGCTGTTTGTCGTTATCTGTCACATCTGTGACTATAATGTCTGCTTTTTCCTCAGATTGTTCAGCATATATTGAAATGTTTATCAATGATGTAATAATAAATATTGAAAATATAATACTGAATATTCTTTTCACTACGTTTTTCACAATTGTTTCTCCTTATTTTTTTCTTTTATTAATTCTATAATAATACAGAAGATTTGTCAAGTAATTTGGTTATATTCCAGAATTTAATAATACAGCTCCTGTATGGTTACAGGAGCTGTATTTTAATCAACCCAGATTGTTTCAGTTTCGTGTCGTTTAGGTCTTCCCATAAGATTACTTAAAGCATTTTTTACTTTAAGACCATTGAATAAAACATTGTTACACTGTTCTGTTATAGGCATATCTATCCCAACCTTTTGAGCAAGTGCATAAGCTGTTTTGGTGCATATATAGCCTTCTACAGTGCCTATACGCTCAACTGCTTCAACAGGAGAAACACCCTGTCCTATGAGAATACCTGCACGTCGATTTCGGCTATGCATACTGGTACAGGTTACAATTAAGTCACCTATACCTGTAAGCCCTGCAAAAGTTTCGTCTTTTGCGCCAAGAGCAACACCGAGGCGTGCTATTTCAGTTATTCCTCGCGTCATAAGTGCAGCTTTTGTATTATCTCCAAGTCCCATACCGTCACATATTCCTGCACAAAGTGCAATGATATTTTTGAATGATCCACCAAGTTCGCAACCAATTACATCGTCATTGATATAAATACGGAAAGTATTATTTGACATTATACTTTGTATATAGTCGGCATACTGCATGTTTTTTGAAGCAACTACTACAGTTGTAGGTATACCAAGAGCAACCTCTTCAGCATGTGAAGGACCTGTTAGAACTACTATTGGATTTTTAGGTAATTCTTCTTCAATAACCTCACTCATTCTTTTAAGGCTTTCTTCCTCAAGTCCTTTACTGGTATTGACAATTATAGTTTCTGGAGAAAGATATGCAGATATTTGTTTTGCAACTTTTCTTACAAATTTTGTTGGTACACCAAAAATAACTATTTCGGAATTGCTTACAGCGTTTAAATCATCTGTGAGATTAATTTCTTCACTGATTTTTATTCCTGGGAGCTTTTGCTTATTTTCACCATCACGACGGATGTCATCTATTTCTTGCTTGAATGCTGACCAAACTGTTACATCATGTCCAAAATTATTCAACATTACAGCAAGAGCAAGTCCAAATCCTCCCATGCCCAAAATAGTAAACTTAGCCATTCTTATTCTCCTTTTTTTTACCGAATTTATTTTCAGTGCCGTTTCTAAGACGCTTAATATTTTCACGGTGCATATAAATTAACAATATACCTGTTACTGCAACAAGGCAAGTGTGAACAATGCAAAGGTTAAGAGGAATATTCTCTACAAAATAGTGCAGGACAAATGTAAGTATAGGATAAAATATTGCTGCTGAAATTGAACCGACTGATACATATCGTGTAATGAAAGATATAATTAAAAAGAAAGGAATAATTATTGCAAATGTTAAAGGGTCAATAACGATAAGAATTGATGATGAAACAAGAACGCCCTTACCGCCTTTAAATCCATAGTAAATAGGAAAAATATGACCAATAATTGCAGCAATACCTGATATGTAACCGATAGTTTGCAAATCAAAATTATCGGCGCCAACGATAAGCGTAAAAATCAAACGAGAAATCAGTACAGCAATTATTCCCTTTGCAAGGTCACCTATAAGTGTGATAAGCGCAGGAATTTTTCCATAACAGCGAAGTGTATTTGTAAGACCTGCATTTTTGCTGCCGTGTTCTCTTATATCTTCGTTTTTCAAAAGACGTACAGTTATAATTGAGGAGTTGCAGCTTCCAAGCAGATATGAAACAACTACTGAAATTATTCCAGCAATAATTAAGTTTAACATTTATATTTCCCCTTATTTATCATCATTTTTGCCACGTTCACGGATTATAAAGCGTACAGGTGTACCTTCAAGTCCGAATGTCTGACGAATTTGATTTTCAAGATAACGCTGATATGAGAAATGGAACAAATCCGCACGATTGACAAAGACCACAAACGTCGGAGGCTTTGTGGAAGGCTGTGTCATGTAATAAATCTTAAGGCGCTTACCCTTGTCAGATGGTGGTTGTACACGGGTTGTTGCATAGGAAAGCACATCATTAAGCATTCCTGTTGTAACACGCATACTGTTTTGACGATTGACATTATTAATCATATCAAAAAGCTTTTCTACACGCTGTCCTGTTTTTGCAGAAATGAAGATGAATGGAACATAAGACATAAAACTGAAATCTTCTTTCAGCTTATTCTTGAACTCGTCCATTGTATTGGTTGTTTTTTCAATTGCGTCCCATTTATTGATTGCAACAATACAAGCTTTACCCTGTTCGTGTGCATAGCCTGCAACCTTTGAATCCTGTTCTGTAAAGCCTACAGAAGCGTCGATAAGGATTACGCATACATCTGAACGGTCAACTGCCATATACGCACGGAGAACACTGTAATGTTCTATTTTTTCAAGGACTTTGGATTTACGGCGAATTCCTGCTGTATCAATGAATACATATTTACCATGTTCATTTTCAATAATTGTATCAGTTGCATCTCTTGTTGTACCTGCAATATCGGATACGATAACACGTTCTTCGCCTGCAATACGGTTGATAAGTGATGATTTACCTACGTTAGGCTTACCGATAACGGCAACCTTAACATATTCTTCATCGTATTCTTCCTCATCATTTTCAGGGAAATACTTGAATATTTCGTCAAGCATATCACCTGAACCATGTCCGTGTGCAGCTGAAATTGCAATAGGATCACCAAGACCGAGACTATAGAATTCATAAAACTCAGCAGGCGGTTCACCTATAGAGTCACATTTGTTTACACAAAGAACTATTGGTTTACCACTTTTTCGAAGCATTCTGGATACATCATAGTCGTCAGCTGTTACTCCTGTTTTCATATCTGTAATAAAAACAATTACATCTGCACGCTGTATAGCAAGTTCTGCCTGCCTTCTCATCTGTGAAAGAATAATATCATCACTCTGGGGTTCGATACCACCTGTATCAACCACCATAAACTTTTTGTTTCTCCATTCACATTCCGAATAAATACGGTCACGGGTTACACCAGGAGTATCTTCTACAATTGAAAGTCTTTTTCCAACAAGCTTGTTAAAAAGTGTAGATTTACCTACATTAGGTCTTCCAACTACCGCTACAACCGGTAAAGCCATATTATCATCTCCTTTTTAATTTCCTGTTACTGCGTCAAAAAGTGAATAGCCATCACTTTCAATTACCTTTATTTTTACATTCAATGCTTGTTCCACATCAGATATTGTATAATCGTCAAGAAACAAATCGCTATCTTTTTTTATCATCGCTGAAGAAAGAAGAAGAGCATCACCCAATGGCTTACCTTTGAGCTGTGCAATCAGATCACGTCCTGTAAGAAGACCTGTCACGGTAATTGTTTCACCAAAAAAGTCATTACGAATTTTATATACTTTACAATTTATATTATGCCACTTTTTTTCAGCTTTTTCAATAAGGTCTTTAATATATTTATATGAAAGTGCTCCTGTTGCTATAGACGTATTGATTGTTTTAATCTTTTCATTTTCTGCATTTTCAAAAGCACTGTTAAATTCTTCTATAAGCGAACGTGTCATTCCAACACCATTTTCAAATTGACAGTAATCCTCATATTCTTCCTCGAGTGGTAATTCTCTTTCAGCTGTAATATAGAGTTCATCAGCTGGAAAAACAAGTCTTGTACCATATTTATTAAGAAAATCAGCTTGGAATCTCTCTATTATGTCAAGAGTTTCATTTGCTGTTTTTTTATCGAAAAGCTTTAGAGGATATAAGTTTTCGCGATATTTTGTAAGTCCAACAGGCACTACAGCTACACTCTGAATATTAGGCATAAGATTTCCCAAATCTGTAAGTGTACGTACAAGTTCCTTTCCATCATTTACGTCAGGACAAAGAACAATCTGACAATTCATTGATATACCTGCATTGGCAAATTGCTTTAGATAGTCAAGTTTTTCTCCTGCAAATCGGTTATTCATCATCATACACCGAAGTTCAGGATTGGTAGTATGGACAGATACATTTATGCTAAGTTTCATTTTTATAATTCTGTCAATATCTTTTTGAGTAAGATTGGTTAGTGTTACATAATTACCTTGTAAAAATGATAATCTTGCATCATCATCTTTGAAATACAGTGTTTCTCGCATATTGGGTGGCATCTGATCAATGAAACAGAAAATACATTTATTCTGACAACTCTGCTTTTTATCCATAAGAAATGTTTCAAATTCAAGACCTAAATCGTCATATTCGCTTTTTATAATTGAAAATTTATTTTTTTCATTATTGCGCTTTATGACTAAATCAGTATGAATTTCAGCTGCATAATACATATAGTCCAATACATCATTAATTTCATGTCCATTAATTGAAACAAGTGTATCACCTGCTTTTATATCTGATTTACTTACAGGTGAATTATGTATAACAGACTTAATTTCAACAGCCATATTTAACATCCTTTACTTGCTGATTTTAAAAAAAATAGAGGAAGATTACTCCTCCTCTATCCCTTTGAAGTAAGATTAAACTTCCTTCTTAATTACTTCAACACCCTTATAGAATCCGCAATTCTTGCAAACCTTGTGAGGAGCAGTCAGCGCTCCGCAGTTTGTGCATCTTGAGAACGCAGGTGTATCCAGCTTCCAAACAGCTGAACGTCTCTTATCACGTCTAGC
>JAZUSM010000112.1:0-12062 GCA_045606725.1 Oscillospiraceae bacterium | reverse complement strand
TTGCGTTGATAAAGAATATCAGGGAAAAGGCTATACAAGGTATTTAGTAGAAGCTGCAAAGAAATATGCCAAAGAAGAGCGCGCGCTATTACTGTTTGATACGGATATGGAGCAATATGCACAGATATATCAACATTATGGATGCGAATTATATAATCAGACATTGGCGAGTAATGGTGTCACACGATATAACTTAGTGTGGACGATTGATAAGGAAATTCATGAAGAAAATTAGAACAGAAATTAATCATATCCCTGCGATTGTGTGGGGAGAAAAATCAGATAAAGTGTATTTATGTGTACACGGAAAAATGTCTTCCAAGGAATCTGCTGAAGAAGTTGCAAATATAGCAGAGCAAAGAGGATATCAGACAATAAGTTTTGATTTGCCTGAGCATGGGGAGCGGAAAAATGAGGATAAACGATGTGATATATGGAATGGAATACATGACCTTACGGTAATAGGGGATTATGTGTTTGCTAACTGGAAAGAAGTATCACTGTACGCATGCAGTTTAGGTGCATACTTTTGCTTAAATGCTTATAATACACGCAAAATAAAGAAATGTCTTTTTCAATCTCCCATCTTGGATATGGAGTATTTGATTAAACAGATGATGGTATGGTTTGAGATATCAGAAGAACGCCTCGTAAGAGAAAAGGAGATTGAGACGCCTATTGATATTATGACCTGGAATTATTACCAGTATGTGAAAGAGCATCCGGTGCAAAAATGGAACATTGAAACCCATATTCTTTTTGCGGGGAGAGATACTTTGCAGTCATTGGAAATTGTGAAAGATTTTGTCCATAACTTTAACTGTGCACTAACATTATCGGAAAATAGTGAACATCCTTTTATGGCAGAGGAAGATGGACCGATAGTTGAGCAATGGTTGCAGGATAACTTGTAATACAATTCCAATATGTCGAACAGTTAAACAAATTAGAATTTGGCAGATAGTAGAGGAGGTAAAATTATGGTATTCAATGGCATATCAAGGGTCTTTGATTTAACAGATGAGCAGCAATATGATACCATCGGCCAATTTTGGGACGAGATAGCTAGCGTGTATGGTTTAGAAAACTTACAAGGTTTGGGATATGCGTGGCAAGGGAACACCTTGTTTTATGCTATTGGGTTAAAAGATGGAGATATCGAAGGTTACAATGTGCGTATCCCCTTACCTGATGACGGTTGGGAAACTGTAAAAGGTCAAACAGATTGCCTAAAAGCAATGTTTGACAAAATATACCAAAATGGCAGGCTTCAATATGAGATTGAAATGTTTTATGAAGATGGCACATGCGAAATCAGCTATTATCGAATATAATGACAAATTCCAATTTGTCTAACTGAATATAAATAAAATCCAGAGAAGATTACATTCTTCTCTGGATTTACTTCTTTACGGCTACTACCCTTAAAGTGTACGGGATTTGCTGTTTTAAAACAAAAGTCATCAGTTTTTGCCGAGAGGGTAAACCTTGTCGGGGTAGAGGGACTCAATCTTCTTTGTTGCAACTTCAAGGTCAGCCCACACGTCAGCGTGTTCTGCGCCGTTGTTGGAGCACCACATCATTGAGCCGTTCCAGCCGTTTGCAAGGGTGTTTTCGTAAGCGTACTCATAAGTCTGGTCTGCACCAAGACCGAATTCGCCGAGAAATGCAGGCTTTGTACCGTCAAGACCGAAGTCGGTAGGGGACATATCAAATGGACAGCCCATATAGCTTCTCATCCAGTCATAATAGTGGACGGAGTAGAAGTCAAGGCAGGCATTGTCCCCTGCGCAGGATTTCATAATCTCGTCGGAAACAATGTTGCCGAGATATTTTTCGTTGTCAGAGTTGTATTTCACCATACCCATGCCGACGGTAACAAGTGCGTCAGGGTTTGTTTCGTGAATTGCGGCAGTGCACTTTGCAAAGAACTTGGAAAGGTTCTCCTTAGGCAGCTTGCCGCACTCTGCATTTTCAATTACCCAGTCAGGCTCGTTCATAAGGTCGATGCCAAGCAGGTAAGGATTTGAGCCGTATCGTTCAGCGAAAGGCTTCAAATAGCTGTCAATGTAGGTCTGCATAGCGGTATCGTCGGTTATTACACTGCGCCATCTGTCGGTGTACTGACCGTTCTTGCAGTGGTCAAAGGAAAGCAGGGTCGGCATAAGGTAAATCTGATGCTTTTCGGCAATTTCGAACAGCTTGTCAACGTCTGTCCAGTGCTTTTCCACAACCTCGCGAACCTGTCCAGAGGGTTTGAGTTTGATGGAAACCATCGAGTCGCAGTTTACCCACACACGTACAGCATTTACGCCGATTGAGTGCAGGTCGGCAAAGTGGCTGTCCCAGAAATCAGGCTGGAAAGCGTCCGAGCCGAATTCGTTCCAGTTCTGCCAGGGGGTGTTTACACCGTTGATGATGAGTTCCTTTCCGTCAACAATGAATTTTGTCCCGTCAACAGTAACCTTTGCGGAGGCGGTTTCAACAACTGCTTCGGTGGTGGTTTCTGTTGTTTCGACGGTGTCATTTTCAGCGGAATTTCCGCAGGCTGTCAGAAAGCTTGCTGTCATAACTGCGGAGAGGATTGCTCCGCAAAGCTTTTTGATTTTCATCTCATATTCTCCTTATATAAAATTTTGGGTTGCTTAATTTATTTCCGTAAATTCGTCAAGCATTGCACGAAATGCTTCTTCATCTTTCCTGTCCTCAGCCATATAGGACGTTTTCAGCTCCGTGACAAGCGTAAGCTGTTCAAGTTCCTTGAAAACACGCTCCTTGTATTTTTCAGCGTCAGCTTCGTTGTTGAAGCCTTTCCAGTCTGTTCCCTCAAAGCTGAATTCAACGGTGTGGCTGTCAAAATCAACGGGGATTATGTGCCTGTTGAAGCAGTAATAATCAAAGCTTGAACCATTGAGCTTGTAGTTCGGCATTACATAATGTTCAAGGGAGTGGTAGAAGTATTCTCCCTTTTCGTTGCGGTAAAGTCCGATACATTCCTCGTCATCGGAATAGGGGCTGAGTCCCTGAACTGTTCCGCCGAGGAAAGCAGGTTCGCTTCCGCTCAGGTCGTAAACGTTCATGTAGGGAGTAAGCATATCCCAGCCGATATAAGCAACCTCGGGGAAGTTGTCGCCGTTGAAGTCGAAAAGGAAGTATTTGTCGGTGGTGTATTTGCTTTCGTAAGTGGAGAGGAAGTTCCATATTTTTTCGGAGATAGGGTCGGGTTGTTCCTGTGCGGTTGTTTCTGTTGTAATTTCAGTAACAGAGGGAGCTTCTGTAACGCAGGATACCTCCGTTTCGGAAGTCGTTTCCACCGTTACTGCGGTTGTAGTTTCAGCTGTGGCAACCGAAGTTTCAGTAGCCGAAGTTTCGGTTTCTGCAGCATCTCCATTCGGAGCAGGTTTTGTACAGCCTGCAAGAAGCAGGGCGGAAATGGACAGCGCAAGCAGGCATTTATATTTCATGGAAATATCATTCCTTTTGTTTTGTATATCAAAATTATAGCAATATCATGACGGTTAGTCAAGTTAAAAACAGCTTAAAAAAACAGCACGGTTTTACGGCAGTCTGTCGGGAAAAGCTTTCGCAAGCTCCTCAACAGACTGCTGCAATGCCGTACTGATTTATAATTTTATACCTGTTACAACTCTGTCGTTTCCTGCGTAGTCCTTTGTGATTTTCACATCTGTAAATCCGCTGCGTTCAAGGATTTCCTTTACAGCCTCACCCTGCTCCCAGCCTATCTCAAAGGCAAGCAGACCGCCCTCGCGGAGTATTTCTTTCCACAGACAGGCAATGATACGGTAGAATTTCAGTCCGTCTGCACCGCCCCTCAGGGCAAGCTCAGGCTCACGTTTTACCTCCTTGGAAAGCTCGGTCATTTCCTTGTCGGTAAGGTACGGCGGATTTGACACGATGCAGTCGATTTTGTGGTGCTCCATCTCGTCCTCAGGGTCACGGAAGTTGTCCAGCAAACGTCCGTCGGTGATGTCGCCCTTTATTATTTTCACGTCCGCTCCATTAAGGCGGATATTTTTTACAAGGTAGGGCATAGCGTCCGAGGAAAGCTCAACAGCATGCACCGTAGCCTGCGGAATTTCCTTTTTAAGCGTTATGGCAATACAGCCCGTACCGCTGCACAAGTCACAGATTTCGGGAGAAGCGTTGCCATTATTCATAAAGTGCTTCACAACTTCCTCAACAAGCACCTCGGTGTCAGGACGTGGTATCAGCACGCCCTCGCCGACGTGGAAAGTCCTGCCGAAAAATTCCCAGGTGCCGAGAATATACTGAAGTGGAATTCCGATACAGCGTTTTTCCGTCGCCGCCATAAGCTTGTCAGCATCAGCCTCGGGGACTTCATCTCCGCCGTGAAGCATAAGCGTAAGCTTGTCAGCACGGAGAATGTCCTGAAAAAGACAGTCCGTGTCGAAGCGGTGGTCCTCCACACCAGCCACAGCAAGCATATTGTCGGTCATTTCGTGTAATTCTTTTAAGGTCATAGTTTTGGCTTCCTTTTCATTTCATAAGTTCGGATATTCCGCTGGAAATAAGCACCCAGCCTATTGCAAGCAGTGCAATAATTGCGATAACTGTTCCGACAACGGCACCGGGAGCGGTGCTTCTGTGTTTTATGGTAAGATATTCCTGCTTGTGTTTCTCCTCGGTAGTGGTATTCTGAGGATTTTTCTTATTGTAATAAAGCTCAATAGTGCTTCTGTCAACTTCGTCAACCTCTACCGAATAGGTTTTACCGTCAACCTCAAACTCAGCAACGCTTACATGAACAATCATATCTTCAGCGGTTTTTCCTGCCTTGTAGGCGGGCACAACTCTTTTGCTGTAGCTTGTTTTACCTGTAATACGAGCGGTTGTCCTTTCCCATATTTCGGGGTCAAGAGGTTTGTATTTTATAAACCTGCCGCGTATCAGCGTGTAAATGCTGTGGAGCGCCCCGATAATAATAAGTGCACCAACAATTATAAAGATTAAATCAGTCATATTTTTGCTCCCTTGATTTTATTATCCACCCGGCTGAACGCCGTCTGATACTTCCGTTGCAATGCCGTTTTCGTCAAATTTTATGTAGTAATAATGGTCAAGATGGTCGGGCATTACCCAACTGTTATCAGTGTAAATGAAGTAGCCTTTTCTGCTTCCAAGCTCAATGTCAAACTCGCCGTAACGCTCCTCAATTTCCGACATAGATTTGCTGATAACCCACCAGTCGTTGTACTTGTAGCAAGTCTGATGAGATAGCAGAAGCAGCGTTATGACGATAAGCAGCAATGCAATTAGTGGTATGATTATTATGGCTTTTTTGATTTTCATTTTACGTCCTCCTATGTTATTGTGTCAACCTGCCTTTTCCCCATAAGTTCGGCAAAAATCGCGCCGCCTATAATCAACACCGCCCCTGCAATCTGCATAGGAAGCATTGCTTCACGCAGGAAAATTACCGAGAAAACAACTGCGGAAAGTGGTTCAAGATAGCCGCATACAGCTACTGTCTGCACGTTAAGCTTTCCGATTGACGAAAAGTAGAAGTAACAGCCTGTACCCGTGTTGACAAGTCCGAGAATGAGAATGGGTATCCATTCGTTTGAGGGCACGGCTATTGCAAAGCCCTGCTTTATTCCAACGAAAACCGCAACGGTAAGGAAGCTGATGAAAAGCTGCAATGCGGAGTTTTCAAGCCCTGTGATGTCCTTTGCTTTCTTGTTGAAAATTACCATAAATGAATACATCACCGCCGACATAAGTCCGCAGAAAATTCCGAAGCCGTTTCCGCCGCTTCCGAAGGAATTGCCGTTGACAAGGAAAATTCCTCCCAGTACGGCAATGAAGCCGATGATTTTTACAGCGGTAAGCTTTTCCTTGAAAATCAATGGGGAAAGTGCCATAACAATAACAGGTCCGCAGTAGTAAAGCAGGGAAGCAATGCTTACGCCGATTTGGTGATACGCTTCATAGAGAAACATCCAGCTTGTACCCATTGCAACACCCGAAACCGCAAGGAAAGCAAACTGCTTTTTATGCTTGAAAAAGGTAAGTTTGTTGCCTGTGATGAAAAATATTGCCAAGAGGAAAATACTGCCGATAAATGTGCGGAGAAGTACAATTTCGTAGCTTGTGAGTGTGATGAAGCTTGCCACAATTCCGTTTGAGCCGAAAAGCAGCAGAGCAATCAAATACTTGATAAATGGTGAGTTTGTACTAAGTTTATTCAATTTTACCAGTCCTTTAAAATGTGATAATGCCTAAATGCTCCAGCAAAATCTTCACACCAATCAGAACAAGAATTATTCCCCCTGCAAGTTCAGCCTTGCTCTTGTATTTTGCACCGAATTTGTTCCCGATAAGCACGCCTGCAAGGGACAGCGCAAAGGTTGTTACACCGATAAGAAGCACCGAGAGAAGAATGTTTACCTTTAAAAATGCAAAGGTAATACCGACAGCAAGGGCGTCAATGCTTGTGGCAATTGCCATAACGGTAAGCTCGCCGATTTTCAGCACGTCCGTCTTTTCGGCTTCGTCATCGTCCTTGTCACGGATAGCCTCGATTGCCATTTTTCCGCCGATAAATCCGAGAAGCACAAAGGCAATCCAGTGGTCAAAGGCTTCAATGCAGTCGGCAAAATTCGTGCCGAGAAGATAACCGATAAGAGGCATTATTGCCTGAAAACCGCCGAAGAAAAGTGCGATTATGTAGCCGTGTTTAAGATTAAGCTTACGCATATTCAGACCCTTGCAGACGGCTACGGAAAAAGCGTCTGCGGAGAGTCCTATTCCTATTAAGAAAATTTCAAGAAATCCCATTTTAACCAACCTTTCATAAAATAAAAAACTCACAAGCAGCAGACAAACCGCCTGCCGCCTGTGAGTCTCGTCATTTAAAGTAAAACCGGGTACAACCTATAAGATTACAATGCACCAATATGTCGATTGTACTGCCGCAAATCGCGGCTGACTACTCCCTCAAAGGAATGTAATGGAATTATACCATAGTTCAAAAGGCTTGTCAAGCATATTTTATGAAAGGCAACAGGAAATTAGTCCTTAACATAAACCTTAAGTATTTCGCCAATGTACTGCTTATGGATAGGGTCGTTGCCGTTGATTGGCTTGACCTCATCAGCAAGGCAGTTAACGTCCATATCCTGTGCGTAAATCTTCTTGCAGACAAGCACCATTTCAGCCTGCTCAAAAGCAGTTGTGCCGTCAATGAAAAGCGGGTCAAGACCTGTTTTCTGTGCCTTGTCAACGTCACGTCCCGAATATGAGCCGCAGAAAGTCAGCGCAGGACGGAACTTCTCGTCAAAGAAGCTGACGGTGAAAAGGTCGTTCTTTTCCATAAATTCGTATGTGTAGCGAGTAGGACGTACAACAGCTGTGAAAAGGGGTTTTCTCCACATGAAGCCTGTGAAGCCCCAGGAGGCTGTCATAGTGTTAAAACCGTTTTCGTCGCCGCTTGTCAGCAGGAACCATTCCTTGCCGATTTTGTCCCAAGGGTTGAAGCTGAGTTCGTTAAGTGCGATTTCTTTCATAGTAAATCTTCCTTTCAAAATTTATATTATCACGGGTGTTCAAGTATATCTGTAACCACCCATTCACCGTCAATTTTTTCGATAGTCCATCTGGATTTTATTTCCCAAGCGCCGCAAGTGCGGTCACCGTTTTTGGCATAGCCTTCACGGGAATATTGAACCCAAAGATATCCGTTGTTTCCGTCTGTTTTTGCTGACAGAAAATCAATTGCGTGTGCCTCTGAAACTACATCATCATTTGTTAAGCAGTAGGTATGAAGCTTTCCGAATCTTTCTTCAGCTTCTTTTTTGTCTTCATCTGTTGCAACAATAAATGAAAAAGCTTCATCGGCAAAATCAAGAACAGGCTGAACAGCTTTTCTGTCAGAAAAGCTTACGTCCATCTGAAGTTCAGCGTAAGTTTCCTTGCCGAAAAACTCTTCCTCCCAGTTGACCTCTGTGGGGTCTGAAATACAGCCAGTCAAAGAGAGTGCTATTGCAGTTATTGCACCTAAAATAAATATTTTTTTGCTGTGCATTTTGTCACATCTCCAATCTAATGATATGCGTTGGTTTAAATAATCTTTCCTCCGCCGACTACGATATCGTCGTCATAGAATACGCACGCCTGTCCCGATGTAGGATTTCGCACAGGCTCGGCAAAGACGATTTTCGTCAAGCCGTTTTCCTCGGGGTAAACCGTTGCCGTCTGAGGTTTTGCAGAGTAACGCACCTTTGCGGTAACCTGCATAGGTTTATCAAGTATTTCCACGGAAATAAAATTCACGTCGGAAAGATGAATTTCCGTTTCAGTATATTCGATATCGGAAAGTGTAACTGTGTTTTCCGCCGCATTTTTTGCACAGACATAAACGGGCTTGCCGAAGGTTACACCAAGACCACGGCGCTGACCGATTGTGTAGCGGATAATACCGCTGTGAGTGCCGAGGATTGCTCCGTCCGTGCCGATGAAATTGCCCTCAGGGAAAGTCCTGCCCGTGTGAGAAAGAATGAAGCTGACATAATCGCCGTCAGGAATGAAGCAGATATCCTGACTGTCACGCTTGCGGGCGGTGATTAAGCCGTGCTCCTCGGCAATTGCACGAATCTGCGGCTTTTCCATATTCCACAAGGGGAAAATGCTGTGGGAAAGCTGGTGCTGACACAGCGTGTAAAGGAAATAGGTCTGGTCTTTCCGCAAATCCTCCGCACAGGCAAGCAGGTGTCTGCCGTCACGTTGGGTAATCCGTGCGTAGTGCCCCGTGGCAATGCCGTCAAAGCCGTTTTCGAGGGCGTAGTCAAGCATTTTGCCGAACTTGATTGTGCGGTTGCAGAACACGCAGGGGTTGGGGGTTTCGCCATTTATATAGCTGTCGGCAAACTTGTCCATAACCTCACGCTTGAAGTCGGGAGCAATGTCGATAACGTGGTGTTCAACGCCGAGTTTGTGGCAGACTTCACGAGCATCATTTACGGAAGCGTCAGTGCCCTCGAAAAGTTTAAGGGTACAGCCGCTTACATCGTAGCCCTGCTGTAAAAGAAGCACCGCCGCCGCAGAGCTGTCCACGCCGCCGCTCATTCCTATAAGGATTTTTTTCATTCGCTTTTTGTTCTCCTTTGTTTTACTGTATGGATAATTGCGGATAACAAAACACCGCCGAACAGAATTATCGTTAAGCATACACAGACGTATGCATATTGTTCATCGCCAAGATTTGATTTACTGAATATACTGATGAAAAATAATAATGTCACGGCACTTCCGCTTTGGATTATGTACACCAACAACGATTTTTCAAAGTAGTTTTTCAGATAATTATGTGTAGCAAGGTCGATTATACACAGGATTATTGCAGACGGAAGAACCTGCGTTATATACATCAGAGCCAAATCCATACTGTCAGGGACAAATGCTCGGAGTTCGGCTTCAAACTGGTCAGATATAAGGACAGCACCGAAAAAGAAAGGTATTGCCGCAAGGAAAAACAGAAATGTCATAACGAGGGCAACGAGGATTTTTAAAAATGTTTTCATTGCGATTGTCCTTTCGTGGTGTTTTTTGTTGAATTGTACGTCTAAAACGTGCCACTGGCACGTTTTAGAGGATAGCATATTAGTAAACCATACAAGGAGAAGCGGTCATTGTTCAAGACAATGCAAAGCATTGTCTGAGAGTTCCGCAAAGCGGAACTCTTTTCCCCATCGGAATGCTGTCGCATTCCTCACCTCTTTCTCCGTTTTTAAAGCATAGAGGTGTTTCGCCGTCTGCGGACGGCGACGATGGGCGTTGCCCCTCGACCCCACCAAAGGGGACACCGTCCCCTTTGGAAACCCGTTATTTTAGTTCGCTGAAGCTTTTTATTGTTTTATCCGCAACCTTCTGTATTTCCCTGAACTCATTTTCACTGAGTGGGTCGTGGACTCCCACCACATAAAACCCAGCCTTTTTCGCTGAATTTACTGCGTGGATTGAGTCCTCGAAAACTGCGGTTTCGCAAGGCTTTGCACCCAGCATCTCCGCCGCCTTCTCAAATATCAGCGGTGACTCCTTGCCGCAGCCAACCTCGTCCGAGGTCAGTACGAACTCCATATACTCCATAAGTCCGTGGGATTTCAGTGCGTCCTCTGCAAGCTTCTTCTTGTTTGACGTTGCAACGCACATCCTCACGCCCTTATTATGCTCCGCTTTCACAAATTCAAGCACACCGCTTTTCAAATCAATTCCGTGCAGATATTTATCCTCTACTATCTGTAATATTTGTTCACCTGTTTCCTCTGCGGATAATTCCAATCCGAATGCCTGTACTAAATATTCACAGGCTGAGTCGAAATGCATCGTCTTCATCGCAAGGGAATGACGGTTGTCATAGTCGTGCCCCAAGCCAGTGATGAACTCCCTGTCCGAGTCCGCCCAGACGGAAAGGCTGTCGAGAAGCGTGCCGTCCATATCGAAAATTATTGCTTTGATATCTTTCATCATTTTTCTCCGAATAATTCTTTCAAACTTACGTCATAAGGTGCACGGCAAATTCCCTTTTCGGTAATAATTGCCGTGATAAGGTCGTTGTCAGTCACGTCAAAGGACGGGTTCCAGCACTTGACCTCAGGGGCAACAGGTTCGCTGTAGAACATCGTGCGGATTTCGTCCCCGTCACGAAGTTCGATAGGAATATCCTTGCCGCTTGCGCAGGAAAAATCAATTGTGCTTGACGGACAAAAAACGTAGAAAGGCACTCCGTAATACTTTGCAAGAACAGCCGCGCCGCTTGTACCGATTTTGTTAGCGGTATCACCGTTTGCGGCAACTCTGTCACAGCCCACGAAAACCGCCTGAATAAAGCCGTTTTTCATCGCCGCCGAAGCCATATTGTCGCAGATGAGGGTCACGTCAATTCCTGCCTTGTCAAGCTCATATGCGGTAAGACGTGCGCCCTGCAAAAGGGGACGTGTTTCGTCAACATAAGCGTGGAAATCGTAACCTTTTTCCTTGCCGAGAATAAGCGTACCAAGTCCTGTTCCGTAGCGAGAGGTCGCAAGGGGACCCGCATTGCAGTGGGTAAGAATTCCGTCGCCGTCCTTGACAAGGGTCAGGCCGTACTCGGAAATTGCCCTGCACATCGCAATATCTTCCTCATGGATTTTCACTGCCTCGGAACGAAGGGCATCAAGGGTGTTTATGGGGGAGCTTTCGGCACATTTCAGCATACGCTTTATCGCCGCTGAAAGATTTACAGCGGTAGGACGTGACGAGTTGAGATAATCGCCGATTTTGCGGAGTTCACTTATAAAATCAGCGGAGTCAATCTGTTGGGCGAGGACATACATAGCGTAGCCTGCGCAAATGCCGATAGCAGGCGCGCCACGGACACGAAGCTTTTTGATTGCCTCGAAAATGTCCTCAGCACGGCTGAGCGTGAGGAATTCGGTGCGGTTTGGGAGTAGAGTCTGGTCGATTATCACCACGGATTTGCCGTCCTCGGATAAACGAACACTGTCAAAATCGGTGTATGTCATAAATTGTTTCCTTTCGTGGTAAATTATAATTTAGAGCAATAAATAGTTTTAGTGTTGCGAAGCGATAATGGGTTTTCAAAGGGTGTGCGCACCCTTTGGGGGGGGGCTTGGGGGGCAACGTCCCCGAGTCGCCGCTCGCAAGCGGCGAAAACCTTTCTTGCGCTCGCAGGCGTGCTTAGAAGCGCTCTGGAGAGGGAATTTTGAAGCGTCAGCTTCAAAAGGGAGAGGTTCTGCAAGAGAGAACCTCTCCAACAGTGGCGAAGCCACTGCTTTTCTGTGGTGCTTAAAGTATAGTTGCGTCTAAAATGTGCCACTGGCACATTTTAGAGAGAAGTATAATAGTAAACTCTACAAGGGGAAGCGGTCGTGTCCGCTTCCCCTCGGAAAACTGCCGTTTTCCTCACCCCTTTCTCCGTTTAAGAAGGCAAGGGGAATTTCGCCCTCTGCGGAGGGCGACCAAAGGGCTTTGCCCTTTGGAAACCCACCACCTTTGAAAAGGTGGACGAAACTTTTAATGATGGG
>JAZUSM010000111.1:0-18578 GCA_045606725.1 Oscillospiraceae bacterium | reverse complement strand
CAATGCCATTGATCTGGCTCCATGCCCAGTTGCCGTTCTGCACCATTGCACACTCGCCGAGGGCAAATTCAGCCATTGACTCATCAGTAATCTTTGAGCCGAGCATTTTTCTGTCAACGGTGGAATTATTGATATAGAGGTCAAAGATGTTGCGGAAATTTTCACCGTATGCGAAGGTGATTTCCTTTGTTGCGTCGCTTGTCAGGTCAACGTTATTATTGGTAAACTCGTAGTAAATGGGAACATTTGCAAGGTGAGTCTGCCAGCGCCAGTCGTCGCCAGGCTTGAGTGATGTGCAGGCAAAAACGCCCTTGATACCAAGCTCGTCCTTCTTTGCCTGCATATCCTCAACAACGGCTTTAAGCTCACCGAAGCTGTCTACTTCTTCCATATCCTCAAGGGTAACTGTCTTGTCGGCAAGGTCAAAATATTTGTCTGTAATTTCTTCGTTGTAGATAATTCCGTAACCCTCAACTGTATACGGAATACCATATGGCACGCCGTCAACGGAAAGTGCGGAATTTTTATCGGTAAGTGCGGCGTAAATTCGTGTACTGCTTAAATCGGCGCAGTAATCTCTCCAGTTTGCATAGCCTCTCGGACCGTTGACCTGAAAGATTGTAGGTGCTTCGGAGGTGGACATCTTTGCGCTGAGAGTCTGCTCATAAGTGTTGTTTGCGGCAGTTTCAACGATAACCTTATTGCCTGTCTGCTCCTCGTATGTCTTCACGATTTCCTCGTAAGCTGTTGCGCTTTCGGGCTTGAAATTAAGGAAACGAACGGTATGCACTGCATTCTCAGGCATATCGGTTACGCTCTGTTCAGGTTCTTCATCTCTTCCGCAGGCTGTAAAAAGTGATGTACCTGCTGCAAGTGCAAGAATTAATGCAATCTGTTTTTTCATATAATCAATTCCTTTCTGCATATACAAAAATTGTTTAAACTATTATTTTCAGAAGTTGCCGAACTATACATAAAAAATTTATTATTAATAGCAAATTTTTTGTTGCAACAAAGTCGAATATGTTGTACAATATCTGTAACAAAAACGAAAGGTTGATTTTTATGGCTAAAATAACTCTCGACTGGAATAAATATATTGACAAGTCACGTCAGGTTGCCGCTGAAGGTATTGTAATGCTGAAAAACGACAACAATGCACTTCCGATTGACAAGGACAAGTGCACGGCTGTTTTCGGACGTATTCAGAGTCATTACTACAAAAGCGGTACAGGCTCGGGCGGTCTGGTAAATGTTACCGAGGTTGTGGGAATAACCGAGGGACTTCTCCGCTGTGGTGCAATGCTCAATCAGGAACTGATTGACACTTATGCGAAATGGGAAGAAGAAAACCCATTTGACAACGGTGCAGGCTGGGGCGGTGAGCCATGGTCACAGAAAGAAATGCCACTTGATGATGATTTCGTTGCACACATTGCGGCTGAGTCCGACTCCGCTGTGGTAATTATCGGACGTACTGCCGGCGAGGAACAGGACAGCTCACCTGTTGAGGGGTCTTATCTTCTCAGTACGCTTGAAAAGGAAATGCTTTGCAAGGTGCGCAAGCACTTCAGGAAAATGGCGGTGCTTCTCAATGTCGGCGGCGTGATTGATATGGGTTTTATAAAGGAAATCAATCCCGATGCCGTTCTTTACGTATGGCAGGGCGGTATGGTCGGCGGACTTGGTGTGGCTGACGTGCTTCTCGGCACTGTCAACCCTTGCGGAAAGCTTGCTGACACGATTGCGGAAAAGCTTGAAGATTACCCTGCTTACAAATATTTCGGCGACCCTGTGAGAAACTTCTACTGCGAAGATATCTACGTTGGCTACCGCTACTTTGAAACCTTTGCGAAAGATGCTGTGCTCTATCCTTTCGGATACGGTCTTTCCTATACAACATTTGATTCTGAAACTGTTTCCGCAACTTCCGACAGCGAAAAGATTACCCTTGAAATCAAGGTTAAGAATACTGGCAGTTGCGCTGGTAAGGAAGTTGTTCAGGTTTACTGTGAAGCGCCTCAGGGCAAGCTCGGCAAGGCGGCAAGAGTGCTTTGCGGCTACGAAAAGACAAAAGAACTTGCACCGAACGAGGAACAGGTTCTCCGCATTGAAATTCCGATGTACAGCATTGCTTCCTACGATGACACGGGAGCAAGCGGACACAAGTCCTGCTACGTCCTTGAAGCGGGTACATACAACATTTACGCAGGCGGCAACGTTCGCTCGGCGGCTTGCGTTTACAGCTTTGATGTTGCAGAAACAATCGTTGCCGAACAGCTTACCGAGGCACTTGCACCTGTACTTCCATTTGAAAGAATGGTAAACCGTGATGGCAAGATTGCTATGGAAAGTGCTCCTCTTGCTGAATTTGATATGGACAAGCGACGTGCTGAAAATCTCCCTGCTGAAATTCCACAGACGGGTGACAAGGGCATAAAGCTTTCTGATGTAAAGCGTGGCAAGGCTGCAATGGATGATTTCATCGCACAGCTTACTGATGAGGAACTGTCCTGCATAATCCGCGGCGAGGGTATGGGAAGTCCTAAGGTTACACCAGGTACTGCTTCTGCTTTCGGTGCGGTTTCACAGAGCCTTGCAGACAAGGGTATCCCCTGCGGTTGTTGTTCAGACGGTCCGTCGGGTATGCGTCTTGACTGCGGCACAACTGCTTTCAGCATTCCAAACGGCACGCTTATTGCCTGCACTTTCAACAAGGAGCTTGTTACAGAGCTGTTTGAATTTATGGGTAACGAGGTTGCGGCAAACAATGTTGAGTGCCTGCTGGGCCCGGGTATGAACATTCACCGCTATGTTCTCAACGGACGTAATTTCGAATATTTCAGCGAGGACCCATACCTTACAGGTACAATGGCTGCTACTGAGCTTACAGGTATGCACAAATTCGGTGTAACTGGCACAGTAAAGCATTTCTGCGGCAACAATCAGGAAACTCATCGTCACGACATCGACTCGGTTGTTTCCGAGCGTGCACTCCGTGAGATTTACCTCAAGGGATTTGAAATCGCTGTAAGAGAGGGCAAGGCTTGCTCCGTGATGACGACCTACGGCTCGGTAAACGGCCTGTGGACAGCTGGCTCTTACGACCTTGTAACAACAATTCTCCATAATGAATGGGGCTTCAAGGGCATTGTAATGACCGACTGGTGGGCAAACATCAACGAGCGCGGTAAGTGTCCTGACAAGAGCAACTTTGCAGCTATGGTACGTGCACAGAATGACATTTATATGGTTTGCTCGGACGGTTCGAGAAATTCCGCCAACGACAACACACTTGCTTCACTTGAAAACGGCACGCTGACACGTGGCGAGTTGCAGAGATGTGCAAAGAACATCTGCGAATTCCTTATGGACACACGCGCAATGGACAGAGTTGAAGGCATTGCTGACGAATTTGAGATTATCAACCGCCCAGGTGACGACGACAATTTCGATGCGGCAAATGTTGTGTTCCACAAGCTTGACGGAACAGTTACAATTCCGCTTGAGGACATCTGCACCGACAAGAAGACTTCCTATGTGTTTGCACTTGATATTGTGCGCTGTGGTAAGTTCCGTGCGACGATAACGGCTAAATCCGATATGAGCGAGCTTGCACAAATGCCTGTTACGTTGTTTACGATGGGCACGCCTTGCGGCAACTACACATGGAACGGCACAAACGGCGAATGGGTTTCCATTTCCCGTGACGACATCAATCTGTTCTCACGCTTTACCGCTTGCAGACTTTATTTTGCGCAGAGTGGTCTGAAGCTGAGAGATATTACTTTTGAGATTATTCAGGAATATTAAATGGATAACCCGAGAAGCCTAGCTTCTCGGGTTGTTGTTATAGTTATTCACTTATTCCCATTTCTTTTAACAGATTAATAAATTTGTTTTTGGCAAATACGACAAATTTATAGCTTTCTCCGTTTTTCATATTAATTGTAACTGTTGGAAATATAAATATCCAACCGCCTGAAACAGAAGAAATATTATTGTACTCCATTCTTAATCTTCTAAATTTATCAGGCACAGTTACTTTTCCAGTGCAATATGTAACTGCTTCATCATTTGCTAAAATACCGCCGCCAAGAAGTCCGTTTTCGCATAAGCTTACAATGAAATATTTCTTCATAACTATACCTCCATAAACTTTTTCAGCACAAGTATAGCATATTTTAACAAAGCTGTCAACTACATAACAGTTACCTCAAAAACGTTCCACTGGAACGTTTTTGAGGAATGTTCTGTCTGTAATTGCAACAAGGGGAAGCGGTCGTGTCCGCTTCCCCTCGAAATGCTGTCGCATTTCTCACCCCTTTCTCCGTTTTGGAACGATAGGGGAGTTTCGCCCTCTGCGGAGGGCGACAATGGGGCGTTGCCCCCTTGACCCCTACCAAAGGGGACACAGTCCCCTTTGGAAACCCATTATTTGGGTTGTTTTAATAAATTTATTATTATCAAAGGATTTATTATGGATAACAAAGTTAAAATCACAACCGAATTTATCAAGCTTGACCAGCTTCTGAAATTCGCCGGTGCTGTTGCTATCGGCTCAGAGGCAAAGGAGCTTATCCTTGACGGTCAGGTTATGGTCAACGGTGAAGTTTGCACCATGCGCGGTAAGAAAATCCGCTCGGGTGATACTGTTACTGTTAACGGACAGGATATTTCTATAGAATAATTACAAATAGTAAAGGAGTTTTCCGTGGTCATTAACCGCATTAATGCTGACGGCTACAAAAATCTGGAAAATGTCAGCCTCGAACTTGACCCAAAAATGAATATTATTTGCGGCGAAAATGCTCAGGGTAAAACTAACCTCATCGAAGCAATCTGGCTTTGCAGCGGCTGCCGTTCGTTCCGTGGTACCCGTGACAAGGATTTCATCGGCTTCACGAAAGACTCGGCGCAGGTGGAGATGACTTTCACTGACTCGTTCCGTCAGCAGGATATCCGCTTCGCTGTGAAAAAGGGTGCAGTCAAAGACAAGCTTGTCACTCTGAACGGGGTAAAGCTTCCTCTGCTGTCGAAACTGTTCGGAAGCTTCCGTTGTGTGGTGTTCACCCCTGAGGATTTGAATCTGACAAAGGGTGCACCCGACAACCGCCGAAGTTTTATTGACATGTCTATTGCTCAGATAAAAAATTCCTACATCAGCGCACTGAACAAGTATAATAACATTCTTTTCCAGCGCAACGCCTTGCTGAAAACTCTTTCTATGGGGTACGGCGATGAAAGTTCCCTCGAAATATGGGACGAACAGCTGGCGAAAACAGGTGCGTATATATCGGTTTTACGTTATACTTTCTGTATTACTTTAAATAAATATACCAATGAGTTGTATAATAAAATTACAAACGGTAAAGAAAAATTAGATTTATACTATCAGTCAACAGTATTTGACAACTTGCAAGGTCGTACCGATTATGACGGTGAGCTTGCACAGGAGTACCTTGCAAAGCTTCAGAGTACCGTCGCAAACGATGTCCGTGCAGGGTACACAACCGTCGGCGTGCACCGTGACGACGTGGGCGCGTACATCAACGGACTTTCCGTCCGTGAGTTCGGCTCGCAGGGTCAGGCACGTTCCGTTGCGCTGTCGATGAAGCTTGCCCACGCAAAAATACTCAAGGCTGAACAGGGCGAGTACCCCGTGATGCTGCTTGACGACGTGCTGTCGGAGCTTGACCCTCACAGACAGCAGTTTATACTGAACAACATCGACGATATGCAGGTTATCATAACCTGCTGTGACAGCAAGCCAATAACCGCTATGAAGCAGGGCAAGGTTATTACAATGAAAAACGGAAAAGCAGGTGATTGAGTGTATATCCACCTTGGCGAGGAAACAACCGTAAGAGGGAGCGAGGTTATCGGAATTTTCGATATCGAGAACACCTCAATCAGTAAGCATACAAAGGAATTCTTCACGAAAGCGGAAAAGAATAAATGGGTTGAGTACGTCAATTTCGAAATGCCGAAAAGCTTTGTGGTGTGCGAAAGTGGCGGCGAGGACACAGTTTATATCTCCCCTATCTCAGTGGCAACGCTCAGGAAAAGAGTGAGGAGTGTGAAAAACGAACGCAAGCGTTCGTTTACGGGTTTTGCTTCGCAAAACGCCGTGGTTTGTGCAACAACTGAAAAATTACAGTAATCCAAAATAATGGGTTTCCAAAGGGTGTGCGCACCCTTTGGTAGGGTTTTTAGGGGCAACGCCCCTAAATCGACGTCCGCAGACGTCGAAATACCCCCAACCAAACGCTTGCGTTTGGTTTCTTGCGCCAACGTTTTGCGAAGCAAAACTTGGAAACAAAAGCTTGCTTTTGTTTTTCGCAGTGCCGCCTGAGAAGCGCTCCGCAAGGGTGAATTTCGCAACATAGTTGCAAAAGAGGCACGCCACTGCACAAAGTTTCGCAAAGCGAAACTTGTAAATAAACGCTTGCGTTTATTTTTGAGAGGGATTTCCTAACAGCAGCGGAGCTGCTGCCATTCTATCTTTACAAAATAAATTATGAAATAGAAAACAATTGCGAAATAAGCATATCGCATTTAATATGGAGGTAAGGTAATGTCAGAAAACCTGAACACAAAAAATCAGAACTATGACGAAAATCAAATTCAGGTCCTTGAAGGACTTGAAGCGGTAAGAAAACGTCCCGGTATGTATATCGGCTCAACAGGCCCTAAGGGTCTGCACCACCTTGTTTACGAAATCGTTGACAACGCTATCGACGAGGCTCTTGCAGGCTACTGCTCGCAGATTACTGTCGATATCCTTGAGGGCGATGTAATCCGTGTTTCCGATAACGGACGCGGTATCCCTACAGGTATCCACCCCACTGAAAAAATCTCCGCCGCAACGGTTGTTTATACAATCCTCCACGCTGGCGGTAAGTTCGGCGGCGGCGGTTATAAGGTTGCAGGCGGTCTGCACGGCGTTGGTGCTTCTGTTGTAAACGCACTTTCCGAGTGGCTTGAGCTGACCGTAAAGGACGGCAAGAATATCCACTTCCAGCGCTTCCACAACGGCGGTCACTATGATGAGCAGATGAAGATTATCGGCGAAACTACCGAAACAGGTACAACCGTTATGTTCAAGGCTGACCCGACAATTTTCGAGGAAACAACTGTCTACGAGTATGACGTGCTCCTGCGCAGACTCCGTGAGCAGGCTTTCCTTAATGCTGGCGTAAAAATCGTATTCTCCGACCTGAGAAACAAGGACGAAATCGTGTCCGAAACCCTTCACTATGAGGGCGGTATAAGACAGTTTGTCGAGCACCTCCACAATACGAGAGAGCTTACTCCGCTTGCAGAAGAAGTTATCTACGTAAGCGGCGTGCAGGGCGACTCTACAGCTGAGGTTGCCCTTATGTACAACGACAGCTATAACGAGCTTATCCTCTCGTTTGCTAATAATATCCATACAACCGACGGCGGTACTCACGAAACAGGCTTCAAGAATGCCCTTACAAAGGTTATCAATGAGTACGGCAAGAAGTTCAATCTTCTCAAGGACGGTGAAAAGCTTCTTGGCGATGACGTCCGTGAGGGTCTTACTGCAATTGTTTCCGTCAAGCTTACCGACTGTGAGTTTGAGGGTCAGACAAAGGGACGTCTTGGCAATCCCGAAGTGCGTCCGTTTGTAGAAAATATGGTAATGGAAAAGCTGATGAATTACCTCGAGGAAAATCCTGCTGTTGCAAGAGAAATCTTCGATAAATCACAGGCTGCACAGCGTGCAAGAGAAGCAGCAAAACGTGCACGAGATACAGCACGACGCAAGTCAGCTATGGAGTCCGCTTCCCTTCCGGGTAAGCTTGCGGACTGCTCCGAAAGAGATATTGAGCGTACCGAAATATATATCGTCGAGGGTGACTCTGCGGGCGGCTCCGCTAAGCAGGGACGTGACAGACGTTATCAGGCTATCCTCCCTCTCTGGGGTAAAATGCTCAACGTCGAAAAGGCGCGTATCGACAAGGTTTACGGCAACGAAAAGCTTATGCCTGTTGTAACTGCCCTCGGTACGTCAATCGGCGAGGATTTCGATATTACAAAGCTCCGTTACGGCAAAGTCATCATTATGGCCGATGCCGACGTGGACGGTTCACATATCAGAACTCTGCTTCTGACATTCTTCTTCCGCTTTATGCGTCCGCTGATTACAAACGGCAACGTATATATTGCTCAGCCTCCGCTTTATAAGGTAAGCCGAGGAAAGAGCGAGAAGAACGTGCGTTACGCATTCTCCGACGAGGAGCGTGACAGGTATATTACCGAGCTTAAGGACAACAACGAGAACGTGAAAATCGACGTTCAGCGTTATAAGGGTCTTGGTGAAATGGACCCTGAACAGCTGTGGGAAACAACTATGGACCCCGAAAGAAGAACAATGCTGAAAATCACACTTGAGGACGCTGTCAAGGCAGACGAAATCTTCACAATTCTTATGGGAGATAAGGTTATGCCAAGACGTGAGTTTATCGAGAAGAATGCGAAGTACGTCGGGGAGTTGGATATTTAATTCGCAATTCGCAATTCGTAATGCGCAATTAAAACGAACGCAAGCGTTCGTTTACGGGTTTTGCAACAACTGAAAAATTACAGTAATCCAAAATAATGGGTTTCCAAAGGGTGTGCGCACCCTTTGGCAGGGTTCTTACGGACGCAGTCCCTGAGTCGCTCTCCGCAGAGAGACAAATCTCCAACTTCGCCCGCAGGCGTGCTTAGAAGCGCTCCGCAAGGGTGAATTTCGCAACTGTGTTGCGAAAGAGGGACGCCCTGCAAGAGAGGGCGTCCTTGACAATGGCGAAGCCATTGTTTACAGTGTACGAAGTTGCTGCTTTTTTACAGTGCAAAAACAAAATATAATTCCAACAAAGGAGTGACAGATGAAAAAAATCATTTCAATAATAGCTGTGCTTGCTGTTGCGGTTGGTATGACAGCCTGCAAAAACACGGCGGATAACAAAATTGAAGTTACTGAAGCAACGGAAAGTATTTCCGAAACAGCAGTTGAAGAAACGACAACAGCGGAAACAACAACAGCTGAAACAATTGCCGAAGAAAAGCTTCTTAATGCACAGCTTGAAAAAGACGGTTACATCTATGACGAATATGAAACCTATATTGAAATTACAAAATATACGGGTAATGATACAGAGGTTGTAATTCCAAGTGAGATTGACGGGAAGGCTGTTGCTTCGATTGGTAAAGACACTTTTCTGAGCGGTTCATATATTAAAAGTATAGAAATTCCAAGTAGTGTAACTTCAATCGGAGAAATGGCATTTTATTGTTGCGTAAGTCTTGAAAATATAAAAATACCTGATAGTGTAACAAAAATCAACGGAGGTGCATTTATGGGTTGTTCAAGCCTTGAAAGCATTGAACTTCCTGACAATATAACTTCAATTGATTATGGTACATTCAGTTTTTGTGCAAGCCTTAAAAAAATTAAAATACCTGAAAATGTAACAGCAATCGGTGAAAATGCTTTTTATAACTGCACAAACCTTGAGAGTATAGAAATTTCTGACAGCGTAATTTCAATTGGTGAAACAGCATTTGAAAAATGCGAAAATCTGAAAAATATAGATTTTTCAGAAAATTTAGAATCAATCGGAAAAATGGCATTTCACGGTTGCACAAACCTTGAAAGCATAGAATTACCTGAAAGTCTGAATGTAATAAATAGAGGTGCTTTCTATGAATGTAAGGGTCTGAAAAATGTAAAAATTCCTGTTAATATAAGATATATAGGAGAATATGCTTTCAGTTATTGTGAAAATCTCAAAAGTGTAGAAATACCTGACGTTACTTTTAAAATTGAAGATTGGGCATTTGCAGATTGTGTGAGTCTTGAAGAAGTAAAAATTCCTGATTATTTAATGAGAGAAAAGATTTTCAATGACACACCATTTCTCGAAAAATATTTAGCAAAGGAGTAAAAAATGGGAATACTCAAAGAAATGTTCAGCGAGGGCGACGAAAACTTTTCCGCACCCGAGGGCGAGTTCCTCGCAAAAGGAAAGTACGAAAGCAACGCTGACCAGATTTTGAAAGGGTATAAGGTTTTCCAGAAAAAATATGTGGTGAAATCACTTATCCCCAAGCTGCTGCTTGCGGCACTTGCAATCGCCTCATCTGTAATGATGATTATGTCCGACCCCGGCGGAATGATGCCGATGTTCTGTCTGATGATTGCGGTCTGCGTGACAATCTATTTCATCAGCCAACCGATTGTCAACAGCAAAAACCTCCGCAAGGGGCTTGACTCCATCAGCGGCACGGAGTACGAGGCTGAGTTCTACACCGACAAAATCAAAATCTCAACTGTAAACTTTCAGAGTGACATTGTTGAGATTGAAAAGGTTGAGGAAACAGCTGAAACAGACAAGCCTGAGGAGCAGACCGAAGCTGACATCGCAATCTACGGCGAAAAGCCTGCCGAGGAAATTCCTGCGACAATTATTCATCTTGACCAGCCAATAGTTGACTTACTGGATAAAGATGATATGTTTATACTTGTAGTAAATAAATCCTATGTTTTCATTATCCCGAAATCCGCTTTCACAGAGGACGAAGTCCAGAAAATCCGTGAAAAGCTGTCGGTGATAATGGGAATAAGATACAAAGTTTAATTCGCAATGCGCAATGCGTAATGCGCAATTAAAACAAACTCAAGCGTTCGTTTCCGAGTTTTTTCGTCTTGCAAAAAACATCGGGGTTTGCTTAAAAAATCAAAGTTAAGAGTTGAAAGTTAAATTGTTCTATGTGGAACAAACATTATATTATGCGGAAAAGTGTGCGTAAAAATAATTACGAATTACGCATTACGAATTACGCATTGAAAGTCAGGAGTTGTTAAGTTTGTATAACGACGAAAACACAAAAATAATCAGCGTCGATATCGAAAATGAGATGAAGAAATCCTTCCTCGAATATTCGATGTCGGTTATCGTTGCAAGAGCCTTGCCTGACGTCCGTGACGGTCTGAAGCCTGTTCACAGACGTATCATCTACACTATGAACGACGCAGGCAACACCGCTGACAAGGCTTACCGCAAGTGTGCGTACACTGTCGGTGAAGTGCTCGGTAAGTACCACCCACACGGCGACGCATCTGTTTACGACGCTATGGTACGTCTTGCGCAGAATTTCTCGCTCCGTTACCCTCTCGTTGACGGTCACGGTAACTTCGGTTCTATGGACGGTGACCCGCCTGCTGCTTACCGTTACACAGAAGCAAGAATGGCGAAGATTTCCGCCGAAATGCTTGCGGACATCGGCAAGGATACTATTCCATACACATCCAACTACGACGATACACTGAAAGAACCTGAGGTACTCCCCTCCCGTTTCCCGAATATTCTGGTAAACGGTTCTGTCGGTATCGCTGTTGGTATGGCTACAAATATTCCTCCGCACAATCTCAACGAGGTTGTAAGCGCAATCAATGCAATGATTGAAAATGAGGATATCACCAACGAAGAACTTATGGAGCACGTTACGGGCCCTGACTTCCCTACAGGCGGTATTATCATGGGCCGTGCAGGTATCCGTGCCGCTTATGCTACAGGTAAGGGCAAGCTGACTCTCCGTGCAAGAACTTCCATTGAGGAAATCAAGGGCAGAACTTGCATTGTTGTTACCGAAATTCCTTATATGGTCAACAAGGCACGTCTCGTTGAAAGCATTGCTCAGCTTGCAAAGGAAAAGCGTGTGGACGGTATTCACTTTATCCGTGACGAGTCCGACAAGGAGCACGCTGTACGTATCGTTATCGAGCTTAAAAAGGACGCAATTCCGCAGATTGTCCTCAACAAGCTTTTCAGCTACACACAGCTGCAGGACAC
Source organism: Oscillospiraceae bacterium (assembly GCA_045606725.1). GTDB lineage: Bacteria > Bacillota > Clostridia > Oscillospirales > Ruminococcaceae > RGIG8773. The sequence continues at coordinate 6,711 of JAZUSM010000111.1, read as the reverse complement.
TGTCGGCGTAAACCTTCTCGCACTTGTAAGAGGCGAGCCTAAGGTGCTTTCACTCCGTCAGATTATCCGTGAGTATATCGACTTCCAGGTTGACGTTATCCGCCGCCGTACTGAGTACGACTTGAAAAAGGCAAGAGAGCGTGCACACATCCTGGAAGGCTTGATGGTTGCGGTTGACAATATTGACGAGGTAGTAAAAATCTGCCGCAGCAGCCGTGATGCAGCTGAAATCAAGGCAAGACTTATCGAACGTTTTGGTATTACAGAAATTCAGGCGGACGCTATCGCTCAGATGCGACTCGTTCAGCTGTCAGGTCTGGAAAGAATGAAGCTTGAAGAAGAACTTGCTTCCCTCCACGCTAAGATTGAGGAGTTCGTTGCAATTCTTGCAAGCAAGGAAAAGATGATGGCTATCGTTTCCGAAGAACTTGAAGTAATCAGAAAGAAGTTCGGCGACGAAAGAAGAACTTCTATTGAAACTATTTCGGGCGAGGTTGATATCGAGGACCTTATCCCTGAGGAAAACTGCGTTGTAACTTATACAAACATCGGCTACATCAAGCGTCAGCCTGTAAATATGTACAAGACACAGAACCGCGGCGGTAAGGGCGTTTCGGGTATGAAACAGCGTGAGGAAGATTTCGTCGAGGAAATGTTCATCAGTTCCACCCATGATAACGTGCTGTTCATCACCAACAAGGGTATCATGTACAAGCTGAAATGCTACGAAATCCCTGAGGGTTCAAAGCAGTCGAGAGGTCTTAACATTGTAAATATCCTGCCGCTTACAGAGGGCGAAAAGGTTGCCGCAATGATTAAAACCGAGGATTTCGACGAGGGCAAGTACATCATTATGGTTACCAAGAACGGTAAAATCAAGCGTACTCCGCTGAGTGCGTACAAGAACGTGCGTAAGAACGGTCTTATTGCAATCGGTCTTGACGAGGGTGATGAAATCGCAGGTGTACGTCTTACCGACGGCAATGCGCAAGTTATCGTTGCAACAAGAATGGGTTACGCAATCCGTGTCGAGGAACAGAAAATCCGTGCAATGTCAAGAAGTGCTCACGGCGTAAGAATTATGAAGCTCCGAGAGGAAGACTACATCGTTTCTATGGCACGTGTACGTGAAGGTGCAACCGTGCTCACCGTAACCGACAAGGGTAACGGACGACGTGTTGACCTTGACTCCTACCGCATTCAGAACAGAGGCGGTAAGGGTATGCTTAACTATAAGGTTTCCGAGGAGAAGGGTTACGTTTGTGGTATCAAGGTTGTTGACGCTGAGGACGACATCATTATGATTTCCAACGACGGTATCATTATCCGTATCCGTGCAAATGATATCCGTGTAATGGGACGTTACGCAACAGGCGTGCGCCTCATGAGAGTTCAGGACGACGTAAAGGTTGTTTCCTTCACAAGAGCAGAGCACGACGAGGAAGCCGAAACCGAAAAGATTGAAGAACCGTCCGCTGAGGAACTCGAAGCCGACATGAAAGCCGCTGCCGAGGCAGAAGCTACTGAAGTAATCGTCGAAGAAGAATCCCCCGACGACGACACCGAGGAATAAAATAAATTTAAGAAGCATTATGGAAATCTATTGAGGGAGACCCTTTTGGAAAAGGGTCCTCCCTCAAACTCCCTCCCTAAAACTTCTAATGTAAAATATCCCATAGGGCTAAAGCCCTATGGGATATTTTAGACTGAAAGTCTTTGGAAAGGGGTCTGGGGAAGAACCTTTCTCCAGAAAGGTTTTCCCCAGTGGTTCTCCATAACACTTTCTTAAATTTATCTTTTTTCACAGATGAGGCGTATGGCTGTTTTAGTTTCTCCGTCGATATCTACGCTTGCGAAGGCGGGGTAACAAACGAGGTCAACGCCGACGGGAGCGAGGTAACCTCTTGCGATAGTGATTGATTTGACTGCCTGATTTACAGCGCCTGCGCCGACTGCCTGAACTTCAACTTCCCCGTTTTCACGCATTACGCTTGCGATTGCGCCTGCTACGGAATTTGGAAAAGAACGTGCTGAAACTTTTAGTATTTCCATTATAAAGCCCCCAGTTTATGGTATGGTATTGCTGAACAAAGTTATCGCTTTAAACTAATAAAATTATACTGCGATTGTTTTCTCTTTGCAATAGTTTTTTCACAATTTTGTCATTTTACCTAATTATAAGTCTTTCAATTGAGTTAGATTTACCATTTTTGCAGTCAAATTCAATTACAACACCGTTGATGAATGGCGGATTATCGGATTCGACAAACTTTACGGGGGAATGAAAACGTTGTTTTTCGATGGCAACTTCGCTTTTCACGCCGAGGACGGAAAGTTCAGGTCCGCACATTCCCACATCGGTGATGTAGGCGGTATGGTCGGAAAGAATACATTCATCAGCGGTCTGTACGTGGGTATGCGTACCGAAAACGGCGGTGACTTTTCCTACGAGGTACTGCCCCATTGCCTTTTTCTCGCTGGTTGCTTCGGCGTGGAAATCCACGATGATGTTGGGGGTGTCAATTTCACCGAGAAGGCGGTCAATTGTGGAAAAGGGGTTGTCGAGGGCTTCCATATAGACCGTGCCCATAAGGTTTACGACTGCGACACGGGTGCTGCCCATATCCAGCACGCAGTAGCCGTGCCCCGCGTTGCCTTCGGGGAAATTTGCGGGACGGATTAAAAATTCCTCGCTGTCGAACATATCGAGGATTTCCTTTCGGCGGTAGCAGTGGTTGCCCGTGGTGATTACGTCTGCGCCAATCTGGAACAGGTATTTTGCGGACTGTGGGGTAATTCCGTTGCCGTTGGCGCTGTTTTCGCCGTTGATTACGACGATATCTGCGCCGTAGAATTGTTTTAATGAGCGGAGTTTTGAGCCGACGAATTTGCTGCCGATATCTCCGACAACGTCGCCGAGGAAAAGTAGTTTCATTTGGGTACTCCTTTTGTTGGTGGTTGGTTTTGGATTTGTTGTGTTGAGATTGTTGTGTTGGGTTTGTTACGTCGTAAATGTGCCACTGGCACATTTACGAGGAGAATTTTATTTGTAATTACAACAAAGGGGAGGCGGTCTTGTTCGCCTCCCCTCGAAATGCTGTCGCATTTCTCACCCCGCTCTCCGTTTTGGGAGGATGGGGTGTTTCGCTCTCTGCGGAGAGCGACCAAAGGGCGCTGCCCTTTGGAAACCTGCCACCTTTGAAAAGGTGGACGAAACTTTTATAATTTTTATTCTTCGTCAGAATTTTCTGTGTCGGTTGTGTCGTCTGTATCTGTTTCCTCTGGTGCGTTTTCTTCGGAAGATTCTTCTGCTTCCTCTGTTTCGGGAAGTTCGTCTGTAACCTCAACAGCTTCTTCTGTTGTTTCTTCCTTCTTCTCAATTACGATTTCTTCGTCAGAAGTTTCTTCCTTATCAACAAGCTCGCCCTTCATCAGCTTTTCAAAGTCAATGCCGTTGATTTTTTCGTGCTTGAGGAGGTACTGTGCAACCTCGTGGAGCTTATCGAGGTGCTCCTTGAGGGTTGTAACTGTCAGTTCGTAGCACTCGTCGATAATTGCGCGGACTTCTGCGTCGATTTCCGCCTGCACCTTTTCGGAATGGTCCTTGCTCTGACCGTAGCTCATACCAACGAACGGCTCGTCGTTATCACTGCCGTAAACGACAGGACCAAGCTTTTCGGAGAAGCCGTACTGGGTAATCATAGCCTTTGCAAGCTTTGTGGAGCGCTGGAGGTCGCTGATTGCGCCTGCTGTGTACTCGCCTATAATAAGCTGTTCGGCAACACGTCCGCCCATACACACGGCGATTTCTTCTTTAAGCTTTCTCATTGTAACGTTGAGGAAGGAAGGCTCCTGCTCAGGGAGGTGGATTGTCATACCGCCTGCTGAACCTCTTGGGATAATTGTAACCTGATGAACCTTATCCTGAGTTTCCATATAGTAGGTAACAACGGCGTGACCTGCTTCGTGGTACGCAACAATACGCTTCTGCTCGTCTGTAACAACGTGGCTCTTTTTCTCAGGGCCTGCGATAACCTTGATTGTGGCTTCCTCGATGTCTTCCTTTGTGATAGCCTTGCGGTTCTTACTTGCAGCAAGGAGAACCTCCTCGTTTGCGAGGTTTGCAAGCTCTGCACCTGTAAAGCCTGCTGTGGACTGGGAAATAGTTTTAAGGCTTACGTCTGGAGCAAGTGGCTTGTTCTTTGTGTGTACCTTGAGGATTTCCTCTCTGCCCTTGATATCGGGGTAGTTAACGGTAATCTGACGGTCGAAACGTCCTGGACGGAGAAGTGCGGGGTCAAGGATATCCTTACGGTTTGTAGCAGCCATAACAATGATGCCCTCGTTGCCCTCAAAGCCGTCCATTTCAACAAGCAGCTGGTTGAGAGTCTGTTCACGTTCATCGTGACCGCCGCCGAGACCTGCACCGCGGCGTCTGCCCACGGCGTCGATTTCGTCGATGAAGATGATGGACGGAGAATTTTTCTTTGCTGTTTCGAAAAGGTCACGGACACGGGATGCGCCGACACCTACGAACATTTCAACGAAGTCCGAGCCTGAGATTGAGAAGAACGGAACACCTGCCTCACCTGCAACAGCCTTTGCAAGGAGGGTTTTACCTGTACCCGGAGGGCCCATCAGCAGAACGCCCTTAGGGATACGTGCGCCCATCAAGGTATATTTCTTAGGATTTTTCAGGAAGTCAACGATTTCTTCAAGCTCTTCCTTTTCTTCGTCAGCACCTGCAACATCGTCGAAGGTGTGCTTCTTGCCCGAAGCGTTCTTTACGTTTGCCTTGCCGAAATTGTTCATCTTTCCGCCGCCGCCAGCCTGCCGCATCATAAAGAAGAACAGGAACAGCATCAGACCGATTATAAGGAGTGACGGCAGAAGGTTGTAAAGCCAGGAGGTATCCTGAATTTTGTAGTATTCCTGTGCAAGAGGTGCATCGGGGTGAAGTGCGTTGTATTCACGGCGGTAATTTTCCGAGCCCGTCTGTATTTCATTGAGGAACACGCTTACATTCGGCACGGTGTAAACGATAGGCTTTTCCTGCCCCTCAACAACCATTTCCAGCTCGCCTGTGCCAAGGTCGAAATTCATTTCGCTGACCTGATAGTTGTCGAAATACTGCATAATTTCGGAGTAGCTGTACTCAGCTTCGTGTCTTGTTGACTGTTTAAGCAGTACAACAGCCAGAGAAACAAGGGAAACCAGAACGATAACATAAATCAGTACGCCCTTGCCGCTGCTTTTTTTGTTCATTGTATCAATCCTTTCAATATTTGATGTCAGTATATATTATCTCTATTCTGAGGTAATTTTCTGTTTTTTCGTTCGGGGCAGCCCACTGTGCAATTCCTGCATGTTCAGCCCAGATTATACCGTTTTTATCTTCAAGCACAGCAGAAGCTTTCCTTTTTTCGGGGGGAAGCTTTTCCTGCAGAATCTTCCGCAATTCCTTTGTACAAGCGGAATTCACGGTCTTGATGGTATCGCTTCTGAGTCGGTTTCTCAAAACAATATCACCTTGTATTGTATCATAATCTGCGTAGTAAATTGTGGAATTTTTATTAACAATATCTGTTTGGGAGGCAATTTCGCCTGATTGTACCGAGATTTTCACAATTCTGTCACCGTTGAACGGATACTCAGTATTCAGACTGATTACAACGGCTTCGGGGACGTCGTCCTGCTGTTCCTTGTAAACACGCATTACACCCTTGTCAAACGCCGCAAAAAAGCCGTTTTCAAGCATTACCCTGCTTTTATGAAGCAGTAAAGCCGACTCAATTTCCTCAATTTTTTCGGTACATACTTTAAGGTTATGCGATTTAAGCTGATTTATGATAATTCTTTTTCGGATTGCAGGGTGGAGAGTAAAAAGACTTTGATTTTCACATTTTTTTGCTTCGGCTGTTAAAAAGTCCTCGTCCTCAGCAAAGCCTGCTGTCATTCGTGTTACGCAGGCAGGAAAAGCGCCGTGCACCGCCTGCATTCCGGGAACAATGTGGTGACGTATTCTGTTGCGTGCGTAATCGTCGGAAAGGTTGGTGCTGTCGGTTACGAAAGTCTGATTTTTTTCGGCAAGGTACGCTTCAATTTCTTCACGGGTGCACTCAATCAGCGGACGGATAATTTTTCCCCGTACCGCAGGAATACCCGAAAGACCGTGCAGACCCGTACCCCGTGCAAGGCGGAACAAAAGGGTTTCAGCATTGTCGTTGAGATTGTGCGCAGTAGCGATTTTGTCGCAGCTTACGGAGTCGAAAATTCTGTAACGGAGTTCACGAGCACCTGTTTCCACAGACTCGCCGATGGAGTGTGAAAAAGCGGCGGCGTCCTCACGGAAAATTTGCAGAGGTACACCGAGTCTGTCGCACAAATTGCGGCAGAACTGCTCATCACGGTCGCTTTCATCACCGCGGAGAAGATGGTTGACGTGTACCGCCGAGAGGGAAAAATTCAGCTCCGAGGAAAGCTCATAAAGCACAAGAAGCAGGGCAACGCTGTCCGCACCGCCCGAAAGAGCAGCGCAAACGCAATCCCCTGCGTGAAGCATGTTATGCTTTTGGATTGTGAGCTTTACGGTTGAAATCATTGTAGTTTCCTTTTTGGCAATAATAATTATAGTGCAACATAAACTATCATAGTTAGCGAAGCGGCATCGGGTTTGCAAAGGGAACTTGTTCCCTTTGGTGGGGGTCTTGG
>JAZUSM010000110.1:0-4939 GCA_045606725.1 Oscillospiraceae bacterium | reverse complement strand
GCGTTTTCAGCTTCGAACTTCTTCATGAATTCTACAAGCTTTTCAACGCCTTCGATTGGCATAGCGTTGTAGATGGAAGCTCTCATACCACCAACGGATCTGTGACCCTTGAGGTTTTCAAAGCCAGCAGCCTTAGCTTCCTTAACGAACTTAGCATCGAGTTCTTCGTTGCCTGTTACGAATGGAACATTCATAAGGGAACGGTCCTTCTTTTCAACAGTACCCTTGAAGAGCTTGGAGCTGTCGAGGAAATCATAAAGAATTGCAGCCTTCTTTTCGTTGTGAGCCTTCATAGCTTCGAGGCCGCCCATCTTCTTGATCCACTTGAATACCTTACCGCAGATATAGATACCGTAGCAAGGAGGTGTATTGTAAAGGCTGTCGTTGTCAGCCTGTGTCTTCCACTTGAGCATTGTTGGTGTACCAGCAAGAACGTCATCTCTGATGAGGTCTTCACGGATAATAGCGATTACAACACCTGCAGGACCAACATTCTTCTGTACGCCGCCGTAGATTACGCCGTACTTTGTAACGTCAACAGGTTCGGAAAGGAAGCAGGAAGAAACGTCGGAAACGAGATCCTTGCCCTTTGTGTTAGGGAGCTCCCAGAACTTTGTACCGTAGATTGTGTTGTTTTCGCAGATATACACGTAGTCTGCATCTTCAGGAATGTCGAGGTCGGAGCAGTCAGGAATGTAGGAGAAAGTCTTATCAGCGGAAGAAGCAACTGCAACAGCTTCGCCGTACATCTGAGCTTCCTGGTAAGCCTTCTTAGCCCACTGACCTGTAACTATGTAAGCAGCCTTCTTGTTCTTCATGAGGTTCATTGGTACTGCAGCAAACTGCTGGGAAGCACCGCCCTGAAGGAAGAGCACCTTATAGTTGTCAGGAATGTTCATGAGGTCACGGAGATCCTTTTCCGCATCCTTGATGATTTCGTCATACACCTTGGAACGGTGGGACATTTCCATTACGGACATACCTGAACCCTTGTAATCGAGCATTTCTTCTGCTGCTTCTCTGAGAACTTCTTCAGGAAGGACAGCTGGGCCTGCGCTGAAATTATAAACTCTGGACATTTTAATGACCTCCAATAAAAAATTTTCAATAAAAGTAAAAATAATACTACATACTAACAATTATAAACCTTTGTGAACAAAATGTCAAGGCGATAAAGTGCTGAACTGTACCGAAAATAAAAAATAATCTATACAATTATTTTTAAACATAAATGTGCAGATTTAACAAAATATTTTATAATGCCCAAAAACCTCCCATTTTACGCTGTTTTTCATATAGCCCGTATACCCCCTTTTTTAGCTTCAAATGCTTGCAATCAAGTGGGAAATATGCTATAATATAATAGTATATTGGAGTAATATTTTATTAAGAACAAAAGGAAGTAAAGGCTGACAAAAATTGCCTTTGCGAAAGGAGTCTTTTAATTATGAAATCCTTTGACGAGGTCTTTCAGAATGTGCAGGAATACTGCCTCGAAAAAATAAAAAAGGGCGAGCTTTCAGACACAGCTTACCGCCTCTGGATCAATACTCTCCAGCCTGTCAAACTGGATGAAAATGTTGCCTGCTTTACGGTTGCTTCCGAATTTCAGGCCAACATCATCAAGAAGAATTATACCCATATTATCAAGGATGCCCTTGAAAGCGTTCTTGGATTTGAGGTTGATATAGATATTTCAGCTGTTGAAGAAATTATCTACGATGATGAGGATACCGACCCAATCCAGCTTAAGAAAGAACTTGAGGAATCCTTTACAAATGCTGAGTACGGCTACACATTCGATACTTTCATTGTCGGACGTTCAAATGAGTTTGCTTACGCTGCCTGCACATCTGTTGCAAAAGAACCAGGCAGCACCTACAACCCGTTGTTTATCCACGGCCCGTCAGGACTTGGAAAGACTCACCTTATGACTGCTATCAGCAACGAGATAAAGCGCCGTGACCCTAAGACAAACATCATTTATGTTACGGGCGAAAGCTTTGCAAACGAGCTTATCAATGCTATCCAGCAGAAAAAGGACACAAGCCAGTTCCACCAGAAATACAGAAGCGCTGACGTGCTGCTTATAGACGACGTTCAGTTCATCGCAGGCAAGGAGTCCACTCAGGAAGAATTCTTCCATACATTCAATGAGCTTCATAAAGTCGGCAAGCAGATTGTTCTTACATCTGACCGTCCGCCGAAGGATATCAAGACCCTTGAGGACAGAATCCGTACACGCTTTGAGTGGGGTCTTATTGCTGACATTTCTACTCCTGACTTTGAAACAAGAGTTGCAATTATCCGCCGTAAGGCTGAAATGCTGAACCTTATTATTCCTGACGATGTTTCGGAGTACATAGCAAACAAGCTCAAGGGAAATATACGTCAGCTTGAGGGCTGTGTGAAAAAGCTCAAGGCCAGCAAGCACCTTGTTGGTACTCCCCCGTCCATGGCACAGGCGCAGAATGCTATCAGGGAAATTCTTTCCGATGAACAGCCTGCACCAATCACAATCGAACGTATTCTCAACGAAGTTGGCAACGTATACGGCGTAAGTGCCGAGGATATCATTTCCAAAAAGAGAAGCGCACAGATTTCCATTGCACGAAAAGTAAGCTGCTACGTGCTGAAAGAAGTTACGGACATGTCATATAAATCAATCGGCATGGAGCTTGGCGCACGTGACCACAGTACGATTATATATTACTGCGGCGATATTGAAAAGCTTATAGCCAAGGATTCACACGCAAAGGAAATGATTGAGGACATTATCAATAATATTCGCAACGCTTAATTAAATTAGAAATTAGGAAAGTGAAAAGTGAAATTGTTTAAGTAACCTAAAATAATGGGTTTCCAAAGGGGACGGTGTCCCCTTTGGTGGGGTTTTTAGGGGCAACGCCCCTAAATCGCCGTCCGCAGACGGCGAAATACCCCCAACCTGCGTCCGCAGACGCGCCTTAGAAGCGCTCCGAAAAGGTGAATTTTTTGGCGGTAGCCAAAAAAGAGGAAATCCCTGCAAGAGAGGGATTTCCTAACAATGGCGCAGCCATTGTTTAAAGCGCACGAAATTTTCTCTCAGGCGACACAACCCAACCCTATGTTGAAAACCACCCTTTACACAAAAAATTCCCCCTAAAATTCCTGTAAAGAAAAAAATACAATCAGTTGTAAATCAAAGTTTTCAACAGGGTGTGGAAAACGATGTGGAAAATTAAATCTGACGGTTTTATACCATGTAACTCTGTTACATTACAGATTGTATAACCCACTTTTCAACATTTTGTGATATTCCAGAAAACGGAATGAGTTTTCCACCAATCTTTCAAGATTTTTTCCACTTTCCACTAACAGCTTCCACCATAATTCAACATGGAAAAAATTGTTTCAACTTTTCCACATTTCATCAACATCAGCAGGGTGAAAAAACAAAGCTTGTCCCTGAAATGGTTTGAGTGCTGTTTCAACAGTTTGTACACCCCCTACTGCTGCTACTGTTTTATAATTATCATATTATATTGATTTTATTTTTTGCGACGCAAAAAATTACTGACAAAGAAAATTTTTCTCTTACAATAAATGAGTGTTACGATATAGTCAGAGTTACCAAAAAACTCCACACTCCACTCTTAACACTCCACTCTAAAATTAGGAGGACGTGACGTATGAAATTTATCTGTAAACAAGCCGAAATAAACGAAGCTCTTGCAAACGTTTCAAGAGCCGTGCCTCAGAAATCCCCGCTTCCTGCACTGGAAGGCGTAAAGCTCTACCTGAACAGAAATACCCTTGAGCTGACAGGCTACGACCTTGAACTGGGTATTCAGACAAAGATTGATGTTACATCCGACGATATCGGCGAGTGTATCCTCAACAGCAAGCTTTTCGGCGAAATCATCAGAAAGATGCCGTCTGAAACTATCGAAATAGAAATTGATGAAAGTCTTACTACTACTATCAGAGGCTTCAATGCTGAGTATAAAATTCTCGCAATGCCTGCTGACGAGTATCCTTCTATTCCTGATTATGATACAGGTGATAACTTTACAATTCCTCAGCCTATGCTGAAAAATATGATTAACCAGACTATTTTCGCCGTTGCAGTTGTTGACAACAAGCCTATCCTTATGGGTGAACTGTTCGATATTCTCGACTACAACTTCAATCTTGTTGCAATAGACGGCTACAGACTTGCCGTAAGAAGCGAAAAAATCGAGTCGGACAACCACTACCATTTCGTTGTAAAGGCTAAGGCACTTTCCGAGGTTTCGAAGCTTCTCAAGGATGACGATAAGGAAACAGTTACAATGCACGTTTCAAAGAAGCATATCACTTTCGAAATCGGTAAGTATATGCTGTTCTCACGTCTGCTGGAGGGCGACTTCCATAACTATAAGGGCTCTATCCCAGCAAATCATAACAGCGAGGTAATTCTCAATACAAGAGAGTTTATTTCAGCACTTGAAAGATGTATGCTCCTTATCAATGAAAAGGCGAAAGCACCAGTAAAGTGCGTGTTCCGTGACGGTAAGGTAAAGATTTCCTGTTCTACAGCACTCGGTAAGCTTGTGGACGAAATGGACGCAGATACAGCAGGCCCATCTGTAGAAATAGGATTCAACTGCCGATATTTGCTTGACGCATTAAAGGCAACAGAGTCTGATAAGGTAAAATTACAGCTTAACGGCGGATTGTCACCGATGAAGATAGTACCGTTGCAGGGTAACGCATATACATTCCTTGTATTGCCGATGAGACTCAAAGCGGAATAAAACGGACGCTTGCGTTCGTTTACGGGTTTTGCTCCGCAATACGCCGTGGTTTGTGCAACAAATGAAAAACTTCAGTAACCCAAAATAATGGGTTTCCAAAGGGTGTGCGCACCCTTTGGAAGTCGGAGGCCAAGCGGGCTTAGGAAGGCAAAGTGGCCAAA
>JAZUSM010000109.1:0-10945 GCA_045606725.1 Oscillospiraceae bacterium | reverse complement strand
GTTTTTGTGCTGTCCGTACAATTTGGGGCGGTGCAATATATACTGTGGGTAACTTCTATGCTCCTTTCCTTTTGAATGGTCTGCCTGCTCCACCCGCTCGCTGATTTAGAATGGGAAGTCGGATCGTAGCCATGTCGTTCTGTGAGCCAAGGAGTTGTTTGGCCACTTTGTCTTCCTAAGACCGCTTGGCCTCCGACTTATCAGAGCAGCCAAGAGAAAAGAGAAGGTCACCGCAGAGCTGCAACTCCACAGTGACCAAGGCTTTCAATACACATCTCATCCGTATTTTAAGCTGACTCAATCATACAACATTATTCCGTCAATGTCAAGACGTGGCAACCCTTATGATAACGCTATGGCAGAAAATTTCTTTTCTATCCTTAAAACTGAGTGCATCTATCGGGTGAAGCTGAAGACTTATGAGGAGGCTCGCCTCCTCATAAGTCAGTATATTGATTTCTACAATAACCAGCGTATTCAACTTAAAACAAAACTGACTCCGCTTGAAAAACGAAGTCAGTATGTTGCTTAAATTTAATATTGTACCATAGAGGGGTGTTTTTGTGCTGTCCGTACAATTTGGGGCGGTGCAATATATACTGTGGGTAACTTCTATGCTCCTTTCCTTTTGAATGGTCTGCCTGCTCCACCCGCTCGCTGATTTAGAATGGGGTCATGTTGCAGGATTTTTGCACGCTCATGATCATTAAGTCTTGCTTGTGAAGCTCTGCCATCAGCTTTTTTGAATGCGAAGATATTGTTTTCTCCGCTAATCTTACCGCTACGTCTATGCTCGTTCATACGACGATTTAAATCGCATGTCACTCCAACATAAACCACTTCCCGGGTTTTGCTGTTGATGATTCGATATTCACCGGGAGCATTAGGTGGTTTTTATTGTTGCACAGGTCAAGAGGGTGGATTTCAGTTGGTCTGCCTGATTTATAAAGTTTCATAGCAATTCCTCCTATAAGTTTAATAGTTCAAGATAGCTGAAATTATCGATCAAGTCCCATCTGGATTTTTAAACAGGATTTTTCAAAATTACTATGCTGATGTAGAAGATTTTCTAAAGCTTAATCCAAGTGTTCATTCAGAAAAAGGAGTGCATTTTAATTTTCGATTACAGAAAAAAACGCAAGATATTCTTTTAAGCGATGAAAAAGCAGGAAAAATGAGCAAATACTACTTCAAAGGATCATCTTCAAAAAGCGGTACACCGTCAGTAGGAAAATATTTGAAAGCTGTTTTTGAGGAATACGCAAGGCAGCCGTATTTTGAAAGAGAAAAAATATACTTTAAGGAAGAATACACAAAAGTAAAAACAGCAATTGAATTAAAAAATATAATATCATTCAAATATCGTGATAAAGAGTATAAACTTGCCCCTTATGAAGTAACGCTTGACGAATGGTCTTCATACAATTATGTTGTTGGCTTTACAGGTGAAAATGAATTAAGAGATTTCAGATTATCATATATGGAAGATATTGAAATTTCTTACTGCAAAGGTAACTTTACAGAAACGCAACGAAAAAAAGCAAAGAAAGAATTGATTGATAAAGAGTTCAATTTTTAAATAGTGAATGTAAAACTATAAAAGTAGTTTTTACTGCAAAAGGTAAGAAAAATTATGATCACTGGGTTTTTTTACGGCCGCAGTATATTACACAAGAACAACTTGATGACGGATACTATAGATATACATTTAAATGCACTGAACAGCAAGCAGAATATTATTTTTTTAAGTTTGGTGCAGATGCGATTATTGAAGAACCAATTTCACTACGAAAGCAGTTTGAAGATAAATATAAATTAGCGATTTCTAAGTACGTATAATAAAATGGGACAAAAGTCATTGCAGCATAATACAATTTGTGATATAATTATACATATTCAATGTAGCACAACCGAAATGAGAAGTAACACAAGGTAGGACTTTAATTGTATACGGAATTGAAGCCTGAAAAGCTTACTATTGAAGAATTTGAGACGTGGCTGTTGAATGTTCATGAGAAATTTTATATCGAATTAAAAAAAGCATCAGAGCTCCCCAACTCTTTTTGGGACACATATTCTTCATTTAGCAATACTTGCGGTGGAATAATTATTCTTGGTGTTGCTGAAGGGTATCCTCAAAATGAAATTATAGGAGTTGCAAATCCTGATAAGGCGATTACCACTTTGTGGGATTTATTATCCAATCCAACAAAAGTAAATTATCGGAATGTTGACAATCAAGATGTGAATACATATGTTATAGATGGTAAAACTATCATCACAATACATGTAAAAGAGGCACCTGAAAATATGAAACCTATTCATATAGGAGGCAAACTTGAAAACACTTGGATAAGAACAGGAGATGGTGATAGGAGAGCGACAAAAGAAGAACTGGCTTCGCTCATGAGAAACGCTCAGCCTAATCAGGATTCATTAAATGCAGATGGCTTTTCAATGGATTATTTGGATTTTGATTCTGTTATTACTTATAAGGAGCGGGTTAGTAAGAGATTCCCTCAAAAAAAATATATTGAAATGGGAAATGCGGATTTTCTTGTTGAAATAGGTGCTTGTTCCAAAGATCGAGCAACAGGAGAATTGAAAATAAAAAGAGGAACATTGCTTTTTCTTGGTAAAGTAAATTCAATAAAAGAATTATTTCCTCATTATCATCTTGATTATTTTAACAGACGAGGGAATAATCCGAGATGGTCTGACAGAGTATCTGATGACGAACCAAGTGATTACGAAATGAATTTATATAATTTCTACAATATCGTAAATGAAAAGATGCGCATTTTAATTCAGGATGAATTTGTATTAGATAGTCAACAAATGAGGTTACCTGTATCAGATTTTGATGAGACATTAAGAGAATGCCTGGTCAATTGTATTGCTCATGCGGATTATATTCAAGGATATCCATCAACTAAAATTGATGTTTATGATGGATGGTTTCATTTTGTAAATCCGGGGAAAATGTTAGTTTCTACCGAACAGTTCTTTATGGGGGGAGATTCCAGACCAAGAAATGAAATCATAATGAAGCTGTTCAGATTGCTGGGTGCATCGGAGCGGCAGGTTTTGGGGGCGTTTTGATATACAAAACGGCAAGTCTGCATGATTTTAAAAGACCAGAGATTATAACTGATATTGAACATACGGAATTAAAAGTATGGAACATTGATTTGGCAGATTCGTATCCAAATCTAAAACATGATGAAAAGGAAGTTTTTAGGTATATAGCTAAAAGCAATGGTCCCTCGTCAGTTAACAAGATTAAAATGGCTCTTAATCTTACGGAATATAAAGTAAGAAAAATTTTGCAACATCTAGAAGAAATTCAGCTCATAAAGAAAACCGGAAATGGTCCGTCAACTAAATATTCTGTTGAGTTTAAGAGTGTGGAATATTTGACGCAATTGCAAATGGCAATGGATATTCTGAAAAGGAATTTGGTATAATTTATCTCGTGATTATCTCGTGATTTTCTTGGTGAAATCACAAGGTATACCTGTAAAATGAAGCTAGTAGCGGTTTTATATGTTTTGATTATCTCGTGATTATCTCGTGAAATCACACGACAAACCAAAAGAATAATTTTAAGATTAAGCCAAATAGCTTGACATTGGGACTGTAGCGGCAATGTGTATGTTTCCATTTCTGTGTTTAATAAGCTGAAGCGGAATCTTAAACGAGCCTGAAATCACAGAATCCTTTGAACATGAACGCATCACTCTATCGTTAAATATCAAAAAATCGTTGATAAAAAATCGGCGATAAACGAAATGAACAAGACCAGAATCATTGAATATTTCACAGAGCATATCAGCGTAAAGTCCTCGGAGATTGCGGATTATCTTGGACTAAAAAGTTCCAGAACTCGTGACTATCTCAAGGAGATGATTGCAGATGAAATTGTTGTTGCCGAAGGCCGCAACAAAAACAGGGCGTATAAGCTTAAAATGTAAGTATCTTATATAACAAAAATAAGGACTGATTCCATAAAAATCAGTCCTTATAGCATATCTGTGTAGGTTAAAAGTTGTCCGCTATTTGTCCGCTAAAGCTGCAAAAAGACAGGGGAAAACAGAAAAAACGAGTTTTTCTATCTTGCTGTAAAATGGCTATTCTGCGTGGGTTGAGAGAGGTTGCGGAAATTTGCTTAAGCTGAAAAAGGATTTTCAATTCCCGTACGGGTCACCATACTCAAATAAAGACGAACACTCAGATTTCTGTGTGTTCTCTTTTTTTATGCCCTCATTTAAGGCTTCAAAGCAAATAGTCTTTTCTCCGCCCTTGAAGTTGAGCATAATTACGAACTTGTCATTATAAAGGAAAATGCTGTTTACAAAGAAATCAATCAGTTTCTGTTTATGTTCGGATGTGTTAAGCTTGATTTTCGCAAAGCTTAAAATCCACGCTTCAATCTGGTCAGCAGGTACAACAGCATTGTTGATTTTCTCTTTTGCAATTTCCGCTTCAATAGCTTCCTGCTGGTTTTCAAGCTGTTCAAGCTCTGTTTTGGTGGACTTGGTAAAAAGCCCCGCCTTGATTGCATTCAGCAGATTATCAAGCTCCTTTTTGTTCTGTTTCTGTTCCTTCTGAAGTGCAAAGCAGGTTTTACTTATCCTTTTAACAAGCGGCACATCATTAAGCAGTTCAAGTACAACCTTAATCACTAAATCTTCAAGACGCTTCTTGGCAATCATTTTGTGAGGGCAAGCACTGCTTTTTATTAAGGCTGATTGTTGGGTTATCATACAAAGTCAAAAAGCATACCGACTAAAAATCGGTATGCTTTTTACAGTTGCTTTAACTAAACAGACATAATGACACTTGCGAAAATATGGTCGGAGGTTATACAACAGCCGATGAGTGACAATAATGAAATTCCTGCATAAACAACGGAATTTATGAACGGCTTTTTTTCTGATTTTCTTGTCTTGTATTTATGTTGTAGGTTGGCACATGCACATAAAACATTAAAAAATGCAACATTAACACAAATCCAAACAGGATAAATCCGCCAGCATATGTGAAAAATCATATCCGTTACAGGATTGTTCAGATTGAACCATTCTTCCAGCCAGAATAATATAATACAAATCAGGCTTATCCCAAGAAGAACAATAAGAATTGTGGTTATAATTCTGTTGAAACAGCGGTTGGATTTGACTTGCTTTTCAGTAGTTTTCATCTGCTCACAACCTTTCTATATTTTAATTATACTGCTGATTTTGCGGGTGTCAAGAGCAGATTGGAAATGTGTGTTGTTTTTATCGGTACAGCAGCAAAGTGCTGCAAAAAATAACGTCCCCATCATTTTAAGGAATGATGGGGACATTTTACTGCGTGGAATTAATCGTAAATCATGTCGCACTTGCGTATTGCCTTTGTGGGGCACGCGTCTGCGCACGCACCGCAGGCGTTGCAGAGGCTGTAATCAATTCTCGCAAGGTTATTTTCAACGTGGATTGCGCCCTGTTCACACTTCTTTTCGCAAAGCTTACAGCCGATACAGCCACTTGAACAGTTGGAGCGTACAATCTTGCCGATTTCTGTTGAGGAGCAGCACACGTCGATTTTCTTATCGATATCACGAAGCACGATAATATTATTCGGACAGGCTTTCATACACATTCCGCAGCCTATGCACTTGGACTTGTCAATTCGTGCAAGGCCGTCCCTGATGATAATACCGCCCTCGGTGCAGACAGCCGCACAGTCGCCGAAGCCGAGGCAGCCGTGTGTACAGATTTCAGAGCCGTTATAGAAACGGTTTGCCGCCTTACAGGACTGGACGCCCTGGAAGATATATTTGGATTTTGTAGCGTTGCAGTCGCCGTTACAGAGGACAACCGCAACCTGAGGCATAACCTCGCCTGCTTCCTTGCCCATGATAGCGGCAATTTTCTTTGCGCAGTCGTTGCCGCCGGGCTTACACATATTAAGCTCAGCGCCGCTGTTTACGATTGCGTTTGCGTAGTCGGAGCAGCCTGAAAAGCCGCAGGCACCGCAGTTTACCTGAGGGAGTGCCTCGCTGATTGCTTCAACACGCTCGTCAACCTTGACCTCGAAAATTTTGGAGCATACCGTCAGCAGAATTCCTGCCGCAAGACCGATTGCCGCAAATACCAGCATCGGTAAAATGTATGTTGACATAACAATTCGTTCCTTTCCTTAGATTAACCGAAAAGTCCCGAGAAGCCCATGAAGCTTACCGACACGATTGAAGCGGCGATAAGTGTTGATGGGATACCCTTGAAGGTTTCGGGAATATCGGAGCTGTTCACTCTTGAGCGTACACCGCTGAAGATTACGAGTGCAATTGTAAAGCCAAGACCTGCGCCGAGAGCGTTTACGATTGACTGGAGCATATTGTAGCTGTTGTCGATGTTGAGGATTGTAACACCAAGCACCGCACAGTTTGTTGTAATAAGCGGCAGATACACGCCCAATGCGTTGTACAGGGACGGAACTTTCTTTTTCAGAATCATTTCAACCAGCTGTACAAACAGAGCGATGATAAGGATAAAGGCGATTGTTTTAAGGTATTCAAGTCCCATAGGAACGAGAATGAGCGAGTAGATGAGAGTTGTGCAGATTGTTGCGCAAATCATTACGAAGGTTACCGCTGCACCCATACCAACGGCGCTGTCAAGCTTTTTCGATACGCCAAGAAACGGACATATACCCATGAACTTCGACAGTACGAAGTTGTCAACAAGCATTGCACTAAGCAGGATTACAAGTAATTCTTTCATTATTCGTTAACCTCCTTATTAGCAAGCTCTTTATTGAATGTAGGACAGTTCTTTGCATTAGGACAAGCCGCACAGCCGATTTCCTGCGGTGGCTTCTTGTTTGCAATCTTGTTTACAAGGGCAATGATTACGCCCAGTGTGAAGAAGCCGCCTGCGGGCATGATGAACAGAGTCATTGTTGACGGCAGGTGCAGGTCGATACCCATCCACTGACCTGTGCCGAGAATTTCACGGATGCTGCCCATTGCAAACAGTGCAAGGGTAAATCCAAGACCCATTCCCAGACCGTCAAGCGCTGACTTGAACACGCCGTTCTTTGAAGCGAAAGCCTCCGCACGTCCGAGAATGATACAGTTAACCGTGATAAGGGAAAGGAACAGACCAAGACTGTCGTAAAGTGCAGGAATGTAGCCTTTCAGGATGAATTCGATAAGCGTTACAAAACTTGCGATTACAACGATGAAGCAAGGCAGACGGACAGCCTTTGGGATGATGTTTTTCAGCAGGGAGATAACGATATTGGAACAGATGAGAACGAAAGTTGTTGCAAGTCCCATACCGATACCGTTGGAAGCCATTGTAGTAACAGCAAGTGTCGGACACATACCCAGGAGAGTTACAAGAGTAGGGTTTTCCTTTATGATACCCTTGGTAAGTTCATAAAGATTGCCTTTTTTCTGTTCAGCCATTACTCAGCGCCTCCTTCCATCTGATTATATGCCGCAAGTGCGGTTTTTACAGCGTCATACATACCGTTTGATGAGAATGTTGCGCCTGTTACAGCGTCGAGGGTGAAGCTGTCGCCGCTGTCGTCGCCCTCAAATGTGTTGTCGATATAAAGGGAGTTGATTTCAGCACGGCTGCCCCATACAGCCTTTGCATTGACAGGTTCGCTGTTTCCTGTGGAAATGGTCTGTTCGTAGCTTACGCCGCTGAACTGACCGAGGAAGCCTTCGTCCTGAACCTTTGTACCAAGACCCGGAGTTTCGCCGATTGTCATGATTGACACGCCCTGTACGGTTCCTGTTTCGCTGAGTCCCACAAGGACGTGAAGTCCGCCCTTTGAGTAGCCGTCGGAGTAGATTTCGAAAGCTGTGTATTTTCCGTCTGAAAGAATTGATGTTACTCCGTCATAGGTACGGACTGTTCCGTCGTCGTTGAGGAGTATTTCAAAATCCTCGAACTTTCCGTATACTTCGGTAAGACCTGTCCGGAGCTTTTCTGTTATAATGCCTGTGTTGTCAACGTAGGTTGCCTCGTAAGCCGCAACAAGAAGTCCGCAGGTAATAAGGCAAATCAATGTAAGCACAAGAGGCGGTTTGATTTTTTCTTTAAAAAACATACTGCGGTTACTCCTTTACTGGTTTATTTTTTTCGGGCATCTTTGCGCCGAAAGGCTTTGTAAGTGTAAGCTTGTCGATATATGGTGTCAGCAGGTTCATGAGAAGAATTGCAAAGGAAACGCCCTCAGGGAAGCTGCCGAAGTTTCGGATGATGAAGGTCATAAGTCCGCAGCCGATACCGAAAATGATTTTGCCCTTTGCAGTAACAGGAGTTGTTGCGTAGTCGGTTGCCATGAAGAATGCGCCGATAAGCAGACCGCCTGCAAGCACGCCGTAGAGTGTTTCAACAGCGCTGCCTGTGTAGAGGAATGTCAGCAGTGCAAATGAACCGATGAAAGCAGCAGGAGTTGCCGCAGAGATAATTCCTGTTGCGATAAGGAAGATACCTCCGATAAGAAGTGCTGCTGCACAGGTTTCACCGATACAGCCGCCTGTTTCGCCGAAGAACATTTCTCCGAGGGTGAAAGGTGCCATTTTGTAATTGGCGCCGCTTTCAGTGTAGTTTATCCAGCTTGCTGTGAGAGGAGTTGCACCCGTTGTAACGTCAACAGCATCGGTGTACCAGTAAGGTACAACCCATTCAGACATCTGCGGAGTGAATGACAGCATAAGTACAATTCTTGCGGCAATGGCAGGGTTTGCGAAGTTCTGACCGATACCGCCGAAAAGCTGCTTGATGATTACGATAGCGATAAAGCTGCCGATTACAGCGATGTAGAGGGGAGTTGTGGCAGGCAGGTTCATGCCCAGAAGCAGGCCTGTAACAATTGCCGAAAGGTCGGAAACCGTCTGGTCACGCTTCATGATTTTTCTTGACAGCGCCTCAAAGGCAACGCAGGAAATCACACATACCGCAAGCACTGCCGCTGCATGCGGGCCGAAGAAGACACAGCCTGCGATTGCTGACGGAAGAAGTGCGATAATAACCATCAGCATAATCTTCGCCGTTGACATCGCAGTTGCACGGTGCGGTGACGGCGATACAAATAATCCGTTCATATAATCATTTCCTTTATGTAGATTTTTGTTTTATTTTCTTGGGATAAGTGACTTTGCAAGCTGATTTACTTCAGCAAGAGGTCTGTGTGCAGGGCACGCATAGGAACAGCAGCCGCAGTTCATACAAAGCATAACCTTCAGCTTTTTCAGTTCCTCAACGTCCTTTGCGTGATATGCCTTTTCAATCATAAGCGGCATAAGTCCGAACGGACATGTTCTCACGCATTTTCCGCAGCGGATACAAGCGGTTGTCTTTGGTGACTCGCCGTTGCGGAAAGCAAGGATTGCGTTTGTTGTCTTTGTAACAGGCTGTTCTGTGTCGAAAAGGCACATACCCATCATCGGGCCGCCGTAGAGAATTTTCTTAGCGTCCTCAGCCTTGCCGTGGGCAAGAAGTTCGGAAACCCTTGTACCGATTGGCACGAAATAGTTACCCTTGTTTTCGGTAACAGCGTCGCCGTCAAAGGTGATGCGGCGCTTGACAAGAGGGATACCGTCCTGAGAGTAGCGGTAGATATGGGAAACGGTTGAAACGTTCATAACCATTACGCCCTGATGTGACGGAAGCTCGCCCTCTGCAACAATTCTTCCCGTTGCGGAATAAACGATAACCTTTTCAGCACCCTGAGGATACTCCGACGGAAGCGTAACGATTTCAATAGAACCGATTTCAGCGGTTTTCTTCTTCATAAGCTCGATAGCGTCAGGCTTGTTGTTCTCGATACAGACCTTGCACATCGGAATGCCCATATATTTCTGAACAAGGAGAATACCCTCGATGATGTCGTTGGAGTTTTCCATAAGCTCACGGTAGTCGCTTGTTATGTACGGCTCACACTCAGCGGCGTTGATTACGAGAGTATCAACGGGAGTCTTTGCGGGGTCGTAGTTAAGCTTTACGTGAGTAGGGAAGCCTGCGCCGCCGAGGCCTGTCAGGCCGCAGTCACGGACAGCGGCGATAAGGGACTGTCTGTCATTGATGACAGGGGGACGCAAATCGGGACATACTGTCTGTAAACCGTCCGTTTCGATTACAACCGCCTTGCAGACGGAGCCGTTTGGGAGCAGGTAGTCGGTAACGTCCGAAACCTTACCCGAAACGGAAGAATGGATAGGTGCTGACATAAACGCACCCGAGTCACCGATTTTCTGACCCACAGTAACCTCGTCGCCCTTTTTCACAAGGCTGTCGCAAGGTGCGCCCATGTGCTGTGACATAGGGATTATCACGCTTTTGGGTAGCGGAAAATCAATTGTTTCGCACTTCTTGGTACCCTTATTGTGAGCAAGGTGAATACCGTTAAGCTTGTTCATTTATAATAACCTTCCTTCTGAAATATATATGTATGTTTATTTTTTCAATACCCTTTCAATCTGCGGGAAAACCGCTTTCAGCACAATGCCCGTGCAGACGCCTGCGGCAATGGAGCTTACCGCAAGTATGGGAGCGTAAGCGAAAATAGCTCCCGTGCCCAGTATGACCCGTGCCGCAAGAAGCTGACCGAGGGTGTGGGCAATTGAACCGAGTACACTTATCAATATGTATGTTGAGTTTGTCTTTCGGAACAGCAAGGCTGTTACCGCAAAGGCGAAAACGCCGCCGCAAAGGGAAAGTACCCCTGCGGAAAAGCCTCTTGTCATAAAGACAAAAGCCGCTTTCAGTATAACCAGCAGCGCCGCCGAAGGGAGGTTGATGCTGAGGATTGCCGTCATAATTACTATGTTTGCAAGCCCCACTCTCATTCCCGCAGGCAAAGCCGCCGACAAAATGCTTTCTACAAGGTTCAGCGCCGCAGTTGCCGCAAAGAGCATACCCATTAAAGTCGGAGGCCA
>JAZUSM010000108.1:0-8546 GCA_045606725.1 Oscillospiraceae bacterium | reverse complement strand
CGAATACCGTCTCGATAAGACAAACATCATTCACTGTCCTATCGGTAAGGCTTCCTTCGGTCAGGAAAAGCTTTCCGAAAACCTTAACACACTTCTCGAAGCTATCGTTAAGGCTAAGCCAGCAGCTGCTAAGGGTACTTATATCAAGTCCTGCGTAGTAGCTTCCACAATGGGCGTTGGTATTCCTGTTTCCACAACAAAGTACGGCGTTTAATTGTAATTAACAAATTTCGGAGTCCAAGGCTTGCTTTGGACTCCTTTTTTGTAGGAGTATATCTATGAAAAATAAATCCGAGCGTAAGACTAAAGAAACGGTTTTTACGGTTGAGCAGCCAAATGAACTGCTTAAATTTCTCTACGAAATGCAGCCTAACCGTCCAAAGGGTAAGGTCAAATCCGAGCTGGAGCACAAGCTTGTTGCAGTTGACGGAAAGACCGTTACCAAGTTCAACTATCCGCTGAAAAAGGGTCAGCAGGTTACAATCGGTACTTACGTGCCAAAATTTGAAAAGGTAAGCATACCAAATCTTGATATTATTTTCGAGGACGACGAGCTGTTGGTTATCAACAAGCCTGCGGGAATGCTTGCAATTGCAACTGAAACCGAAAAGACAATGACAGCCTACCACCTTGCTATGGAGTACGTCCGTGCAAAGAATTCCCACGGCAGAATTTTCATCGTGCACCGTCTTGACAGGGAAACCTCAGGCGTCCTGATTTTTGCCAAGAATGAGGAAATCAAGCACGCTTTGCAGGATAACTGGGACAGTGTTGCAAAGTTCCGTGGTTACGTCGCAGTTGTTGAGGGATGCCCCGAACCAATGGAGGGACGTATCGAGAACAAGCTTCGTGAAACAGACAGTCACCTTGTTTACACAGCAAAAATGGGCGACGGAAAGCTTGCAATCACCAATTACAAGGTGCGTAAACGTGGTGAGAATTACTCCATCGTTGACGTGGATATCGAAACGGGGCGCAAGAACCAGATTCGTGTCCATATGAGCGATATGGGCTGCCCGATTGCAGGAGATAAGAAGTATGGCTCAGCAACAAATCCCGTGCACAGACTTTGCCTACACGCAAATAAGCTGGTTATCGCTCACCCTTACACCGAGGAAGAAATGATTTTCAGCACGCCCGTGCCGAAAAAGATGATGCAAGCGGTTAATAAGTAAAAAATAAGGGTACCGATTTTTGGTACCCTTTTGCTGTTAAAAAAGATTTTCAATCATTTCCCTTGTTTCGGGAGTAACGCCTCCGTCAATGATTTCGGGGGCATATTCGGGGAGAATTGCAAACTGATAGGTATAAACAACCTGTATTGTTCTGATGTATACGATTTTCTTTCCGTTTGTGTCGGTAAAGGTTATAATCATATCAGTCATAAAGCTTTCTATTTCATCATCGTAATAAATATCCCCGTGGGTTATATTGTAGCAGGATACACCTGCACAATCAAGCTGCTTGAATTTTTCAGCAAGCTGTTTTTCATATTCGGGATTTGGAGTTTCAGTGTCAGAATAGTAACCGCTGATAAGGTCATAGGTGCTGTCATGGGAAGCTTCCCCGTTAATGACTGCTTCCATAACGCTTACAGGGTGGATGCACGGGTTAAAAGCAAAATCAAGCTTTCCGCATATAAAATCGTGAAGTTCATCGTGTTCTCCTGGAAGCTTTTCAATCGTCGGCATAACCATAAATTTTCCGCCCATTTCAGATACATAGAACTCAATGTCAGGAAGTCCGTCTGCTTCAACTATCACGGAGGAGGTTGGGAAAAGTACATCGGAGTCAAACATAAGATTGCTGTAAATACAGAAGCTTGCGGTTATTTTTGGGTTTTTGTCCTTAATCAGATTGTAATATTCTTCAAGAGTCCTGCGGCAGTTTAATTCGATTTCATCACGTTGAGAGTAAAACTGCATTGTCATATCGTAAATATCAATGTTGTCAATAACATAATCAATATCACCCTCGTTAAGCTTGCTTATAAGGTTTCTTGCTTTTGAGGTAGAAATCAGTGTTTCAAAGCTTAACACATACGGGCTATGCATAATCTGTCCGACCGTAAGATAAATCACAGGGATAAAAAGCAATACCATCAAAGCAATCACAAACATTTTCAGGTACATGCTTTTCTTGATTTTCTTGAACGGCTTCTTAGGTGCAGAAGCTTCCGCTTCGGGTGCGGTTATTTCGCTTTTGAAATCCGCCATAAGCTTTGCACAGTCGGGGCATTCAGCCGTGTGCTGTTCAATTTCCGCAGACGACTCAGGTGAGCAGACGCCGTCACAGTAAGCGGGAAGCAAGTCCCTGATAATTTCACATTTCATATAATCAATCCTTTCGTATCTCCTTGATAATCATTTCTTTCGCACGGAAAAAGATAACCCTTGCCCATCCGTCGGATTTTCCGAAAAGTGAGCCGATTTCCTTGAAGGAAAGCTCGCTGAAAATCCGCAGGGAGAAAACCTCCTTGTAAGGGTCTTCAAGGGTGTGCAGGACGCGGTGAATGTTGAGAACCTGTTCCCTGTCCTCAAATTTCAGCACGATATCCGACCCGTCTGTAAAGTCCTCGTCGCCAATCGGCACATTCTTCCGTTCGCTTTTACGCAGGTAGTCTATGTACAGATTTTTTGCAATTCCGCAAAGCCATACCGACATCTTACAGCCTCCATGGTAGCTGTCGATTGTCTTTACTGCACGGTAAAACGTGTCCGCAGTAAGCTCCTCTGCAAGGTCAGTATTGCCGCACATCTTCAGCAGAAAGCGGTATACATCCTTTGCGTAAAGCCTGTATATCTCGTCAAAATCGGACATCTGCCCCGTCCCTCCTTTCCTTTTCATTCTATATGACGGATGAGATTTGAAAGTGTTACAGAAAATCTGAAATTTTCCGAAAATTATAAAGGGTACCGAATGGTACCCTTATTTTTACAAATATAATTATTCCATATACTGATTAATATAATCATCATAAGAAAGCTCTGTGCAGTCAGCAGGCGGCGTGAAAACTGTTTCATCAGCTGCATCAGCAAACTCAACTGTCATATTCATAAATGTTACTTCGCCGTACATATTGATTGAGTAGTAAGCAACATTTCCAAGCGCGTCAAAGTAATATCTTGTAAGCACACCCATACGGTCGTACTCTTCATAGATATATTTTGTGCCGTTCACTTCTTCAATACCTGCTTCTGTGAAGCTGTCCATTTCGTCTACAGCAAGCATATAATTGTCAATGCCTTCAGAGCCGTTAGGGTTGATGCAGTAAGTTTTCTTCATTCCATCAACCATATAGTAATTTGTGCCGTCAAAAATCTGTGTTGAGGATATCATATCAACAATTTCAACCTTTGAAACGAACTTATCACCGAGTGTTTCGATTTCCATATCTGTTACAATCCCACTCATTTCATAGCTTACGTTGATTTTAACGTTATCAGACCACTGACTTGCCTTGTTTGCAAGGTCAATTGCCCACAGACCGTCAGCTCTGCTTGCAAGTACGTCCTCAATGTTTTCTGCGGAAGCCTCTGCCTCAGTTTCAGCTTCTGTTTCAGTAGCTTCAGTTTCGGAAGCAGATGTTTCAGCCTCGGTTGCTTCAGCAGCAGCCTCTGTAGCAGCCTCAGTTTCAGCAGCTGTAGTAGTTGCAGCAGTTGTTTCAGATGTTTCGTTTGCACCGTTATCAGCAGCACAAGCTGTCATAGATGCTGCAATAACAAGAGCAGATATAATTGCAATAAATTTTTTCATAGGTGTAAAATCCTTTCTGATATAAATATTCTGTATTTACAATTATATCTTTATAAAGTTGAAATGTCAATAACTTTATGAACAGTTTGTTACAAAATATAATATTTTTTGTTTTGCGGCAAAATTTATGTTAAAAATAACAAATGGAAAAGGACAGCAAGAAGCTGTCCTTTATCTTTATCCATTAATAAGTTCATCAAGCATCTTTGGAAGCTCAGTATCCATATTCTCATCAGTAAACTGACAAGTACCAACAGCCTTGTGTCCGCCGCCGCCGTATTTCAGCATAAGCTTGCCTACGTCAACGTTGGAGGTACGATTGAGAATGGAGTAACCAACAGCTGCGCTGCAGCCCTTTCCGCCTTTACCGTTAACAATCCAAGCGGAAATATTCTGTTCAGGGTAGAGGCTGTAAATCAGGAAGCGGTTGCCTGAGTAAATCGGGTCAACGCCACGCAGGTCGCTGATGATAACGTCCTTTTCAACGCGTGTGTGAGCCTTTACCATTTCCTTGAACTTTTCAGCCTGTTCAAAATAGATATCAATTCTTTCCTTGACATCAGGGAGAGCGAGAATTTCTTCCGTTGTCATTGTGCGGCAGCAGTCAATAAGCTTTTCCATCAGCTGATAGTTGGAAATTGTGAAGTTTCTCCATCTGCCAAGACCGGTTCTCGGGTCCATAAGGAAGCCAACCAGAATCCAGCCTGTAGGGTTGAGGATTTCCTCACGGGTAAGGTTACCGCTGTCAACCTTGTCAACGGCAATCATCATATCGTCGTAGTGGTCAAAGCGTTCCTTACCGCCGTAATAATCGTAAATAATTCTTGCGCAGGAAGGTGCAATACGGCTTTCACCGTTGTACTTGCCCTCAAGCTGATTACGTTCGAATTCGCTGGAATGGTGGTCAAACCAGAGCCCGCAGCCCTCAACGTAAGGCACGTTTGCAAGGCAGTCGTTTTCGGTAATTTCAATAAGACCGTCCTGTAAATCCTTAGGGTGGGCAAATTTCCAGTGGTCGATAACGCCGACGTCCTTAAGCAGAGCGCCGCAAGCAAGACCGTCGAAATCAGAACGAGTAACAAGTCGCATATAAACATCTCCTGACATAGAAAATTGAATAAACCAAATCACATATCAATATTATACATTATAATTTGAAAAATTTCAATAGATTTTCAGTTTATTTTTGCACAACTTTAGTGCATTATTTATAAGCAAGTTTACGAAACTGAATCAATCGGAATTGAAGTTCATCTTTCTGCAAGTTTCGGGCCAAGTAATTGCAAAAACATAAAAATTATTTCCTTTGCCCCTTGAATTGCCGCAGGATATATGATATAATTAATTTGTATTTTATAAAATAGAAAGGGAGTTTTCTAAATGCTGGAAATAAAAGTAACAAGAACTACAACTCCGAAGGCTAAGCCTGCTGATGAAACAAAGCTTGGCTTCGGTAAGATTTTTACAGACCACATGTTCCTTATGAATTATGACGAGGGTCAGGGCTGGCACGATGCAAGAATCGTTCCTTACGGACCAATTCCTATGGACCCTGCTTCCATGTGCCTCCACTACGGTCAGGCTGACTTTGAGGGCCTCAAGGCTTACAGAACTGCTGACGGCAAGATTCAGCTTTTCCGTCCTGATCAGAATATGGCAAGACTCAACCTCTCCAACGACCGTCTTTGTATTCCACAGATTGACGAATCTTTCGCTGTTGAAGCTATCAAGACTCTCGTAAAGGTTGACGAGGACTGGATTCCTACAGCTGAGGGCACTTCCCTCTACATCCGTCCATACATCTTTGCAGTTGACCCTATGGTTGGCGTTCACCCTGCAAAGCACCTTATCTTCGCTATCATCCTTTCCCCTGTTGGTGCTTACTACGCAAACGGTCTTGCTCCTGTAAAGATTTACGTTGAAGAAAAGTACGTTCGTGCAGTAACAGGCGGTACAGGCTTCACAAAGGCTGCTGCTAACTACGCTGTATCCCTCAAGGCTCAGGAAGAAGCTGAAAAGCAGGGCTACGCACAGGTTCTCTGGCTTGACGGCGTACACAGAAAGTACATTGACGAAGTTGGCGCTATGAACGTATTCTTCGTAGTTGACAGCGAAGTTATCACACCAAGCCTCGACAGAGGTTCTATCCTCGGCGGTATCACAAGAAAGTCCTGTATTGAACTTCTCAAGTCCATGGGCTACAAGGTTACAGAGCGTGATATCGAAATCGACGAGCTTGTAAAGGCTTACGACGAGGGCAAGTTCGACGAAGCTTTCGGTACAGGTACAGCTGCTGTTATCTCCCCTGTTGGCGAGCTCAAGTACGGCGACAAGGTTATGGTTCTCAATAACGGCGAAATCGGTGCAATTTCCCAGAAGCTTTACGATACTCTCACAGGTATCCAGTGGGGCAAGGTTGAGGATAAGTTCGGCTGGACAGTTCCGGTTGGCGAATGTTGCTGCTGTAAGAAGTAATTCAATAGAAATTCAGATCCGTCGGAGCAATCCGGCGGATTTTTTTCTGTCTGTGGCAGCATAATTGACAATTGCGCTTAAATATGTTATCATTTAACCATAATTATCAACTTAGAGAGGTACTGTATGCGGAAACATAAGACGTCGGATTTTTCTACAACACGAATTATCATGCTTGGCTTTCTGCTGGCAATTTTAATTGGTACTGCACTTCTCATGCTGCCTGTAAGCCATGCCGAGGGACAGCAGGTTTCTTTTATTGATGCACTTTTTACAGCAACCACTTCGGTTTGTGTGACAGGTCTTGTAACACTTACCACGGTTTCGTCCTGGAGCATTTTCGGGCAGGCTGTGATACTTCTTCTGATACAGATAGGCGGTCTTGGCTTTATCACAATTACATCAGGGATACTTATTGCCCTGCATAAAAGAATGAATATGAAAAGTCGTATGCTTATTCAGGATGCGTTCAATCTTAACAGCCTTTCGGGAATTGTAAGATTTACAAAAAATGTTATTAAGGGTACATTCGTTGTTGAAGGAATTGGCGCGTTGCTTTATATGACGGTATTCGTCCCTGAATATGGTATAAAAGGAATATGGATTTCCGTTTTTACATCAATCTCCGCATTCTGCAATGCAGGTATTGATATTATAGCCAGCGACAGCCTGTGCAGATATGTTGCAAATCCGCTAATTAATTTTACAACCTGCGGACTTATTATTGCAGGCGGTATCGGGTTTGTAGTGTGGTGGGATGTTGTAAACGCATTTAAAAAAACACGTCAGAAAGGCGCACGTGCTTTTCGTGAACTGACGCTTCACACTAAAATTGCACTTTCTGCAACGGCAGTATTTATAGTTTCAGGCTGGCTGCTGTTTTTCGTATTCGAGTACAACAACCCACTGACTATAAAAGACTTATCACTCGGTGACAAGCTTATGGCCTCGCTGTTCCAGTCGGTAACAACAAGAACGGCAGGCTTTGCAACTGTTCCGCAGGAAAATCTTACAAATGCTTCCTCAATAGTTTCGTTGCTGCTTATGTTTATAGGCGGTTCACCTGCGGGTACGGCTGGCGGCATAAAAACTGTTACGATTGCTGTTGTTTTTGCTTCGTCACTTGCCACAATACGTCACCATAAGGATGTAACAATGTTCGGAAGAACAATTACAAAGGAGGCTGTCGGTAAATCGGCGTCGGTGATGTGTATGTCATTTTTGATAATGTTTATTTCAACGGTTCTCCTTGCGGCAGTTACGGCGGAAGCGGATATGCTTGCGATTGTATATGAAACTGTCAGTGCGACTGCTACGGTAGGGCTTACAAGGAATCTTACCGGAAGCCTTGATATATGGGGAAAGCTTATTATAATAGTTACTATGTATTTTGGAAGAGTAGGACCTATTTCACTTGCTGTTGCGTTCAGCACACAGAAGGAAAAGAGCAATATTATCAGATGTCCGTCAGAGGATATCAGCGTTGGATAAAACAGAATGGAGAATAGATATGAAAAAATCTTATGCAGTATTCGGACTCGGAAGATACGGACAGGCTGTCGCAAAGGAGCTTATCAGCTACGGTGCAGAGGTAATAGCGGTCGATATTAACGATGAGGTTGTAAATGATTCGGTTGGTGAAATTCCGTTCTGCAAATGTGCAGACATTACAGACCCTAATGTTATAAAGCAGCTGGGAATTTCTAATGTCGATGTTGTAATTATTGCAATGGCTTCAAATCTTGAAGCAAGTGTAATGGCTACAATGCTCTGCAAGGAAGCGGGCGTTGGAACTGTAATTGTAAAATGCGCTAATGAAATGAACTGCCGTATTCTTGAAAAAATCGGCGCAGATAAGGTTGTTTTTCCTGAAAGAGAATCGGGAACAAGACTTGCCAAAAATCTTGTCAGTTCGGGCTTTATGGACATTATGGAGTTATCGGAGGATATTTCCATGATTGAACTTAATGTGCGTGACGAATGGCAGGGCAAAACACCTATTGAGCTTAATCTCCGCAGAAAATACGGAATAAATATCGTTGCAATATACAAAGGAGAAAAAGTTACCATCGAAATTGACCCATCAAAGCCGCTTGATAAGGATATGAAGCTTATTGTTATTGCCAATATGAACAAGCTTGAAAAATTGAGATAATTGAAACGCCGCACGGATTTGTGAAATGATATAATGATGGTAGACACTAAAAAAGCCAGTGTCTACCATCATTTTTTGTGATATACTAAATAAAAGAAAGGAGAATAAAAATGGGTAAAACAGGAAGAATAAACAGAAACTACAGTAAAGAAGAAAAACT
>JAZUSM010000107.1:0-31877 GCA_045606725.1 Oscillospiraceae bacterium | reverse complement strand
CAAGGCTGTACCCGTCCATCTGACCATACCATGCAAGTGCCTTGACCATTTCAGTTCCGTGACATCCCATCCCGACAACAACTGCAGAAATATGTTTCAGACCGTCGGAAGATTCCTTTGCGCTGTCAAAAATAATCTCTCCGCGCTCATAGAGTGTGCGGCTGATTAACGACTGCACTTCATTGATTCTGCGTACTCTGATTTTCCCCTTATCAACCGCAGTCAGAAGAAGCTCACTTTCTACCCGTGTCGAAAAAGCATAAATATGCGTGTTGTCCCTCTGCCTGTATAAATCAATCAGTTTAAGTGACTGATTCAGATTTTCTGTTTCATTCTCACCGATTGTAAAAAAATATATCGCCTTCTTTGACGAATGCATTTTGAAATCAATGACCAGTATATCATTTCTGAAGCATATTGCACCAAGCTTTTTTGCACTTTCAATCAGTTCGTAATTTTTTTCTTCATTGCCTTTGAAAACATCAGTAAAAACAATTACAGATTTTTTGCTCCTGCTTTTTATGTCAGCAGCAAGTGTCAGGGATTTATCATTCAGCTCAGAGAAAATATATGCATCCCTGAAATAAGCACCGAGATATCTCAGCTTTGCTGAAAAATTCTTGAACAAGGATAAAACAAATCCGAAAGTAAATACAGGCGCAAGCACATACAAAACCGCTACCCATACCTGATATACAGCTACCAGTTCTTCAGGACAATATCCGATACTTTCCGTTACTATACCGAATTCACATCCGCTTGCAAATACCTGTATAGTGTTGAACACAGAAAGCAGTAATGTTTTCCATATTCCAAGTATAGTAGGCTCAGCTTTGACAATGTGTATCGGAATAAACACAAAAAAAACTGCCCCAAGCACACCTGCAAACAACGTGTTGAAAACATTGAACCTGCATCTGCTGTTTGAGGTTATAATCGAAATTGCGGCCGCAGCCATGAGACTTCCGATTGATAACCCGAAGCAAGTTATCCACATATACATTTCCCCCATAATATGATCAACTATATTCCATTATACTTCTCTGTGCCGCCCATGTCAAGGTCTGCACTGTCTCTTTCCGCTTATACGTCCGTATCCAATCAAAACCACCCGTAAAACGGGTGGTATGCAAAAGCCCTTAAAGGGCTTGGTACGACCCTTACCACTCAAGTGGTTCTGAAAAGTCTGCCAACCGCATTTGATTCACGGGCAGCCCCTCAAGGGGCTGTCTTTTTATTTGCCATGATTTACTGGCTCACCCGTGAACGGGTCGGTATACTCTTTAAAACTTATTTGGTCGCACGCTATATCTTCTTGTAGTTGATTTCTTACATATTCTGCTATGCGTTTTTCGTTCTTCCCTACTGTATCTACATAATACCCTCTGCACCAGAAATGTCTGTTACCATACTTATACTTCAAGTTTGCGTGTCTATCGAATATCATCAGGGAACTTTTTCCCTTTAGATATCCCATGAATTGTGCCACACTTAACTTTGGCGGTATTTCTACCAGCATGTGTATATGGTCGGGGCATGTTTCTGCTTCTATTATGTTGACACCTTTTTGTTCGCATAATTTTCGCAGAATTGCTCCTATGTCTACCCTTATTTTCCCATATATTACTTGCCTTCTGTACTTCGGTGCAAATACTATGTGATACTTGCAATTCCACTTTGATATGTGAAAGCTATGCTTCGCATAGCTAACTATTAATGTCGTTCATCGACATTACCTCCTTGTCATTATTTTAACTGCGGTCGGCAAACCTGCTTTTATTTTAATTCGCAACGAGGTTTTTGTCCATAGCTATAAGCTCTGAACCCCCAGTAAAACTGGGGGTTTAACTATACAAAAATACCCTGTGGAGATTGCTCTTCACAGGGTATCTTCATACTGCTATGTTGTTAATTACAAGGCTTCTTCCTTATAAGCCCCAAATTTTAGTGGTTTTAAGCAGTGTTCTTCTATCAATATTTTTTAATTTATCCAATTTTGGTGTATAAATCACCGCCATAAACAATATATTCCGCATTGTTATTGCTCATAAGCTGTATTTGCCTCATAGTATCTATAAACTTACCGCAGAATACATTTTTATCTTCTGCTATCAGTTCAGGATTGAAATAATCATCAGGATTGAATTTCCCTCTTTTAATATTGTTACCAACAAATACACGTGATTTCATTAGTTCTTTATTTGTCTGGTATATCTCAAGGCACTCTGACAGTATTGATTCAAATATTGCTTTGGCATCACCCATATCTTCGGAAATGGTATCTATATATTCGCTGTTTCCCATATTATCTGAGTAGATTATCTGCATAATAGAGGAACACATATACAACATAGTTGAAAACTTGAGATTTTCAATGTTTTCATATACCTGTGCCAAGTCTTCGGATATTTTATCTTCTTTATCCTTTTTTCCGTTAATCTGTAGCAATAACCGCATTATCATATTGGAATAGAATTTAATATCAGCATTTGCTTTCTTTTTCACATCAAGGACATTGGTTAAAATAGCCTGCTGATAACTGCTATTTTGAGCAATGTGCTCATAATCACGCTGAATTTCTTGCATAAAGTCTATATTAGCAAGAAGTGCCGACTGTTTTTCGGCTTTCAGAAAGAAATCGATATTATTCAGACGATTCTTTATTATTACCATATTATTATTAATCTCTTTAAGAAAATACTGTGCGGTAATGACTGATAATACAGTAA
The DNA here is from genome assembly GCA_045606725.1 of Oscillospiraceae bacterium. Lineage (GTDB taxonomy): Bacteria > Bacillota > Clostridia > Oscillospirales > Ruminococcaceae > RGIG8773. The sequence continues at coordinate 29,148 of JAZUSM010000107.1, read as the reverse complement.
ATACACCCATTACAACAGCTGCAGGTGCATTAGATACAAGTGATGCTGAACCTTTGATTGCACCTTTCCCGCCTTCTTTCAATATGGTTGTCATTTCATTATTACTTTTCAGTTTCATCAGGTCGTTTATGGTAAATCCCTGAGGTAGCCTTATCTGATATGAGTTTGCAGCTATTGATGTTCCAAGAATACTTGGAAGTTGGCTGAATACAGGACCAACTGTGGCTGACAATTTCTGATAGCCATATTTTTCAAGCTCATCTGAGCTATATGTACAAGGAGTAAGAGAAGTGTTTTGCTTGATAAAATCTACAATTTGCTGCCTATTATTTTCTTCTGTTACATTTGTAACAATAAGTTTATGCGTAACAGTAGATTGATCAGATTGTCTATTATTGAAAATGTTTTTGAAAAAATCAAGAAATCCCATAAGTAATTCTCCTTTATAAGCCTTCAATAATTTTCATCATTGAGTATATTATATCGAAGCCCTGTTTAAAAGTCAATAACGGAAACGGTAATCACCTTATGTACTGTTAATGTAAAAGCAGTGCCTGTACACTGCCGGGTCGGATTCAAAGTAATATATATTCTAATTGTATATTGCTTTTACGGCAGAAAAGATGCCGTCGGGATATAGTCAGGAGAGCGTATGACGTTACAGGAGTCTACGCTTTCCACTTAGGCATTGTTCCCACAAATGAATACAGGTAGACGTGAATAGCGGGCTGTTATCATTAACGGTCTGCTGTTTTGCGTTTACATACTGGAGGTCAGATGAATGTCAAAACCAGCACTGGTGTGCTGGCGAGTTTCTTCTAAAGAATTTGGTAATTCAAAGTAAGAATTCACGTTCTATATTATTGGTATTATCATGTTCTATAAAACCGTCTCTGGTGAGACGCCGGATTGTTATTAAAGATATGTAATGCCTGCCGGCGGCAATTATGTATCAAAAAAATTTTACTATTTTAAAGGAGGATTTACACTATGAATATTAGTGAAATCAAGATCAGAAAGACATTTCCAGACGGTGCACTCAGAGGTATTGTGTCCGTCACAATCGATGATTGCCTTGCAATTCACGACATCAAGGTCGTTCAGGGCAGCGAGAGATTGTTCATTGCCATGCCGTCACGCAAGGACGAAAACGGGATTTACCGTGATGTAGTACATCCGATTTATCCTGAGGCAAGAAAGTATTTCGAGGAAACTATTCTTGAAGCTTATAAGAATTACGTTGAACTCGAAAGCGTTCTTGACTCGGAAGATGACAAGATGTCATTCTGATACTCAAAAGCTTGTGCAAAGGCTGTCAAAGCTTTTGCACAGGCAACATTTACAAACGTACAAACACAAATTAAAACTACAAAGGAGTTACAAATTTTATGACTATTACAAACGTAAACATCCACAACGTCTTCACAGAGGGCAAGCTTAAGGCTGTTGCTTCAATCGTAATTGACAACTTTATCGAAATTCACGATATCAAGGTTGTTCAGGGTACTGACAGACTTTTTGTCGGGATGCCAAGCAGAAAGACTGTTGATGGTGGTTTTGCCGATATGGTGCATCCGATTTTTGCTGGAGCAAGAGAGGTTATCGAAGTGCCTGTGCTTGATGCTTATGCGAATTATGTTGCACAGATGACAGAGTAAACGAAAAAGCGTTGGGACTTGATGTTCCAACGCTTAAATCTATATGGAGGTAAAAATATATGAATAGTATACTTAAAGATTTGTATTACGGAAATATTCTTTCCTTTATGGAACTGAATCCACGTTCAGAAGAATATGATGAAAAATTGGAGGAAATTCTTAAGCTTCAGGTTGAGATGTTCAAGAGATATCCTGAGGCAAAGGAGTTTTTGGATAAATACTTTGTGACATACCACGCCGCCGCCCATGAATACGAATTTCTGCAGTTTCAGATGGGTGTCAGGGTTGGGGCTCAGCTTATGTTGGAAATGATGAAGGAGATTGATGAATAATTATTGCTTTGGTAGCACGAGGGTGTATATTATGCTGCTAATCTCGTGCTACCATTTGCGATATTTGGCTATTTTGCACAAGTGTCAGCAAATGTCAAAGCAAGTTTCTTTTGAGCACCTTTGTAAAAATCAAGCCGTAACGAAGGCTTAAAAAAACACTGAAAAAATATGCACAAATCGTGAATTTTGTTATTGAAATTTGAAATAATTGGTGGTATAATTCTGTCAAAGCTTCAAACAGTTGTTCCATTACATAACATTTTTACTTAACTCAAAAATAGTGACATACACTGACAGCTTGGTATACAATATATTAATGTAAGTATAACCAACCGTAATTACCGTATGTCATTTCGTGTAATTACGGTTGGTTTTTATATATAAATATGTCATAAATTACGTCATTTATTTTGTCCGCATACCTGTTTGAAGCTTGTACGACAAAACCCCTTGACCTTTTAGAAAGGACTGATTAATTGTATGAACATTGAAATTATTAAAAACAATCACGTGCCGGGTGAGTTTGATTATTCCGAATGGGAAAAGGGTGCAGAGCTTGCACTTTTATCAAACTATGTTCTGCTTGATAATCGGCACAAGAAGAAGTATCCCGATGATACCGTTACAAACGGCAGAGCGTACAGCAGGAGCCTTTTGGAGCGCAGTTATGCAGGTACGCTTCAATTCAGATTTACTCACGGCAGCAAGGCTGAACGTCTTGCTATGAAGGATGAGGTGTCACGCATTGAAGAAAAGCTGTATAAACATCATCGCAGCTTTATTACTTGTACCTGTGGGGCAAGGTGCTCCGCAGGAAATTGATGAAACGGAGGTACAATATGAATTACGAAGAAAACAGAAAAAATATTGTTATGACAACATCTGACGGGTATGAGATTAAAATCGGCGATACAGTTTTCGTTGCTTCTCACGAATACGGAACTGCTGATTTGCTTGATATTGCTATTGATTACCTTGCAGAAAAGAACGTAAGAGGTGCAGAAAAGACTGCTTGATTTCAAGAAAGCGGTTGATTTGAATAGAGCCTTATGGTATAATATTTGTATCAACCGCTTTGCTCTTTCTTAAGAAAGGAAGGTTTTTATGGAGCAGAGCAAAAATAAATATATAACAGGTGCAGCTTGCTATTGTCGTTTATCAAAAGACGATGATACTGACGGCACCAGCTTGTCGATTGAAACTCAGCATCAGATCTTATCTGATTTTTGTAAGGAGCACAACCTTAACATCATTGATTTTTATTGTGATGACGGGTTTACGGGAACTAATTTCGACAGACCTGATTTCAAGCGTATGATGTTCGATGTTGACAACGGTTTAATTGATACGGTTGTTGTGAAAGACCTGTCACGTCTGGGAAGAAACTATATTGAAGTCGGTAAATATATTGAAGAAATATTTCCCGAAAAGGGTATTCGCTTTATTGCAATCGGTGATAATTTTGATACAGAAAAAGATAATCCGGATTCAGACTTTATGACAGCGTTCAAGAATATTTTTAATCAATTTTATCCTGCAGACTGTTCACGCAAGACACGTCAGGCTTTAAAAAACAAGGCTGAAAAGGGTGAGTTCCTTGGCAGTGTGGCGGCTTACGGTTACAAGAAGTCTGCCGCTGACAAGCACGTTCTTGAAATTGATGAGAACACGGCTCCCATTATTGAGCGTATTTTCAGGATGGCTGCTTATGAGAACTGCGGCTGCAATAAAATTGCGAAAATTCTTACTGCTGAAAAGGTGCTTAAACCTTCGGCTTATGCGGCAAAGGCTGCAGGACGTGCGTATGCTAAAAATCCTTATGAATGGACTATGACCACGATTGCAAAGATGATTGAAAATCAGGTTTATCTTGGTCACACGATTAATGGTAAAAAGCATAAGCCTTCATATAAGAGTCCAAAGGTAGTAAAACAGAGTAAGGATAAACATATCATTGTTAAAAACACGCATCCGCCTATTGTTTCTGAACAGCTTTTCAATGACGCTAACGCACAGGTTGCAAGCCGCAAGCGTGAATGTAGTAACACAGAGCCGCATATGTTTTCGGGAATTGTAAAGTGTGATACCTGCGGATATGCGTTGTCGTTATCGTCTAAAATCGGTAAACCGCCCACTCTTACTTGTTCTAAATACAAGAAGGATACTTCCAGCTGCACTATTCATTTTATTCGCTGCAAGGATTTGTATGATTTTGTGCTTTATGATATAAAGCGGCAGAGTAGCCTTATCCTTAAAGATGAAAAGAAGGCTGCGGAAAAGCTTAAAAAGAAGATGTGCAGTACCAATAAAGCTGCTCTTGAACGTAGTGAGCGTGACGCAAAGGCAACCGAAAAGCGTATCAAGGAGCTTGATGAAAGGTTTTATCATTTGTACGAGGACAAGCTGAACGGCGTTCTTTCTGAGGAAAGATTTGTTGAGTTATCCCGTCGCTGTGAAACTGAACTGGAAGAACAGAAGGCAAAGCTTGAACGCATTAGGTCAATTAAGCTTGAAAGTGCGGAAGCTGATGAGAATATCGAAAATTATATTGCACTCATCAAGGAGTTCAAGGACATTGATGAGCTTGACAAGGCTGTTCTGCACAGGCTCATTGATAAAATCACCGTCAGCACCAAGTATGAGGTGGACGGTGTAAAGAAGCAGGATATTAAGATTAGTTATAAATTTGTTGGTAATGTTGGGTAACATCTCTAAGTGAAATCGAAGGTCGTTGGTTCAAATCCAGCCTCCGCAACCACTAAAAACCTCGCAGGTACGTTACTTGCGAGGTTTTCTTTTTGTTTGTTATAGTGTAAAATCTCAATCAGTCCAAGTCATGATACTTAAAGTCGGTGAGTTGCACAAAAATAATAAAACGGAATTAAAAACTCACACCACTTCTCTTTGTGTCAAAGAATACAACCGCCTGTTCAATACAAATCTGAACAGGCGGTTTTTACGCTGATTAGTGTATAAAATTTTTATTTATCAATTTCAACGCAAACGCTTGCTGCAGTTGGCTGCGAAACATCTGCGTAAAGCACAAACTTATTTCCATAAACGGCACGTTTGCCCTCATTGTTTACTGCCTCAAAGGCACTTTCTGGCACGGCAATTTCCACGGAAAGCTTTTCTCCTTTTCTTACATGCACGCGCTTGAATCCGCAAAGGCTGACATTCGGCACGGCAAACTCACTGTTGTCCCTGATATATAGCTGGACAACCTCCTCCGTATCGTAATTACCCTTATTTTCAACTGAAACACTTGCCTTTCCGTCGGCATAAGTAATAGCTGTGCATTCAACTTTTGAATATGTAAGGCCGTATCCGAATGGATAAAGAATATTTTCCTTTGTGTAACGGTAGGTACGGTCTTTCATGGAGTAATCCTCAAATGCGGGGAGTCCATCTGTACTTCTGTAGAATGTAACAGGAAGCTTACCCGACGGCGAAACATCACCGAAAAGTATTCTTGCCAAAGCCTTTCCGCCCATCTGACCAGGATACCATGTTTCAATAAGTGCGTCACATTCTGTTTCAGGGTTTACTGCGCTTCCGCTTGTAAGAACAGCAACCAGCGGCTTACCGGTTGCAGAAAGCTTTTCAAGAAGTATACGCTGTGACTCTGGCAGGCGAAGGTCATTCTTGTCGCCTGAGAAATACTCATTGCCTGTATCCCCTTCCTCGCCTTCAAGTGTAGCGTCAAGCCCTACGCATGCAATTACAACATCGGCATTCTCTGCAGCAGACAGTGCTTCTGCATATCGGTCGCCTGCCATTGCAAGGCCCGATGTTCTGTCCTTGAACAGGTGACAGCCCTGAGAGTAGAGAACACGTCCATCAAACGCATCTTCGATACCCTCAAGGAATGTAATATATCGGTCAGCTGTTCCACAGTAATTGCCTTCAAGCGCAAGCCTGCTGTCGGCATTCGGTCCGATTACGGCAACGGTTTTAAGCTTGCTTCTGTCGAGCGGAAGTACACCGTTGTTCTTCAGCAGTACCATTGATTTTTCGGCACATTCCTGCGAAAAAGCCTTGTGTTTCTTACAGGAAATTATATCATAAGGAATATCATCATACTCCGTTTTTTCGTCAAACATACCCAGACGTACTCTTGTTCTCATTGCATGAACACAGGCATTACGGATATCCTCCTTGTCAGCAATGCCCTCGTCAACTGCTGCAAGCGCCTGAAGATAGGTACAACCACAGTTGATGTCACAGCCCTGCTTCAAGGCAAGTGCCGCAGACTCGGTTGCGGTATCTGTAACATGGTGATGCAGGTGGAAATCCTGAATTGCCCAGCAGTCGGACACAAAATAGCCGTCAAACCCCCACTCCTTAAGCTTGCCCATAAGGTATGGACTTGCACAGGCAGGTTCACCGCTCACACGGTTGTATGCACCCATTACGCCCTCGACCTTTGCCTCCTGAACAAGCGCTCTGAACGCAGGAAGATAGGTTTCCTCCATATCCTTTGGAGTTGCAATTGCGTCAAACTCGTGACGGACAGCCTCAGGTCCGCTATGGACTGCAAAATGCTTTGCGCAGGCAGCTGCTTTCAGCACCTCCCCGTCGCCCTGCATACCCTTGACAAAGGCCACTCCAAGACGTGAAGTAAGAAACGGGTCTTCACCGTAGGTTTCATGCCCTCTGCCCCATCTCGGGTCACGGAAAATATTTATATTCGGCGACCACATGGTAAGTCCCTTATAGATGTCACGGTCACCGTGTGCGGAAAAAGCATTATACTTTGCTCTTGCCTCGTCAGCAGTAATTTCAGCAGCACGGAAAACCATATTTTCGTCAAACATTGCCGCAAGTCCGATAGCCTGCGGGAACATTGTTGCTGTACCAGCACGTGCAACACCGTGCAGACCCTCATTCCACCAGTTATAGGCAGGAATACCCAGATGCGGAACAGGGTCAGCCTGATATTTAAGCTGGGAAGCCTGTTCCTCCGTAGTCATTCTGTCGGTTAAATCCTCTGCACGCTCCTGCGCTGAAAAATTCCTGTCAAGATACTTTTCCATATTGCAACGCCCTCACTTTGCCATAAAAATTATTCCTGCAATTATATCCGCAGCTGCCGCCGCACCGCACACTGCCGAACCGAATGCACACCAGACAGCCTTATGAACAAACGGGTTGTCTCTTTCCACACAGGCACAGTCATTCTTTTCGTCGTAATAAACCGTAACCTCAGCTTCAGGCTTATATCGTTTACGTGCATATGTATATTTGTGGTGTACTGTTTTTTTCTGTTTCTCATCACGGAATTTAAGCATTATATATCCCTTTGCGGTACTGGTAACCGTCCCGTCAAAGCGCACGCTTGCTTCCTCGAATTTTTTTATTCCGTTCATATATTTTTTTCTACGCATTTCAAGGCTGTAGGAAGCATATATCAGACCTGCCGCCGCAAGTATTATCACAGCAATAATCACTGCATTTCCGATTGTAAGAAATTCCACGCTCAGACCCCCTTTGCCGTTGAAAACATTGTATCATATTTTCTTGAATTATTCAACAGTAAAAATAAAAACGCACACGATTTTCAGCATTGAACCGTATGCGTTCATATCATTCGGAAAGAAGGCTGTTCTTTTCCGCAAATATATCTATTGCACGATAATTGTTTTTTATTGCAACATTACGGCAGTTTCCTCCGAATTCACCGTCCAGCGTCCAAGGCAGGTCGTTATCGGAATGGAAGATTACCTCTGAAGCCTTGAAGCAGGTAAAACATTTTGCATCAAGTTCATGCTTCATAAGGGCGTTTATGGTGAACTGAAAATCGGGAAGGTTTTTCGGTGCTTTTATCAGGAACACCTCAAACACGCCGTCGTCAAGCAGTATATCATCTGCGCCGAAGCCTTTTATTCCTCCGACTGACGATGAATTTGAAACCATACCGTAGATGTACTCGTCCTCTGTTGTTTCCCCGTCATGGGTAACTGTTACACGGTAGGTTTTTGTCATATTGAAGCGCTTCATTCCTTCCATAATGTATGCGAGGCTGCCGAACATATTCTTCATCTGCTGTGAGGTTTCATAGCTTACCTCGGTAAACATTCCGAATGCGGCAATATATGTGAAATACTCCTGATTGAATGAACCTATATCAACTGTAACAAGGCTTCCGTCCACGATTTTCTGCGCCGCTGCGGGCATATCCTTAGGAATTCCTATGGCGGAAGCAAAGTCGTTCATTGTTCCTGACGGGATATATCCTATAGGCATACGTTTCCCGCTTATCATGACCGACTTGATTGTTTCGTTAAGCGTTCCGTCGCCACCGCTGCACACGACAACATCAAAATCGCTGCCTCTTGACATGATTTTTTCGTAAGCATCGTTTCTGCATTGTGTCGGGTAAGCTGTAACCTCATATCCGCCCTTGGTAAATATATCCGTTATCGTCAGAAGATGCTGACGGATCTGTCCTTTTCCTGAATGGGGATTGAATACAAATAATAACTTTTTCACCGGGAATGCTCCTCCTGAAGCTCTTACTGGAATAAATTATAGCAAATCATTTTTATTTTTTCAATGGGGAAACGGAAAGTTTCACCGTTTTTTCATCTTTACTGTTTACACATTATACTTGAAATTAATTTCTCCGTTTGGTATAATTGTAAAAAACAATCGGAGGTTACTGTATGAATATCAGAAAAATATTTGCGGTTCTGTTATCTGCTCTCATCTGCATTACGGCTATGAGTGTAAACGTTTCCGCAGCTACAAAGAAAAGCGTAAAGCTCAGCAAATCAAAGATTACCCTTGAGGTCGGCGACTCATACACACTAAAGAAAACAATAACTGGTTTTTCCAAGTACACAGTTCTGTGGAGCAGCTCTGATAAAACTGTTGCAACAGTAAAAAGCGGCGGTAAGGTTACTGCCAAGAAAGCAGGTACTGCTACAATTACAATGAAAATCAAGGGCACAAAATACAAGGCAAGCTGTAAGGTAACAGTAAAGAAAGCAAGCTCTTCCGCCAAAGGAAATTCCTCATCAAAAAAGGCAGTCACATCAGGCAGCAATTCTGCTCAGGAGCTTGTCGGTAAGATGACTGTCGGCTGGAATCTTGGCAACACGCTTGACTGCGCAAACTGCACATGGCTCAGCAACAAACTTGACTGCGAAACTGCATGGGGCAACCCTAAAACAACAAAGGCTATGATTGACACTGTCAGAAAGGCTGGCTTCAATACAATCCGTATTCCTGTTTCATGGGGTGACCACATTGACGCAAGCGGAAATATTGACAAGGCATGGCTTGATCGTGTTCAGGAGGTTGTGGACTACGCATACGACAACGATATGTACATAATTCTGAATTCACATCACGATATGAGCTGGATAAAGCTTAGCAAGGAAAGTCAGAAAACTGTTTCCGCAAAATACAGGAACCTTTGGAAACAGATTGCAAAACGTTTCAAGGACTATGATGAAAAGCTTATTTTTGAGGGAATGAACGAACCGAGAACAGAAGGCTCTGCTCAGGAATGGAACGGCGGCACTGCTGACGAACGCGAAATTCTCAACAGCTATTACAAGATTTTCGTTGAAACGGTAAGAAACAGCGGCGGAAACAACAAAAACCGTCTTCTCATGCTTACACCGTATGGCGCAAACAGCGGAAAAGCTGCATTAAATGCTCTCTGGCTTCCTGAAAATGATGACATGATCGCGGTTTCTGTTCATGCTTATTCACCTTACAATGCCGCTTTTAACGGAGGTTCATCCGAAAAAACACTTACCGAAAGCGGCAAAAAGGAAATAGACAATATTTTTTCCAACATCAATTCGATAATTCTCAGCAAGGGCGTACCTGTTATCATGGACGAATTCGGTTCTATAAACAAGAGCAACACAAAGGACAGAATTGAAATTGCAAAATATTATATTTCCGTTGCTGAAAAATACGGTGTTCCATGTGTATGGTGGGACAACGGCGCAACTGCGGCAAACAAGTCGGAAACGTTTGGTATTCTGAACAGAAAAACTCTTGAGTGGTATTTCCCTGAGCTTGTAAAGGCACTTGTGAATGCTGCGAAATAATATCTATGGGCATCAGTTAAGACTGGTGCCCTTTTTATACGCTATTAACAAATCAGCGCATATTTTAATGTGCACTTTGCCACACAAAATTTGTTTTCTGCTTTATATTAACGTCAAATTGACGATTGCTTTATTCAAAAGCGTGTGATATACTATGTTGGTAAAATAACGTTTTTGTTGATTTTAAGGAGATTGTTTCAATGCTTTGGACAAAGATTAAACCTTTTCTTAACAAGGTTTATGACTCAATAAATTCTCATCCATTCGGTTTCTGCTTATATGCTTCGCTTTTACTAAATACAGTTGTTGAGATGCTCAGCAGAAGAAGCATTTTCGGCGGGCTTGAGGCACTTGCTGTTCACCCTGTCATGTTTATATACAACTCGTTCATTATCTTTATGACACTTGGTGTAAGTACGCTGTTCAGAAAGCGGATTTTCGTACTGGCTTTTGTTGCTCTTGTGTGGCTTGCCTGCGGAATAACAAACTGCGTGCTTCTCGGTTTCAGAACAACACCTTTTTCAGCGGTTGACCTGCAGATTTTAAGTTCGGTTCTGGAAATTATTAATGTTTACCTAAGCAACTTCGAACTTGCACTTATTGCTATTGCAATCATTACTGCAATAATCGGACTCGTAATTCTCTTTTTCAAGACACCGAAAACAAAGGGTCAGATGCACTATCTGAAAACCTGCACCATTCTTTGTGTTTCAGTTTCTTCTGCTCTTATCGTAAACAATGCTGCTATTGCTGCTGAAAGTGACTCTTCAAACTTTCCGAATATTGCTGACGCTTATGAGGATTACGGCTTTGTTTACTGCTTCTCAAACAGTCTGCTGGACACGGGAATTGATGAGCCTGAGGATTACTCACCTGAAACTATGCAGTATATTGCTGCTGAAATCGGAAACGACAGGGGGAAGCATGCTCCTGACATTCAGCCGAATGTTGTAATGGTTCAGCTGGAATCATTCTTTGATGTCAACCTGCTGAACAGCAGGACTTTTACTGAAAATCCTGTGCCGAATTTTTCTGCACTCAAGGAAAGCTGTCCGACGGGTTTGCTTACCGTTCCGTCAATCGGTGCAGGTACTGCTAACACCGAATTTGAAATTCTGACGGGCATAAGCCTTGATTTCTTCGGTGCAAGTGAATACCCATTCAAGACCGTGCTGAAAGAAATGCCATGTGAAAGCATTGCATACAACCTTACTGATTACGGCTACTCTGCACACGCCATTCACAACAACGACGGCACTTTCTACGACAGACACATTGTTTATTCGCAGCTTGGATTTGACACATTTACTCCTATTGAATATATGCACGACATCAAACTTAACGCTAAGAACTGGGCTGACGACTCTGTACTTGTGCCTTGTATCAGCGACGCTTTGAATTGTTCAGATAACCGTGATTTTGTATTTGCTGTTTCCGTTCAGCCTCATGGCAGATACCCCAGTGAAATGCCTGAGGGTGCACCTCACGATATAAAGCTTGCACAGCACGAGGAAGAACTGGAAGATGGCGATATTATTGCATTTGAATATTACATAAACCAGCTTCATGAAACTGACGCTTTCATCGGCGAGCTTATGGCAATGCTTGAAGATTTCGATGAGCCGACTGTGCTTGTGCTTTACGGCGACCATCTGCCTAACTTAAATATTGAGAATGAGGACGTTGCAAACGGAAATATTCTCCAGACAGAATATGTTATCTGGAGCAACTACGAACAGTTTCCTGCTGAAAAGAAGGACATCCCTGCTTATCAGCTTTCCGCAAAGGTGAGCGAAATGCTTGGCTTCGGCGGTGGCTACATCAGCTGCTACAACAGAAATTTTTCTGATACAGCTGATTACCCTGCAAGAATGCAGGATATCGGTTACGATATGCTTTTCGGCGAGCAGTACACCTTTGGCAATTACACTTCTACCGATATGAAAATCGGTGTTAAGGATGTTGTTGTTACAGATTACAGCTTTGATGAATCCCCCGACGGTGATTTTATTACGGTGTACGGCGAAAACTTCACTGAGTTCAGTATTATCACGCTGAACGGCAGACGTCTTGACACTGAATTTATCAACCGCACCACACTCCGTACCGAAAACAGACTTGAAGCAGGCGATGAGCTTTGCGTAATTCAGGCTGAAAAGGAAGATGAAGAGCTTGGCTGCTCGAATGTTATTATTGCTGGATAAAAAACAAATCCCGTATCTTATCGGATACGGGATTTTTGTATTTCTTTTAGTTCACAGCCTTTTTAAGCTCTTCAACCTTATCTGTGCGCTCCCACGCAACACCAAGGTCTTCACGTCCCATATGACCGTAAGCGGCAAGCTGGCGGTACTGTGGCTTGCGGAGTTCGAGTGTGCTGATGATTGCAGCTGGACGGAGGTCAAATACCTTGTCAACTGCTTCTGCAAGCTTATCGTCAGCAACCTTACCTGTGCCGAATGTATCAACCATGATGGAAACAGGCTTAGCTACGCCGATTGCGTACGCAAGCTCAACCTCGCACTTTTCAGCAAGGCCTGCTGCAACGATATTCTTTGCAACGTATCTTGCAGCGTAAGCGGCACTACGGTCAACCTTTGTCGGGTCCTTGCCGCTGAATGCGCCGCCGCCGTGACGAGCGTATCCGCCGTATGTATCAACGATAATCTTACGTCCTGTAAGACCACTGTCGCCCTGTGGACCGCCGATTACAAAACGTCCTGTTGGGTTTACGAAGTACTTTGTATCTACAAGAAGTTCAGCAGGAACGATTGGCTTGATAACCTTTTCGATGATATCCTCACGGATTTTTTCGAGGGAAACTTCAGCTGCGTGCTGAGAAGAAACAACGATTGTATCAACTCTTACAGGCTTGCCGTCCTCGTATTCAACAGTAACCTGTGTCTTTCCATCAGGACGGAGGTAAGGGAGAACGCCTGTCTTTCTTACGTCAGTAAGCTTCTTTGCAAGCTTGTGAGCGAGGGAAATAGGCATAGGCATAAGTTCAGGAGTTTCGTTACAAGCGTAACCGAACATCATACCCTGGTCGCCTGCGCCTGTGGACATATCGTCGTTGCTTTCGCCAGCCTTGTGTTCGAGTGCCTCGTCAACACCCATAGCGATGTCAGAGGACTGCTCGTCGATGGACTGGAGCACGGAACAAGTGTGGCCGTCGAAACCGTACTTTGCACGGTCGTAACCGATATCGATAACAACCTGTCTTACGATTCTTGGGATATCAACGTAGCAGTTTGTTGTGATTTCGCCCATACAGAGCACCATACCTGTTGTTGTTGCAGTTTCGCATGCAACACGTCCCATAGGGTCCTGAGCAAGAATTGCGTCGAGGACTGCGTCGGAAATCTGGTCACAGATTTTGTCAGGATGACCTTCTGTTACTGATTCAGATGTGAAAAGCATTTTTGCCATTTTAATCAATCCTTTCTTTTGATATAACAAGAACAGCGCTCGGAAACTACTCCAAGCGCTGTGAATTTTTACTCATAAAAATTCCTCATCTCTCGGATAATTCCGCAGGATTTAGCACCTTTTTTGCAAGCAAAACCAATGTCTGCAATCAGGTTGCCGGGCTTCATAGGACCAGTTCCTCCGCCACTCTTGATAAGGGTTATTCAATTGACAATATAAGTATAGCACGATTGTCGCTGTTTGTCAACAGGAAATTATTTGTTCCAGAAATAAATTACTGCCGCACAGGTTGCAATGAGGAAAATTGCGATAACGTACACAAAAGCATAACGCTTCATATGACTGCCTTCTGCTGTTGCAGAAGTTGTTTCGGGGAGAACGTGCGCCTTACGCATTACTGAAGACAGCGGCTTATAGAGAAGCATTGTTATAGCGCTGTTCAGCACGGCTTTGAGCAGATTGAACGGCAGGAACACGGGCACGAGCATTTCTGCAACGACCTCTCTTGGTGTTTCCATATAAAGCGGAGTAATGAGGTAGTTCCACGCAAGCATTACACCGACCATTACAACTGAACCTGTTACGAGTCCGATTACTGCGCCCTTGATTGTATGTACCTTTTTGTATACGATTGCTGCTGTACAGGCAAAAGAAACTGTTGACAGGAAGTTCATCAGTGCACCTATTGGGCCTGTTCCGCTGATTGTTACCATTTCAACAAGTGACACGACTGCTGACATAAGCATTGAAGCAAGCGGACCAAAAAGAAAACCTCCGATTGTGATGATTACGTCCTTTGGTTCGTATTTGAGGAACAGCACAACGGGTATTCTGAAAATGAACACGGCCACGTAAGCTATTGCGGTCATCATTGCCAGAACGACCATTTTCTTTGTGTCAATACGGTTTGTTTTTCTGAGTGAGTTTTCCATAAGATTACCTCCATAAATATAAATTATAAAAGCAACCATAACAGAAAACGCCTGCAGATATTACTCCACAGGCGTACTCGCGCAAAATTATTGCATAATGCGTTTGTTTCTTTCATCCGGACTATACCGTCGGTTCTGGAATTACACCAGATCAACAAAGCTTTCGCTTCGCTCGTGGACTTAACAAACCTTAATTAATCAATTATCCCCGAATAATGCTTTGCATTATTCGGAAACAAACCTACGGTTTGTTTTACCACCGGTGAGGAATTACACCTCGCCCTGAAACAGTTGCTATTAAGTTGTATTTTGATTATTCGTCAGCTTCTTCGTCCTCTTCGTCGAAATCAAATTCGAGAAGTTCGTTGCAGCCAGGACAGTTCATAGAACCTTCCTCAAGCATGCCTTCGTTAAGGCAGATTGTGTCGCCGCAGCTTGGGCAAACAACCTCGTAAAGCTCGTCGTCATCTTCGTCATAGTAATCATCGTAATCGTCATCGCAGCAATCGCAGTCATCATCGTCGCAGCAGCAATCACAATCGTCGTCGATTTCATAGAAATCACGCTCTACTTCGCCGAGATCCTCGTCGATTGTATCAACAACCTCTACGATTTCGTCAATCTGATCCTGCATATCCTCAGCTGTGAGAGCGATATCCTGAAGAATATCAGCCATTGCAGCAAGAATCTTGCCTTCCTTTGTGGACTCGCCAACTTCGAGGCCTTCCATAAGACCCTTGAGGTATGCTACCTTTTCACCAAGCTTCATAGGTTAATCCTCCTTTTCGGACTGTAATAATTATTAAAGTATTCTATGCACATGGCAGAGCAATTATGCTCTTTCCATGTATTCGCCTGTTCTTGTATCAATTCTTACCATTTCGCCTTCATTGATAAAGAGAGGAACCTTGATTTCTGCACCAGTTTCAGTTGTAGCAGGCTTTGTTGCGTTAGTAGCTGTGTTACCTGCAACACCAGGCTCTGTATGAGCAATCTGGAGTTCAACGAAGTTTGGTGGTTCAACTGCGAAAACCTTGCCCTTATAGGAGCAAACCTTACACATCATTTCTTCCTTAACGAACTTGAAGTTGTCGGAAAGGGCAGGGGAGCTGATTGGCACGTGGTCGAATGTTTCAGGATCCATAAAGTAGTAGAGCTCGCCGTCTGTGTAGGAATACTGCATATCCTTTCTTTCAACGAAAGCTGTTGGGAACTTTGCGGAAGGGTTGTAGCTCTTTTCAATAACGGAGCCTGTAATAACGTTCTTAATCTTAGTTCTTACGAAAGCAGCGCCCTTACCTGGCTTAACGTGCTGGAATTCAACTACCTGCAAAACGTTGCCGTCTTCTTCAAAAGTAACGCCGTTTCTGAAATCGCCTGCTGTAATCATAAATAAACCATCCTTGTAATTTTTTTCGCAACTGCACTGCCGTACAGTTCAGCAATTTTGCTCAATATATATTTTACTATATATTTTGCAATATTGCAAGTGTTTTTCACATTTTTTCCGCCGCAAACACAATATTTACGGAAAATTTAAAAGCGGACAGATTTTATTCTGCCCGCTTTCTTGCAATTAAGCGTTAATAATTAACAATTAATACTTACGCTTACGAGCAGCTTCGGACTTCTTCTTACGCTTTACCGAAGGCTTCTCATAGTGTTCTCTTTTACGAACTTCAGCGATAACGCCGTCCTTTGCGCAGCTTCTCTTGAAGCGCTTGAGAGCGGTATCCAAAGATTCGTTTTTACCAACACGAATTTCTGCCAATTTAATTCCCTCCCTTTGCCATGAGGCAGAGGTTTATATACAAGATATAACTATTTTATTATACCTTATACACCCTAATGTTGTCAAGAGTAATTTCAAAAAAACTCAACAAAAAAACTCAATATTTTTCGGTCAGGTTATATAAATACAGTTACTTTACAACGATATTTACAAGTCTGCCCTTAACATAAATTTCCTTGACAATGTTCTTTCCGTCAATTGCGGAAGCAACACCTGCATCTGCCTTTGCGATGCCGAGAACTTCAGCCTGTTCTGCTTCGGCAGGAATCATAATCTTAGCCTTGATCTTGCCATTTACCTGAACAGCAACCTCGATTGTGCTGTCAACGCAGAGAGCGTCGTCGTACTTGACCCATTCCTGTTCGCTGAGGATACCGCCGTAGATTGTATTGTACATTTCTTCGGTGATATGCGGAGCAAATGGATTGAGGATAATGAGGAGGCTTCTGAGTTCAGCCTTGTTGATGCTGCCCTTTGCATAGATATCATTGAGGAGACTCATCATTGCAGCAACGGCTGTATTAAACTTCATAGCTTCGATATCTTCGCTTACCTTCTTGATTGTCTTGTGCATTGATGATACCATATCTTCGCGGTATTCATCGCCGTCAACAAGGATATCCTGAAGTCCCCAGATTCTGTCAAGGAAACGCTTACAGCCCTTCATGCTGCTGTCGTTCCAAGGTGCAGCCTGCTCATAGTCACCCATAAAGAGGACATATACGCGGAGTACGTCTGCGCCATAATTATCAACAACATCGTTAGGGTCGATTGTGTTACCTCTGGACTTACTCATCTTTTCACCGTCAGGACCGAGGATAAGACCCTGAGCTGTACGCTTTGCGTATGGCTCGTCAACAGGCACTTCACCGATATCGTAGAGGAATCTGTGCCAGAAACGGGAATAAATCATATGACGTGTAACGTGCTCCATACCGCCGTTGTACCAGTCAACAGGCATCCAGTAGTTGAGTGCTTCCTGGGATGCAAGTGCATCAGGGTTCTTCGGGTCGCAGTAGCGGAGGAAGTACCAGGAGGAACCTGCCCACTGTGGCATTGTGTCTGTTTCACGCTTTGCGTCGTGTCCGCACTTAGGACACTTGCAGTTTACGAAAGAGTCAATCTTTGCGAGAGGGCTTTCGCCGTCTGAACCTGGCTGGAAGTTGTCCACAGGCGGAAGCTTGAGAGGAAGCTCATCATAAGGAACAGGAACCATGCCGCATTCAGGACAATGTACAATCGGAATTGGTTCACCCCAGTATCTCTGACGGTTGAATGCCCAGTCCTTCATCTTGTACTGAACACCCTTTTCACCTACGCCCTTATCAGCAAGAATGCCGAGTACCTTTTCGATAGCGTCCTTCTTGGTTGTGATGCCGTTGAGCATATCGGAGTTGACCATTTCGCCGTCGCCTGTATAAGCTTCCTTGGAAATGTCGCCGCCCTTGATTACTTCGATAATATCAATACCGAACTTCTTTGCGAAGTCGTAGTCACGTGTATCGTGAGCAGGAACAGCCATGATTGCACCTGTACCGTAGCCCATCATTACATAGTCGGCAACGTAAACAGGGATTTCCTTTTCTGTGAGAGGATTGATTGCTGTGAGGCCTTCAACCTTAACGCCTGTCTTGTCCTTGACAAGCTGTGTTCTTTCAAACTCGCTCTTCTTTGCACACTCTGCCTTGTAAGCGTCGAGTGCATCGATGTTAGCGATTTTATCTCTGTACTTCTCGATAATCGGGTGCTCAGGTGCAATAACCATGAATGTTACACCGTAGAGAGTATCGGGACGTGTTGTATAGATACGGAGCTTTTCGTCGTTTTCCTTGATAGAGAAGTTTACGAAAGCACCTGTGGATTTACCAATCCAGTTTTCCTGCTGGAGTCTGATATTAGGAAGATAGTCAACCTTATCAAGACCCTGGAGAAGCTTATCAGCGTACTCTGTAATACGGAGGTACCATACTTCCTTTGTCTTCTGCACGATATCGCTGTGACAGATATCGCACTTACCGCCCTGAGAGTCCTCGTTGGAAAGAACAACCTTACAGCTTGGGCAGTAGTTTACGAGAGTCTTATCTCTGAACACAAGGCCGTTTTCGAACATCTTGAGGAAAATCCACTGTGTCCACTTGTAGTAGTCTTCTTCTGTTGTGTCAACAACTCTTGACCAGTCGAAGGAGAAGCCTACTCTTTTGAGCTGGCTTGTGAACTTTACGATGTTGTTGTCTGTAACAACTCTTGGGTGCACGCCTGTCTTTACGGCTGTATTTTCTGTTGGCAGACCGTATGCGTCAAAGCCGATCGGGAACAGAACGTTGTAGCCCTCAAGGCGGCGCTTTCTGCTTACTACTTCAAGGCCGGAATAAGCCTTGATATGACCAACGTGCATACCTGCGCCTGATGGGTAAGGGAATTCTACAAGTGCATAGAACTTAGGCTTCTTGCTTCCTGTTTCAGCCTTGAAGGTATCATGCTTGTCCCAGTATTCCTGCCACTTTTTTTCAGCAGCAGCGTAATCGTATCTTTCCAAAAAAATCATTCCTTTGCTTTATTTAGTGCGGATAAACCGCTTATTTATTAAGTGCAATAAGTTCTTATACGCTTATCAAAAATCATAAGAAAAGCTACAACAAGATAACCCACTCCGAAGAGTGCATACACAAGCTGAATTAAATTTGCATTTGAAACAAATCCAAATTTTGCCAAAAATTCCACCTTGCTGATAATAGTAAAAAAGCCAATTGCTGTCAGTATATTCATTACTGTAAGTGCAAGCCACGGCAGAAAACCGCCGTTATAAAACTTGCGTATCAACCATATTCTTGTTCCGTTTGTTACAATTGAAGGTCCGCCGAAAGAAAGAAATATTGAAATCACTGATGTTGCAATCATAAAAACACATATTGCCTTTACTATTTTTTCACCATGTTCAAGGTTTCTCAGCTTTTCTTCATTATAATTTGCCGCAAAAAATTTTTCCTGACGCTCCTGCCAACCGCCCTCACTGACTGTTATATCCCTAGGAACAGCAGGCTCCTGAGGAACAGTCCTTTCAGGGATTACAAATTCTTTGTTTTCAGCAGGTACAGGTTCTTCTTTGAAATCACTTCCGTCCAGATTTTCAAGAACGGGCATTTCAATTTCGTCAATATCATAATTGTTATTGATCATTGTCATTTTCCTTTCATGTAATTAATAATGTCAATCTTGTTCTGTTTGCTCAAAAACTTCTCTGAAATAAGCACTGAGATTTTTATTGAACAGCAACAGTAAAAGTGCGATTGCATCAAGCACCAATACAATTGCTGCTGCAATTATGTAAGCAAGGACAAATTGCCTTGCCATAAAAACAATCATAACAGTCAGGACGGGAATTTCCGATATAGTCAGTATTACTCCGCAGTTTCTTGCGGTAAGACTGCCTTTTCCGATATGGTATGCAACACCAAATCCGATTGCTGCCATTAATATATTGAAACTTATCAGCGAAAAAAGTGACACCGCGAAGCACATAACCGATACAAGTATCGCTGTTTTTCTGCCTTTTTCAGCATTGTCTGA
The DNA here is from genome assembly GCA_045606725.1 of Oscillospiraceae bacterium. Taxonomy (GTDB): domain Bacteria; phylum Bacillota; class Clostridia; order Oscillospirales; family Ruminococcaceae; genus RGIG8773. The sequence goes on along the minus strand of JAZUSM010000107.1, from coordinate 9,369 downwards.
CAACGTCATGCAACCATATCCTTTCCCGTTATTTAAGCTCAGGGAAAGCTGATTAAAGCAAAGTGTTCGTTTCATCGTTTTGAAAAATGTACGGGTTTACGTCCTTGAGTATATTTTGTAAAACGGTAGAAACGTATTAATCAGCGTTTCCTTAGTCCAGATACTTTGAAATATCGATATCCTCACCGTCACTCCACAGACGTTCAAGGTTGTAAAAATCACGGGTTTCCTTATAGAAAATGTGGATTACAACATCGGAGTAATCGAGGATAATCCAGTTTGAACCGTTGTTGCCCTGAACCTGCTTGGGTTCTCTGCCTTGCTGCTTGAGTCTGAATTCAACCTCATCTGCAAGCGCCTTTGTCTGTGTTGAGGACGTACCGTCTGCAATTATAAAATAATCCGCAAGAATTGTCAAGTCACCTATCTTTATAACGCGGATATCCTCAGCCTTTTTACCGTCGAGAATTTTTACCGCAGAAGCAATAAGCTCTTCCTGTGTCATTTATACTTCAATCCTTTCTTTTTTCTTTTCGGTTATGTAAAAGTTATACGCTTCGATTGTATGGCACGGAAGCATTGAGCCTTTTGCCACAACGTCCGTAACCGAGAATTTCAGTGCTTCAAGCATTGCCTTATCAAGGCTCTGAAAGGCAAGCTTTCTCATTTTGTTTACATCTTTGTAATTACGGTCTGCGGAAATCAGGTCCGCAAGGTAAATTATCTTTTCCAGCTGACTCATTCCAGCACGTCCCACAGTATGGTAACGCACTGCATTAAGCATATCGTCATCGTGGATATTAAGCACGTTTTCAGCGTACCAGGCACCTGCTACAGCGTGAAAAAGCGGTGGCGTACCAAGTTCAACCTCGGACACATTCAGCTTTGATTTCTTCACCATTTCAAGCTGTTCTTCCTTGGGAATTTCCTTGCATATGTCGTGAAGAAGTCCTGTAAGGTATGCTTTTTCCTTGTCGGGGTAATCGAATTTTTCCGCAAGCTTTCCTGCTTCCTCCGCAACGTTAAGGCTGTGCTGAAAGCGTTTTTTTGAGAGCCTTATTTCCAGAATATCGGTAATTTCAGCAGCGGAACACATAGAAAAATCCCCCTTTTAGTCGGTATAGAGCTTGTTCTCCAGAATATATTTTACTACATTTTCGTGTACATAGCAAGATATATCAGAATTTTTTTTGATTTTTTCACGTATTTCCGTTGATGAAACCTCGTATGCGTCCGTACGCAGAAGTATTACACTGCCATATTTACGGAGGTTTTCAGCCTGTGCCTCAAGTTCAGTCATATCCGTTTCGCCATCTTCACGTGAAGCAGCGATAAGGGTGCACATTGAGAGAATTTCCTCGAAATTCTTCCAGCGTTCAAATGACAGAAGCATATCGCTGCCCATTATGAAAAACAGTTTATCATCCGGATACAACGTGCGGAAATGGCGGATTGTATTCACTGTATAGCTTACCTCTGAAAGTGAAATTTCGTAGTCGCTGACGGTTACGAAATCCATATCCGCAAAGGCAAGTCTGCACATTTCAAGGCGGTCTGCCGCAGAAGCAGGCTTACGCTCCATGTTCTGCTTGAAGGGTGAAATTGCCGTGGGCATAATGATTATCTCGTCAAGTTCGGTCTTGTCGTAAATCTGCTGAACGAGGTTTACGTGTCCCTTGTGCACGGGGTCAAAGCTGCCGCCGAAAATCGCTCTGTTCATTACTTTGTCTTGAGGTCGATTTTCGGGTTCTGAGGGTTGCGCTTGAAAAGCACGAACTTGCTGCCGATAACCTGCACAACTTCGGACTTTGTCTTTTCTGCAAGCTCATTTGCCGCCTCGGCAGGTGAAAGCATACAGTTTTCCTGCACCTTCATCTTGATAAGTTCACGTGCCTTGAGTGCGTCGTTTACCTGCACAACAAGGGTATCGATAACGCCATTCTTGCCTACCTGAAGAATTGTGTCTTCTGTTGAAGCTATACTTTTGAGCTTTGCTCTCTGTTTGCTGTTTAACATTTTAATCTATCCTTTCTTAACCTATCAGTATCAATCGTGTTCTATAATCATTTTCGTCAATTTCACCTGCATAATCGGCAAACATGCCAAACTTGTCGATTGTCGGGTCGAAGCTGATATAAACTGCTGTTCTGTCGATATCGCTCACGCAGAAATTGCCCATACGGGAAATGTTTCCGCCGTTGTCGGAACAAACCGCAAGACAATGATATATTGTTCCGTTGATTTCGTATGCACCGTCGTCAAGTATTGTTGCACCCTCGAATAATTTCCCGTCTGCTTCAAGTGCGTCGTGAAGCAGAGTTGAAGCGTACTCAAAATCCATCTGCAGCTCTGTATCGGGGTCGCAGGGAGTTTGCGTTTCAATAAAGATTAACGGCCTTGCGGTGTCATCGGAAACATGGACTTGTGTTTCAATTGTTGTGTCAATAATTTCTGTAGTTGTATTATTTTCCTGCGCACAGGATGTCAATAAAAGTGCACAGAAAAGCATTACAATAGTTTTCTTCATCAAATCAGTCCTTTACCGAGATATCATCAAGCGAAAGCGTTGCAACAGCGTTAAGACTTTCGTCCGCACGTCTGCCTGCGAGGTAATCATAATAAGCCTGACAGCCTATCATTGCCGCATTGTCGCCGCAGAGGAACATTGCAGGCATATACAATTTAAAGCCGTTTTTCTTGCATTCTTTTTCAAGCAGTCCGCGCACCGCTGAGTTTGCGGAAACACCGCCTGCAAGTGCAACAGTTTTATAGCCGTATGCCTTTGCTGCACCGATTGTTCTTTCCACAAGAATTTCGGAAATTGTCTTCTGGAAAGCCGCTGCAAGGTCGTTCTTGTTCACGGTTTCGCCTTTTTGCTCAGCGTTGTGAGCAATGTTTATCACGGCTGTTTTGAGTCCTGAGAAAGAGAAGTCGAATTCGCTTCCTGTTACCTTAGGGTGTGGTAATTTATAAGTATTCGGGTTGCCTTCCTTAGCCGCCTTGTCGATATGCACGCCGCCCGGGTATGGGAAACCGAGGACTCTTGCCGCCTTGTCGAATGCTTCGCCTGCAGCATCGTCACGTGTTCTGCCGATTACTCGGAATTTTGTGTAGTCAAGCACCTCGATAATGTGGGAATGTCCGCCGCTTGCCACAAGACAAAGATACGGAGGTTTCAGCGGTTCATCACTTTCTGCGCTTGTAAGGTAATTTGCGGCAATGTGTCCCGCGATGTGATGTGTTGGGATAAGCGGCTTGCCCGTTGCCATTGCAAGACCCTTTGCAAAGCTTGTACCAACAAGAAGTGCGCCGATAAGTCCCGGTGCATAGGTTACTGCAAAAGCGTCGATGTCATCAAGTGTGCAGTTTGCTTCTTCAAGTGCACGCTGAACAACGTCGAGAATGTTTTCACAATGACGTCGTGACGCAATTTCGGGAACAACTCCGCCGAATTTTTTATGCTCCTCAATCTGTGAAGCGACGATATTTGAGTGGATTTTCTTTCCGTCCTCAACAACAGCTGCGGCTGTTTCGTCGCAGGAGCTTTCTATTGCAAGAATTTTCATGTTTTTCAATCCTTATCTTTATTATTTACTCAATTGTTTGGTGTATAAAACTGCATTTTCTCTCGGCTGCTCGTAAAAATTCTTACGCAGACCAACACGCTCAAAGCCGTTTTTCTCGTACAATGAAATTGCTGCTGAGTTACTCTCACGGACTTCAAGTCCCACGGCTTCAACTTCGGTTGGAAGCGTGTCAAAAAATGATTTGAGAAGCATTGCTCCAATACCTTTTTTTCGGTACTGTTCAGCTGTTGCAATGCTGTAGATATCGGCGTTGTCAAAAAGAAAAACGCCCGTGATAAAGCCTGCAATTTCACCGTCAGTTTCGGCAACGATAGTCAGCGCATTTTCCTGCGTCAAAGCGTCCGCAAAAGCCGACTCGCTCCATGGCTGAGGTATGCTTGCTTTTTCAATTTCTGCAATTGCGGGGACATCCTCCTCCGCCGCTTTTCTGATTATTATATCACTCATTATTTCTTTTTGCAACCTCATCACAAAGCTCACGCAAATCGTCGATACTGCTCAGTTTTCCACAGCGGTTTCTCAGCTCAGCCGCGCCCGGCATACCTTTCAGGTAGTACGCACACTGTCTGCGTGCTTCGCTCATTCCGATGCGCTCGCCCTTATATTTTACCGCAAGCTCAACCTGTCTGCACATCATTTCAAGGCGCTGTTCAAGGGTTGGCTCGGGGAGGATTTCTCCTGTTTCCATGTAGTGTTTAATCTGTCCGAAAAGCCAAGGTCTGCCGTAGCTTCCGCGTCCAATCATAACAAGGTCACAGCCTGTTTCCTTGTACATTGCTGCCGCTGTTTCGGGGGAGTTTACGTCACCGTTTCCAATGACGGGGATTTGCACAGCTTCCTTGACCTTGCGGATAATCTCCCAGTCAGCCTTGCCGTGGTACATCTGATTTTTTGTGCGGCCGTGCACCGCAACAGCCGCCGCACCTGCCTGCTCCATTGCCTTTGCAAAGTCAACGGCGTTGACTTTGTTTTCGTCCCAGCCCTTGCGGAATTTTACCGTAACGGGAACAGGTACTGCCTTAACCGTTGCTTCAACAATTTCAGCCGCAAGCTTCGGGTCTTTCATAAGTGCGCTGCCTGCGCCGTTGCCTGCGACTTTAGGCACGGGGCAACCCATATTTATATCAATAATGTCGGGCTTGTACACCATAAGCCGCTTTGCCGCTTCTGCCATGAAATCAGGCTCGCTGCCGAAAAGCTGTAACGCATAGGGGCGCTCGTAGTCCATAACGGTGCAAAGCTCCTCGGTTTTGCGGTCGGAGTAGCAGAGTCCCTTTGCGGAAATCATTTCCGACACCATATATGCACAGCCGTTTTCCTTACACAGCGCACGGTACGCTCTGTCCGCAACCGATGCCATCGGGGCAAGGGCGGCTGTTTTTTCTATTTTTATGTTTTTGATGTAGATGTGTTCCAAGTGGGTGTTTCCTTTCGGTTAGCGATAAGGTAATTTACTGCATAGTGAAAAGTTCTTTTGTATGAACTATATTGCTGTTGTTTATCGAATTCTTTGGATACCTGTAATTTCAAATCCGATTTTTTTATATAAATCAAGAGCATTCTCATTCCATTCAGCTACATGTAATACAATAGATTCATTATTCTTTTTTCTAATATATTGCATTCCCCATAATAAAAGTTGTTTTCCATATCCTTTATGCTGAAATTTTTTGCTCACTATCAAATCATCAATCTCATTACCATAACATGCAACAGAACCTATTATTTCTTCTTTTTCTACAAGCAAATAAATATCTTTAACCTTTTCTGAAATCTGCTTATAATTACTTAAAAAGTTATACGGTTCAATATCCAGTGCTTTTCGCATTTCATAAAAACATTCATTATATATGCTCATGTATGCTTCAAAATATTGTTCTTTAAATGGCATACATGATATATTGCTTTGTTCAATAATATTGTTATGATATTTCATCTCATACGCTATTATTTCCATTTTCACGTCATCTCCACAAATGTAAATCTTTCAATCAATCCTTCGCTTCATACCAAGTCTTACCCTTTGCAACGTCAGCTGTAAGCGGAATATCAAGCTTTACAGCATTGCGCATTTCCTCACCAAGTACAGCCGCCGCACGTTCTGCGTCAGCCTCGCTTACCTCGATGATCAGTTCGTCGTGCACCTGCAAAATAAGACGTGCGTCAAGCTGTTCCGCTTTAAGACGGTTGTAGACTTTTATCATTGCGATTTTGATTATGTCAGCCGCCGTGCCCTGAATGGGTGCATTCATTGCGGCACGCTTGCCGAATGCCTGAATGTTCTTGTTGGAATTTTTCAGTTCCGGAATTGGTCTTCTTCTGCCGAACATTGTCACGGCGTAGCCCTTTTCCTTTGCGTCGTCAACGGTTGTTTCCATAAACTTCTGCACGTTGGGATACTTGGCAAAATAGTTCTTTATATAGCGGTCAGCCTCGGCAACGGAAACACCGATATCCTTTGAAAGTGAGAATGCGCCGATACCGTATACAATTCCGAAGTTTACAGCCTTTGCGGCACGTCGCATTTCGGAAGTAACCATATCCGCAGGCATATCGAAAACCTGGGCAGCGGTTGCGGTGTGGATATCCATTCCCTTGTTGAAGCCGTCCTGCATGTTTGCGTCACCGCTCATATGGGAGAGAATACGCAGTTCAATCTGGCTGTAGTCGGCATCAAGAAGCACCTTGCCCTCGTCTGCAACAAAGAATTTACGCATATTTCTGCCGAGCTCCGTACGGACGGGAATGTTCTGCACATTCGGCTCTGCGGAGGAAATTCGTCCTGTTCTTGTTTCGGTCTGCTTGAACACGGAATGTACTCTGCCGTCGTCAGCGATTACTTTCAGCAGTCCCTCAACGTAGGTTGAGTTAAGCTTTGAAAGCTGACGGTACTGGAGAATTGCGTCCACGATTTCGTGCTTGTCACGGAGGTTTTCCAGCACCTCAGCGTTGGTGGAGTAACCTGTTTTGGTTTTCTTGCCTGTTGGGAGTCCCATCTCCTCAAAAAGCACCACGCCAAGCTGTTTCGGTGAGCCGATGTTGAACTGGTGACCAGCCATAAAATAAATCTGCTGTTCAAGACCGTCCATATCAATTTTAAGCTGTTCGCCGAAAGTCTTGATACCCTCGCTGTCCACCTTTACGCCGTAATGTTCCATTGATGCAAGCACCTCTGTCAGCGGCATTTCAACCTCGTTCAGAAGCCACATCATATCCTGCTTTTCCGTTTCAGCAAGCATTGTGGGGATAAGGGTGTCAAGTGCCGCAATTTCTGCATATTCACCCAGTTCCTCATATGCAGGTGAGCCGTACTCGGCACACATTCTTTCGGTCGTGTACTCGTTGGAATTTGTATTTAAAACGTACCCTAAAATATCTGCGTCAGCGGCAACATTTTTCAATTCTGTGCCGTTTTCAAGGCAGAAGCGGTACGCGGGTTTTGCGTTTGCTGTGTATTTTTTGCACGGTGAAGCAAGAAAATCAAGCTGTGTTTTCCTGTCGGTAACCGTATAGATTTTGCCCTCGGAGGTGAGGTGCATAACGTCATCTTTGATAAGAAAAGTTGCTTGTTCAAGTGCTGTCACATTGCCTGAAAATTCGCCTGAAACGGTGTACTCCTTTTTCTCTGTGGGAGCTGTTTCAGATGCAGCTTCAACAACTGCGGAGGGCTTGATTTTCAAGCGGTCCAGAAGCTTGAACATTTCAAGATAGGTGAGAAGCTGAGAGATTTTTTCTTCGTCAGCATTGCCTGTTTTATATGCTGAAATATCAGTTTCAACTGGCGCATTCTTCACGATTGTTGCAAGCCATTTGCTCTGCTCGGCATCTGCCTTGCCTGCTTCAAGCTTGGCGATAACGGACTTTGTAGCGGTAACATTTCCGCTTTCAAGTGCGGAGTAAAGCTCCTCAACGGTGTGGTAGTCCTTGATAAGCTGGGTAGCGGTTTTCTCACCGATACCCTTTACGCCGCTGATGTTATCGGAGCTGTCACCCATAAGTGCTTTCAGGTCGATAAGCTGGATTGGTGCAATTCCGTAATCCTCGGTGAATTTTTCTTCGTTGTATTTAACCGTTCCCTTTGTTGTGTGGAGCAGGACAGTCGTGCTGTCGGAAATGAGCTGAAGGGAGTCCCTGTCCCCTGTGAGAATGTAGCACTCTCCCTTTTCGTCGTCGCAAAGCTTGGAGAGCGCGCCGAGAATATCGTCGGCCTCGTACCCCTCGCACTCAATAACCTTTGCACCGAGAGCCATCAGCAATTCCTTAATCATCGGCATCTGCTGAGCAAGCTCGTCGGGCATGCCGTGACGGTTCGCCTTGTAGCTTGCAACTGCTTTATGGCGGAAGGTAGGTGCACGAAGGTCAAAGGCAACAGCTACTCCGTCGGGGTTAAGCTCGCCTGCCACAGCGAGGTAGATATTCATAAATCCTGTCAGGGCATTGGTGTAGACGCCCTTTTTGTTGGACAGCATTTTTATTCCGTAAAATGCACGGTTCATAATGCTGTTACCGTCTATGGCAAGCAGTTTCATGGCTTTGTTCTCCTTATTTCACAAAATATTCTTTCAGCTTTTTAAGAGCAAGAGCACGGTGACTTACCTTGTTCTTTTCCTCTGCGGAAATTTCGGCAAAGGACTTGTCGCCGTACATAAAAATCGGGTCGTAGCCGAAACCGTTTGTTCCGCGGTTTTCGTAGCCGATTTTTCCAAAGCATTTGCCCTCAAAGTAGTGCTCAACGCCGTTTTCGTCGATGTAACAGATACAGCAGGCGAAATCCGCTGTACGCTTTTCGTCAGGCACATCCTTCATTTCCGCAAGGACTTTCGCCTTGCGCTGTCCCTCGGGTGCATAGCGTGCGGAGTAGACTCCCGGTGCGCCGTCAAGAGCTTCGATTTCAAGTCCGCTGTCGTCAGCAAGCACGGGAAGTCCCGTCATTTCGTAGACAGCCTTTGCCTTGAGGAAAGCGTTTTCGGCAAAGGTTTTGCCGTTTTCCTCAACCTCTATATCAGCGCCAGCTTCCGCCTGTGAAACAACCTCGAAGCCCGCAGGCTCAAGAATTTCACGGATTTCACGGAGCTTGTTCTTGTTGTTTGATGCGAGAATTATTTTCATAGGATACTCCTTATGCTTTGTTCCATTCAACAATTATTTTTGAACAACTTATTTTCATTTTTGCAGCACTGTTGCGCAACAGCTTTATATCTTTTCTGAAATCAATCATAACGTCAACCATTTTTCCGCAATGTGTCTTACTATCACTCAGAGATAAAATCATAGGTGTTTCGTTGCGGATTTCATCAATCAACTCATCAATTTCGGATTTATTCAACTCAATGTCAGGAAATATTACAACCTCATCCTTTTTTTCATCGGTGTAATTTTCCCAACCGTCAGCGAAATGCTCCCATCCGGCGTCAGCAGCTTTTTCAATGCAGAAATTGCAGAAACGTATCGTTGATACATCTCCGATTATGTCGCCGTTATATATTTTGTCGACTTTCCAAAGCATATCAGCGCCGTCAAAGCTTAATCCCTTGATAACAGCATCGTGAAAAGATAAACTGTGCAGGTCATTTGCAAAAATGTATTTCATTATTCCTCGCCTTCATTTTCGTCAGCCTTTTTCTTCTTGCCAAAGGAAATTTCCTTGAACAGAAAACCGAACTTACCGTCCTTCAGGCTCTTCTTTTCAGCAGGCTTTTCAGCTTCAGCGGCGGTTTCTTCCTTGCCTTCTTCATCCTCGTCATCGCCGTCAAGCTTATCCTTTATATCGTCAACGATATCC